>CAVGOI010000006.1:0-71504 GCA_963630875.1 Mycobacteriaceae bacterium | reverse complement strand
CCCCTCCTTCCTAACTGCCCATCCTCCCCTCCCCAACCGCCAACACCTCCCTCCCCAACCATACCGCGTACGCCGCTTAGGAGACACCACGGCTCGCATCGTTGTGGGGCGGTCTTCCCCCGCTGCATGGGAACGAAGTGGGTCTTACCATAGACGCGCTCGCCCCACCTGCGGCAGCAACGAAAATTCGAAAATCCAATCAAAATCGTACATAAATCGTACCTTGTAAATTCGTAAATCGTACCTTGTAAATTCGTAAATCGTACCTTGTAAATTCGTAAATCGTACCTTGTAAATTCGTAAATCGTACCTTGTAAATTCGTAAATCGTACCTTGTAAATTCGTAAATCGTACCTCGTAAATCCGTAAATCGTACATTTCTTTTTGTGTAGGTGCGCTTTTTTCTCTACCTTTGCGCCCTGTAATCACGCTGTCAGTATCGGGTTGCTAACGGGTGATTAACGGGTGATTAACGGGTCGTTAACGGGTGATTAACGGGTGATTAACAGGTAATTAACAGGTTATCAACAGGTTAGTAATAGGTTGGTAACGGGTTAGTAACGGGTTAGTCAGCAACTCGGATAAGTAGATGACCGAAGGCTCACCCATAGCACACCCATAGTACACCCACTCCGCGCCACGCCGCAACAAGCAGATTATCCATAAAATAACCCAATAATAACCCTATAAACAGAAAGGAAAAAAGTATGGCAACGGTAAATTACATTGACCCTATCGCCTCTATTTCGGGTCGGCTCAGCAAGAAGCAAAAGCGAGGTGGCATTCTGCGCCAGAAGGTGTATCGTGACGACCGCGGTCATGTGGTAGCGGAGGGTGCACTCGAAGCGTATTGTGTGTTGCACCCGCGCGATTACGACAAGAACCCGCCAAAGGGAGCGGAATTGCGCACGATCACGCTCTTCCAACAGGCGGCATTGCAGGCGGCGGAGGAGCGTCGCGACCCGGAGCGTTTGGCATATTGGCAGGAGCGTTTTGCCGCCCAACTGCGCCACGGAGACGCCGAGGCGCCTATCGATCCCTATACCGGTAGGCCGCGTATCTACTGCCGTTTTCACATCTTCGTCCAGTCCATTCTCTACCAGCGCCTCAAGTCCCAAACCCCCGACCAAACAACCGACAAAGACGAGCCTTAAACAAAGCCCTTCTTCCCCAAGGGAACTTCTATAAATTGCTTTGAAAAGTGTTTACAGTCCCGGATTTGAATAATTTATTACTAAACGGGGAATTTATAGAAGTCCCCTAAAAAATAAGGTACCTACGGAAACAGAATCTCCATGAAATGAAGAATCTGTGTGCTTTTGTGCGGGTCGAAGAGCAGATGCTCAAAGTCGCGCTGCTTGAGCGACAAATCGGTATGCGCAACCCTATCCTGCAACGCCGTCTGCAATGCCGGCATATCGCTTATTCCGCAACGCTGCTTGAGGAACGCGAAATCGGGCTGCTGCAGGGTAGTCGGCAAACGCATACCACCCCTTCCGCAGCGAGACAATATAGCCATTGCGCTGCCACTGCATGTAGTTGCTCCGATTAAAAGCAGGATAAATCGCCTTTACCTGCTGTGTGCTGAAGCAGGCAAAAGGGTGCCACTGCTGATAGAATTGCCGGTAGTTCATGCAGGTTTATTTCTAAAACGCTGCAAAATTACCGCTTTTCGGGAATATATGCAAATCAGCGGTCTGTGCGGAATGGGGCTACATGCAAGCCATCGGCGGTTTGCAGTGTGCAAGTCGGGTTGTCTGCCCAACCATAGCGCACAGCCACCGGATACGCCACCTCATCGCTCCACACCTCTATCTGCCCTTCGATACACCGCGCTTGCGCCACACGCCATTTCCCGTCAGAGCCTTTGATCGTAAAGCCCGACACCGCGTCTTGATTCAACAAAGGTGCTGCCCCATCGGGATACTGCAACTCAATCAACACACGACTGCCTACAATACGATACCCCGCATACTCCGGTGCGGCACAAGCCACAGGCAACCGGTAGGTGTGGTGCAAAGCCAACAGGGCGAGGCGGCGTGCCACCTCTTGTTTGTTCTTGGGGTGAATGTCGTAGGCTTCGCCAAGATCGATATTGACCATTCTGTATGTGTAGGGTAGTGCCAAAGCCGCATCTTGTGCTTCGCGCAGTGCCGCCCACTCCGAAGAGGGCTGGACGGCTTGTGGCGTCAGGTAGTTCGCTAACTGCACAAAATAGAACGGCATATCCGGTTGGTGGAACTGTTTGCGCCAATCGGCGATGAGAGTGGGGAAGAGTGCCTTGTACTGCTCGGCTCGCCCCACATTGTTGCAGCCCTGATACCAGATTATGCCCGCAATGGGAAAGTCGGTCAAGGGGGCTATCATGCCGCAGTACAGGCAACTCGGATACGGCGGCTCGAAAGGAGACTGGGGCTCTTTGGGCATCTGCGCCAAGGTGCAACCGATGCTGTATTTCCACATACCGGCAAGGTTTATACTATCCGTGCCACATACTATGGAGAGTTCGTTCGCCTTACCCCAGATACCGCCATTACCGCCTCGGTCGAAGACGCGAATGGCAAGGATGTTGTCTCCGGCATGAAACCAGCCTGCCGGCACAGGGTAGCAACGATGTTGGTCCCAACCGGAGCCTTGCGTGAACAAGCGGCCGTTGATATAGGTCTTATCCTCATCGTCTATGGCTGCCAAGTGCAGGGTAACGGGCTTATCAACCCACGCGTCCGGAAGGGAGATGTGCCGGCGATACCATACAACGCCATCAAAGTTCGGCAACTCGGCACGGTCGAAGTTGTCGGGTAGGTACATCTCTTTCCACGACCGGTCGTCTATATCTGTTTGTTCCCAACCTTGCGCCCCGAAGTCTGCCATTCGCACGGAATCCAACCATTGCTGATAAAGCACATCGTAACGCTGACGCAGAGCCGTAGAGTCGTAGTGAAGGCTCTCGGCGATTGCCGTCTCTTCCTCAAAGCCCATCACTTGACGAATAGCCTCGTGGGACACCCATGTCTCTGCAGGGGTACCGCCCCAACTGCTGTTGATAATGCCTATCGGGATATGGAGATGGCGGTATAGTTCGAGGGCAAAACGGTAGCCCAATGCCGAAAACTCGGGTACGGAGGTTGGAGAACAAGGTTGCCAACCGCCCAAGGTGGAACGGACCTGCGTTTTAGGATTGACTGCCGTGGCGCGTTGCACCTGATAGAGGCGAATCAGCGGATAGTCTGCCGCAGCAATCTCTTCTTGGTAGTTCAATATCTTGCCCCAGCCTGCCACCGGCATTTCCATATTACTCTGTCCGCTGCCCAACCATACCTCACCGACATACACATCCTCCAATAGGGTTACTTGCCCGTCCGAGAAGCGCAGGGTATAAGGACCGCCGGCTTGAGGCGTGGTGAAGTGTAGGGTGAAATGTCCTTTTGCATCCGCCTTAGCGGTGTAGGTGGTGTCGCACCACGAGGGAGAAAAGGTAACGGTTTTATGCTTGCGTGCCTCACCCTGTAAGGTGATGGCGGCGCGCTGCTGCAGCACCATGTGCGAGGTATAGATCCCGGGCAATTGTACACGCGCATACGCGGAAGCAACTCCGAAAATAAGTACTATGAACCAAACAAAGCGTTTCATAAATAACGGGTATTAGTTAGATTACTTATTGAGTATTGAGCCGTAAAGTATTGCACCGCAAAGGTAGTCTTTTATTCGGATACACGCAACTATCAGCGGGCTTGAAGCAGAAATACATGACTTTGGAGGCGTTGGGCTTGAAGAACGGGCAACCCTACTTTCATCAGATAATCGCCGCTGTAAGTCTGACCGTGAAACGCAAACGAACTGTGCTTGTCGGGCATCCGGTTGATTTCCGTGACGGTGTATTGCTTGTCGGGGTCTAAGCCGTCAAGGCGTACAAAAGCATTCGGCTCATCGTACAAAGGATGGATATCAAACGAGAAAAGGGCAGCCTGTTGCTTGTCCTTGCTCACATAGAGATTGGCAGCGTGTTGGGTCTTATGGGGATCAACAAGGCGATAGAGGTCGCCATCGCCAATGGACGGCTGAAGCATGCGATAGGTATCCACCGCCTTTTGGCAATACGCCAACTCGTCCGCCGTGAGTTCGTTTACGCGAATGTCAAAGCCCAATTTGCCCTGCATTGCCACATCGGTACGGAACTTAACGGAGGTATCGCCATTCCAGGAGGTTACATGGCAACAAATCGCTTTGGCAGGATAGAAAATAGAGTAACTGTGCTGGATGTTAAGCCGTTGTATGGGGTCGGTGTTATCGCTCGCCCAAAACTCGGTGAAATAATGCAATGCCTTGTAGTCAATACGCCCCGAACCACCCGCACAGAGCATCATCGGCAGATTCGGATACTTGGCCTGTACGCGGTCCAATACCTTGTACAACCCCTGCACATAGTCCACATAGAGATGTTGCTGTTTGTCCTTGAGATACGGGGAGTAGATATTGGTGATGGGCGAGTTGCAGTCCCATTTGAAAAAGGCAATCTCGGGATAGGCGGTCATCAGGTTGTCCACTACTCCGAAGACGAAGTCCTGTACTTGGGGATTGCTGAGGTCAAGCACCAACTGGTTGCGGAAATAGTACTCCTCGCGGTTCGGAAGCGTAATTACCCAATCCTTGTGCCGCTCGTAGAGTTCGGATTTCGGGCTGACCATTTCGGGTTCAATCCAAATACCGAAACGCACATGGTTGGCTTTGGCAACATCAATCAGGTGGGACACTTTGTGGGGTAATTTCGCGGTATTTTCCTGCCAATCCCCCAACCCTTGCGTATCGCTGTTGCGCGGATATTTATTGGCGAACCAGCCGTCGTCCAACAGGAACATGTCCACACCCAATTTGGCGGCATCCTCTATGATCGAACATAGTTTGTCTTCGTTAAAGTCAAAATAGGTTGCCTCCCAGTTGTTGAGCAAAGTGAGGCGTTCCCCCTGTCCGTCGCGCAGTTGGTAACGCCGCGCCCAATCGTGCAGGGAGCGCGAGGCGTGTCCAAGCCCCTGCGTGGAGAGTGTGAAATAGAACTCCGGTGTGGTGAAAGAGGCCCCCTTGGCGAGTTCGTATTCCGAGAAATAGGGATTGATGCCGCTGATAACGCGCAAAGACTTGTCATCTATCACCTCAAAAGTAAAGCGGTAGTTACCCGTCCAACCCAATTGACCCAATAGAACGGTGCCTTCGGTTTCGGTAGCAGGCGCATTTATCGAGAGTTGGAACATGGGCGGCATCATCAGATTAACACGCGCTCCCAATTTGCTGTCCAATTGCTTCTTGCCGAAAGTCAGGTGTTCCGTAGCGGGCTCTACCTCGCGTGCCCAGTTGCCAGAAAAGGAAGTTAGGTAATAATCGCCTGTCGGAAAATGCAGCATACTGCTCGCATATTTGGCTAAATGAATGGGCTTCTTCTCACTGTTGGTAATGGTCGTCCATGACTGGATGACATTCTCCTCCGGAAATACGAGGTAGTGCAAGATGACCGTCGTTTGATATACAGGGTCTCGCAGGGTAATATCCGTCCGGTTTCCCGTAACCGAATGGGATACATAGAGCAAGAGTGTAGAAGCGTTGTGATCCGCATGCCGTACATCCAATGCCGGCTCAAAATAGTCTTCCATACCATGCGTTAAATACGCCTCCGTGCCTTGAGACAATGAGGGAATGTCCTCCTCGTGCAGGAGTTTTGCACCCAAGTAACATTGGTAAAGACGCTGGTTATCGCCTACACGATAAATGAGGTCTGTTTCGGCAGTGGAGATGCGAATGGTGGTGTTTGCCCACAGACTGATTGGCAAGAGTGCTATGCACAGAAGCAAGAAACGGTTCATACGGAATGGGGGTTAATCTTCTATTGGGTTAATCTTCTATTTTGTAAATAAAGCAATCCTGAGGGGGAATGGTACTATGGAGCGTGGAGCCTTGAGCGTGGAGAACGCTACCCGACCAAAGTTCCGTGATGACGGTCGGGTGCGGCACGCCCAAATCCTTGAGCGGCAGTTCTACCTTACGAGGTTGGTCGTCGAAATTGAAACAGGCAAGGTAGGTTGCAGTCGGGGTGGCGTAGTAGTACTCATTGGCAGGCTCGTTGCCGATGGGAGTAGATACCGGCCGGAATGCCTTGGTGTCGTGCGCCATAGCGAGCAGGAGCGGATTGGTGGCTAAACGCACCGCTTTTTCTTTGGCAGCCTCTTCCCCCTTTTGGCTGAAGTCATCGCCAAGGCAGTAGGCACCCGTAATAACCGATGAGGCAATACGCAACCGGTTGATGTTTTCGGGTTGTCCTTTCAGTACGACATGATCTCCGTCGTTGTAGGAATAGACATGGTCCAACCACCACGAGTAGGTGGTAGCGTTTAGCGTGTATTTGGCATCTTTCAGTCCTGCCCATGCATCACACGCAATACGGCGTCCTTGCGCATAGTTGGCAGGGAAAACGGGGGCTATACTGAGATTGAGGAACAGACGACCATCGGACAAACTGTCCAAATAATGCATGCCATAGTTGTAGGCCTGCATCCCCGTTGTGATGGCGGGATTATACCACGAATCCGCCTCAAGAGCCCCGTGTATCATAAAGTCCATCTTGAGATAGGTATAGCCCCAGTTGATAAACTTATTCATGTAGTAAATCGCCCGCGCCCGCGTAGCGGGGTGCGTAGGGTCTAAGGCACAGGCGTTGTTGCGTTTGACGGGTCGCCCGTTGCGATACAGCCATATATCGCTATAGCGCACCCCGGGTGCCCCTTCAACCTCACGATTCGGACGGGTATTCCAATCCACGAAAGGCGTCCAATAAATACCGGCTTGCATACCATGCGAAGTGCAGTAGTGGGCAAAGGCAGTGAGTTCCTCTTCGCTCATGTGGTCCCAGAAAGAATCCAAGCCGACATAGCAGGTGCCTTCGTTTTGAAAGCCGTTTTTGTAGAGATGGGTGTAGATAAATTCGGCACTCTGAAAGGCATTATCCCGATTGAGTTTTCCCGCTATCACGCCCCATGAGTTCCACAGAAAAGGTTTGGCGGGGTTCGATAGTTTGGCAGGTTGCGCGTGTCGGGCACATTGGTCTGCATAGACTTCCATGCCCGTGCGCCAATCATCGAATTTGCCGATCCACATCAGCGGTGAAGAAAGGGTTTTCCCCCGCAATGCACCGTGTGGAATACTGTCGCGTGTGATAGAGTCGGCGGCTCCGGCATAGAGGGTAAGGGCAGATAGGGTGCCGTCTGCCTCCGTCGTGGATGTGAGTGCCGATTTCCAATCCGTATGCTCAATAGAGCCCAAGATAAGCCCTTGATGGGTCGTGGCAGAGTAGAGCGCTCCGACTTCGTAACTGTTTTGCGTACCGCCGAAAAGGTTGGAAGAGTAGGTAATCCACTCGTCGTTGTCATACGGTACGAAGAGTACACGGTTCGTACTATCTTGCGGCAGTAAGTCTGTAGGGGGAACAACGCAAAGCGGCGCGATATAGTTGGACGATATCGGTTCTGCGGAAATGAGCGTCAGGCGTGTCAGGAAATAGGGTGCATCCTTCGGAATGTAATAAACTTGCTCAAAGGAAACAGAGGAAGTCACGGCCCCTGTAATATGTATTTCTTCTCCGGAGCCTAAGGCGTTAGAGAAGGTCGTTTGTGTCCGTTGGTAGTGTGTGGCAGAATTCAAATGATAAGGTGTTCCGTCAACAACTACAACTGGCGTGTTCCTGTCAATCAAAAGGGTACGCCAACCGCCTCGGGAACAAGAGGCGGTGGCGATACCACAAAGGAGAATAACGACACTTTTAAATCGTGAGGTGCAAATCATTCTTAGGGTCGGAATTATAAGTTCTTCACAGAAGTACCCAAGGCGTTGTAGTAATTACCGTCTTTCAGAATAAACATCTGTCCGTTGCGGATTATCTTCTTGGCGATAGGGGTCGCATTTACTTCGTCATAAGCCGTAGGGGTTTTATCCACTTTCTTGGATACAAATTCAGAACCTGCATTGGCACCGTCAATCGTCTGTACATAGAAAGTGGTGAACTCCTGTGAATACATCTCGTAGGACAAGGTGTTGAGATACGCCGTATAGCCTCCGGCTACTTTCTGTTTGCCGGTATTCAGGTCTGCCAGATTGATGGCAAATACCTTGTTATCGTCCGTTGTTGCAATGACATTATAGCGCAATGCTTTTGTGGGGGTCTTGTCATCCGTACCGGCTTCCCATGTGAGTTTGTAGCCTTTGTCGGTGGTGGTTATCGTGAGATTGGTTGGAGCCGTAGGAGCCTCGTTGGTCATATCCGTGCTGACATTCTTTGCCAAAGCATTGCAATAACCTCCCTTCGTGCCGTTATAGCCGTTGGCCTGAATATCCAACAGATTATCGCCATTGAAATCCACTAAATTTATCATACCGCCCCGACTGCCTAATTCGGCTAAGTCATCCGTAAAGGCGCACTCGGTGAATGTCCCGTCCCCGTTGCCGTATGCCAAACGCACATTCGGGTAGCCGCTATAGAAAATATCAAGGTAGCCATCGTTGTTGACATCCCCTACCGACACGATAGCATCACCGCCCGTGATGCCGCAATTCTGCTTTTGTGAATAGGTTGTGCCATCATAGAGCCAAACAGCGGCATAGTTTGACCAACTATCAGCAGGATTGCGTGTTATTTGAATAATATCCTGCAACCCGTCATTATTTACATCTACGGAGAAGGCTGCCCCTACGGGTGCTGCCCAACCTGAATAACCTAGGAAAGTTACGCCACTAAAGTTAGAGAATCCATCGCCCGTATTCAGGTGCCCATTGGCACCATAACCCAGACCATTATCGCCATAACCCGTGTTGAATACATCGAATAACCCGTCGCTATTGGCATCACATACGAAGACATTGCCATTGCGTTTGTTGAAAGAAGTGTATTTTTGATCCTTGCTAAAGTATCCCTTTTGGTTGATGTAAATAGCGGTGCAACGCCAATCCCAACACATATCCCAACTACTGGGTGTGCCGGTGATAACGAAATCCATCCAACCATCGTTGTTGTAATCTATGACGGACATACCTTGAATATTGTTATTTTCATGATATACGCCCCAACCGAAACTACAGGTGGTGTCTATGGCAAAGCCATTATCACCGCCTAAGTTTTTTAACGCGTACATCGTAGAGGTGCTGTCTGCGCTAAGCCCCGATACAATCAAGTCGAGATACCCATCGTTGTTATAATCTATCCATATAGCAGAGGCTTGCGCCAAGGGCGTGGCGTCTGTGGGGAGAGCAACGGGTTCCCATTGACTGTTCCCGTTATTCTTGAGCAATCCGATATGTGTGTTATATACATCCTCACCGCCCACATAGAAAATATCCAACAAACCGTCGTTGTTGTAATCCCCAAAAATGGTAACGGCACTCGTTATACCTGCCGTGGGCAGAGCCCCATCCTTGACAGGATCGGCTATTTTTGTAAATGTCGCCGGATTGCCGGCCGCTTGAAGCAGCGATGCACCTAATAGGGCAAACGCTACAAAGAAGAAATGCTTTTTCATTTTACTTGTTTGTTATTAGATTTGTAATTTACATATTCATACGAATCCATAGCCTATACGCTTAGAAAGCCGTCGTGCTACTGCACTTTTACCGGTTGTCCCAACGCGTTGTACACTTGGTTGCTACGACGAATGTAGAGTTGATTCTGCATAATGAACTTTTGCGTCTTGTCGGTCGATGACGAATAAGTATCTTCAACGGCCGCAGGGTCGTAAGGATATATCTTCAGTACCAACGCGTTTTGACGCATGTTTATAGACACCGAGTCGGTGAATGTATAGGTCTTTTTATCCATCAGTTCCTTCACGGTATAGGGCGTACCCGCTAGCATCTCCACATCGGTCATGGCAAAACTGTAAGTGGTGCGAACCGTTGTGAAATTGAATAACGCCACGAAAGCGGTGTCTGCCACTTTGGTGTAATACATCGTTGCGCAATCCGTGCCGGAGGTCGTTCCCATAGGGCGGAATGCTTTCGTCTCGCGTGCCATCTGCATCAACTCGGGATTATTCAGGAGTTTCTTTGCACGCTTCTTTGCAATATCATCGCCATAATTGGAATAATCATCTCCCAAGCAAGGGATTCCCGTGATAAGTCCGGAGATAAGCCGAATCCGATTAACGGCTTCGGTTTGGTTTTTGAACACCAATTCATCGCCGTCATTATAAGAGTAAACATGGTCAAGCCACCAGCCAAAGGTCGTGGAATTGAGTACATATTTGGCATCTCCCAATGATCCCCATGCATCACAAGCAATACGACGACCTTGCGTGTAGTTGGCAGGGAACAGGGAAGCTATACTGAGATTCAGATAGATACCATCCGCTAAACTATCCAAATACCGCATACCATAGTTATAGGCCTGCATACCGGTTGTAATGGTTGTGTCGTACCAAGAGTCTGCCTCGTAGATGCCGTGCGTCATAAAATCTATTTTGAGGAACTCATAACCGTTTGCATGCAGTTTCTTGAACTCGGCTTCCGCACGCTTCTTGGTGCCGGGGTGTGTCGGATCGCAACTATAAGCCCCTTCTGTTCTCTCAATCGGCTTACCATTGGCATAAAGCCAAATATCTTTGTAAGTGTATTCGGGGGCTCCCGGCACTTGCACATCTCCGTTTTTACCCCAATCGCTCCATGGGCACCAATACAGACCTGTCTTTAGTCCACGCGGATTGCAGATAGTCGTTGTGAAAGTCGTTTCTTGCGCAGCACTCAAGTTGTGCCACGAGTCCAAGTCCACATACACCGTCCCATCGTTGTGATAGCCGCGTGTAACCAAACTGTCCGCAATGAATATCGCATTTTGGGCGGCTTTGGCATAGTTGCACTCTTTCATGAGTACTCCCCACGAGTTCCAAATAAAGGGCTTCCCTTTGTCCCACTTGGCTTTCGGTGCTACAATGGCATTGGCATCACCGTAGGTCTCCATAGCAGTCCGCCAATCTGCGAAACGCCCCACGAAGATAGGAGCAGATGCAATGCTTTTACCACGGAGAGCACCATGCGGCAATACATCGTGTGTCCACTCATTCGTATGTCCGCAATAGGCTGTAATCGAGGAAACGCTGCCGTTGGAATTCGTTTGGGTTATGATGCCGGTCTTCCAATCGGTATGTTCGATGGAGCCGATGACATAGCCGTCGCGGGTAACTGCATTATAAAGCAGCCCCACCTCGTTACTGGTAACATTATTGCCAAAGGTATAGGAATTATACGACACCCAGCCATCGTTGTCAAACGGAACAAACAGGTCGCGTAAATCCCCTGTAGGCAAAGGCACTACAGCACTATTCGAGGCAATCGGTGCTATGTAATTGGACTGTATCACCACCGGTGCGTCAATCTGTACGCGGGTAATAATATAGTCGAGCGTGGAGTAGAGATTGTAGGTTTGGGTTATCGTGGTATCTGCAAGGGTATAGACAATGGCAATCTGTTTGCCTGTACCGAAAGCATCCGACAGGTCAGATTCCGTAATACGGCAGGTCGTTTGGTTGGATAATCGATAATCGGTATTGCCGATTCGCACGACGGCACAACTGTTTTTCAGCAGTGGCGTGCCGTTCTTAGAAAGGGAGACTTGACCATTTGTAGTCGCCACCTCCAACTGCCAGGGACCTGCGGTGTAGGTATTCGCACTCACACTGAGTGCCAGTGTAAGTGCGAATAGAATATGAAAGGCTCTATACATTATTGTGCATTTTGTCCTGTTACGGTGTATTTGTTGCCGTTGCGCAGGATATACAATTGACCGTTTTCAATGTGCTTGTGGATAGCGGCTTGGGTATCCATGCGAACATTGTCCGTCCCTGTGGCTATTGAGGTGAAAGCCGAGGGGGCGTAGCAACCGTCTATCGCTTGTACACCGAACTCTACGAACTCGGTTGAATGGAAGGTGTAGGAGGTCGTATTCAAGTAGTAAGGCACACCCCCTGCTACTTTCTGTTTCCCCGTAGCCGGCTCTGCAGGCGTGAGGCAGAACACTTTGCCGTCAGCCGTCTTGGCATACACATTGTAGCGCATAGCCACAGCGGGGGTCTTGTCATCATCGGTAACCGCATTCCATGTGAGCGTTACTTTGTCGTCCTCTTTGACAAGTTGCAGATTGTCAGGTGCTGATGGAGCCGCGTTGGTCGTTCCGGCATTTAGTAGTAAACCACCGCAGAAATCACCGATAGCGTTGCTGTAGCCTCCTTGTTCCACATCCAACACATTGTCACCGTTCAAATCCACAAGATTGACCGACCCGCTACGAGCGGACATAATATCTATCTTGGTGTCGGTATAGGATTGCGTTGTAAAGGTGCCGTCACCATTGCTGTAGCAATACATCTGATTCGGCCAACCGGCATAGATAAAGTCAATGAAACCGTCGTTGTTGATATCTCCTGTTGTGCAGATTCCGCCACCACCCGGGATACCCGGTGTTGCTACTTTCGAAAAGGTACCATCGCCATTATTGAGGAAGACATTGGCAAAATCTGCCCAACTCTGTTTGATATCGCGACCGTATTCCACGATATCCATATATCCGTCGTTGTTGAGATCCATGATTAATCCTGCACCATTGAAAGCACCTTGGAACGGAATCCCTGTAACTTGGGTGAACCCGCCTTTCTGATTATTGATATACAAGAAAGTAACATTCTCGTTGCCCTCGCCGTCTTGGTAACCGGAAACAAGGACATCCACATACCCATCGTTGTTGATATCGCCGAGGGTTGCCATACCGCCATTGATGGGTATAAATGTCTCCGAACCGATGGCTACCGACTTATCCAAGGAGAATACACCGTGGTCATTGTGATAGATGGCAACCATACGACTATGCGTACCATCCCACAAGCCGTCTGCCATGCCATTAATCAGAAGATCCGTCCAACCGTCATTGTCGTAATCGAGGGGAGTAAGCATGATATTCGAATAGTCGGCTCCTTCACAGTTGGTGCCATAGAGGAAATTGTCGCTATCTTCTTCGAAAATATCATCGCTGTTCGCTCCAAGGTTCTTCAACACCAATGTGCTGTTGAATACACCATCGGATGTGCCGGTGCAAACAAGATCCAGATACCCGTCGTTGTTGTAATCAATCCATGTGGCACATGCCAGATACATCGTGATGACGCAGAACGGCAGTTCTACTTGTTCCCAAGTGCCGTTGCCTGTGTTTTTCCATAATTGCGCCGTTGCGTCCGATGCCGAAGAGCCCCCATACACAAAGACATCCAACAAACCATCGTTGTTGTAATCGCCATAGATAAAACTGCGCGCTGCCATAGCGGGTGTGCCGCCTACAAAAGGATCAGACATTGCCTGCCATGTAACAGGAGTAATCGCCGCCTGCATCATCAGGGATGTCAGGCAGGCTGCTGCAAATAGAAATACTTTTTTCATACTGCAAAAAATTTAAGAGTTATTATTGCTATTTACATCCTCAATCAATAGCCCGGATTTTGTACGCCCGAGAGATTGGGGTTGATTTTGGTTTCTGTTTGTGGGAACGGATAGAGTAAATGATGCTCATCCAATGTGTTGTTCTCCTTGGCCCACTTGTTGTATTTTTTTACTCGGTCAATGAATAACCCGCTGCGTTTCAGGTCTATTCTACGCCATTCCTCGCAGCAGAACTCGCGTGTGCGCTCATCCATAAGCGTTTCGATACTATACGAAGTCCACGCTTGGGCATCTGTCCAGTTTTCTCCGAATCCACGCTTGCGCACTTGATTGACGAGTGCAACGGCTTCATCTTCTTTCCCTAATTGGGCTTTGCATTCGGCTTGCAACAGCAACACATCGGCATAGCGTAAGTAATAGATATTCTTGCCGGCGTACCAGATGGAGTAAACATCTTCTATACGATTGTCTTCGTACTTTTTGATGTGAGGGTCTAATTGGTCATCGCCAAAGCCAGCAACCGCCACCGCCTTTTGCCCCTTGTAGGTAAAGTCGGTACGAATCGTCTCGTCGTAGCGCAAGTCGCCTTCTTCCCAAACACCGCCTTGGGTTGTCTTGCTATAAGCCCATTCGGTAGGCAAGACCAATTCATAGCCGCCAAAGGGGCAAGTCGTCTTGCCGGATACAGCGCGTGAACCTGTGTACCACTGCATAACAGCCAAGTCCGGCCATACATTGTTGAAATACAGCGTAAATATAGCCTCATCCGTGCAACTAACGGCAGGATCCCACAAATCCGAATAGTTGGGCATCAATTGATATACCTTGCTATCTATAATCTCTTGCAGGACATCCGAGGCCTTTTGCCATGATTGGTATCCGGACTCTTGGGGTGCGGACATATACACACGCGCCAACATGGCTTTTGCCGCCCACGCCGTAGGAATACGCCCATCCTCCTGCCGCTTTACGGGCAGCTCTGCGGCTGCAGCTTCCAAGTCGGTTACAATCTGTTGGTAAGTCTCTTGTATCGTCTTGCGGGCGGAAAGGATAATCGAGCCGTTCTCCACTTGGGTTAAGGGCAATGCGCCCCAGTATTGTGCCAATTCGAACAGCACGGCTCCGCGGTAGAACTTTGCCTGCGCGATATAGAAGTTTATCGTCTGTTGCTCCTTGTCGTCAGTACCCGTTCTTCCCGCCAAGGCATCGATGGCTTGTGCCGACTGCACCACTACCGGCCAACGCGACTTCCACATTGAGGCAATGCAGGTGTTCTCTGTGTTGTAAAGTCCATTGTAGTAGTTCAATGCACCCTCGTTGGCAATCTGGCATTGACAATCGCCAATGCGTATCTCATCCGTTCCCATACGGGTGTAGAAGCCTGCACGGTCGGAGTGTACGGCACGGAAATCGTAGTAGATGTTGTTCAGGTAGGGTTGTATGTTGTTCAAGTCCGCAAAAATCTGCTCAATGGACAGGCTGTTTTGAGGATCTTGTGTGAGGAAGTCATCACAAGAAGATACCATTACCGCCAAAATGGATAGGAATATGATTTGTACTCTTTTCATAATCGTAAGAATTTATAGAAGTTCCCTTTAGAATCCGATGTTTAAGCCTACGACATAGGTGCGGGATGACGGATAGTCATCGCCGCTTTCCGGGTCGTAGCCCTTGTATTTGGTGGCGCAAGCCAAGTTGTTGCCCGTGAAGTAAACGCGGATATGGTCGAAGTGTATCTTGTTCATCCAAGTGCGCGGGAAATCATACGACAGCGTTACCGCCGACAACTTGAAAAACGAAGCATCTTGAATGCCCAAATCCACGGAACTCAATGAATAACGGCTCTTTCCGGAGGTCGTATAGTAAGCGCGGGGTATGTTGGTATTGGTGTTGGTGGGCGACCAACTGTTCAGATTGTCTGTGTGCGTAGCGGATGTACCGGTGGAGGACATCAGACTTTCATACAGGGAACTTACCTTGTGTGCGCCATAGGAATAGTTGCATATCACCTGCAGGGTAATACCTTTCCAACTCAAGTCGGTTTGTAATGCGCCGTAGATAATCGGGTCGGTTTTGCCATAGACATATTTGTCTGCATCACTGATTTTTCCGTCGCCGTTGCGGTCTTTCGGAATGATATCCCCCGGCATAACCGTTGTACCACCGAAGTCCATGCTGTTCACATACTCCCAGTCTTCGGGCGTATCCTGCATGATATGGTCAAACTCATATACATAGATGTTGTTCAGCGGCTGACCGACGAATAAATTACCGTAACGGTTAATAGAAGTACCTGAGGAACTATAGATGGCATCCACATTGTCGTAGAGCGAGATAATTTTGTTCTTATCGTGCGAGAGGTTGAAACCGATGTTCCAATTCCAATCCTTGGTTTGGATGGCTTCCAAATTGAAAGTGAACTCCACCCCCTGGTTTTCCAGACAACCTACATTGTCTATCATGTATGAATAGCCATAGGAAGACGCCAAACTGCGTTGCATGAGCAAGTCCTCATTCCGTGTATAGAAGTAGTCCAAGGTCATATCTATGCGATTGTGCCAAAAGCCCATATCAAGACCGATGTTTGCTTGCTTCTGCGTTTCCCATTTCAAATTGGGATTCCCGTAAACGCCGCTGTTTCGCAAGATGTAACTGTCCAATGTGGTAGTCGGTGAGAATAAGGTGTAGTAACTATAGTTCGGGATATTCTGGTTGCCGACTAATCCGTAGCCCAAGCGCAGGCGGAGGTTATCAACCGCATGCTGGTCTTTCATGAATTGCTCGCCTGTTATGTTCCAACTTAAAGCCACAGACGGGAAATACCCCCACTTGTTGTTTTGGCTGAATTTGCTACTGCCATCCGCACGACCGGTAAGGGTAACATAGTAGCGTGAGTCATATACATAATTGAGCCGCAAATAGGCAGACATCAGTGAATAGGAGGTGTAGCCTGAATAGAAGGAAGAATGCTCTTTGTCGGTAGCACTTTGTATGCTCTTGTAGGTGAACAAGTCGTTGCCGAAATCCAAGGCTGTTATGGTGTTGTAGTTATCGCTGTGGTAGGACATGTTCATACCTGCCATCGCCCCGATGCGGTGCTTTTCTCGTATCGTTGTGTTGTAAGAAACGGTGTTGTCCCACTGCCAGTTCATGGAACGCGTGCGGTATTGTGTGGCTTGCCCTGCTGTGTTGCTGCCGTGGCACTCCGTACTCTCTACACCATAGTAGGTGTTGTTTTCCTGCTGCGCAAAATCAAACGAGAAGGTGGAACGGATATCCAATCCTTTTACGGGGTTGATGTTGATGTAATCGGAAGTGAGAAAGCGGAACTTGTCCACATCTTTGGTTACTGTTTCCAACGAGCGCAACGGGTTGTGGAAGGCTTGACTCTCCAACTTGCCATCCCACATGTAATACTCGTCGCTTGTAATCGGGAACAGCGGGTTTGCCCGAAATGCCAGCAAGTACATGTTGTCCTGTACCAACGGGTTCGACTGGGAGAATGCCAACGAATTGTTGGTGCCGACTTTCAGCCACTTGTTTACCTTGAAGTCCAAGTTCACCTTACCGTTGTAACGGCGATAGTCGGTTTTCTTGATTTGTCCTTTCTCATCCGAGAGGCCAAACGAAAGATAGTAGTTGGCTGCATCTGTAGCCCCCGAAAAGGTGAGATTGTGGTTCTGTGAGAAGCCCTGTTGTGCGATAGCGTCCACCCAGTTGTAGGTCTGATTGGCCTCGTAGGCAGCAATCTCCCAGTCCATAAAAGCCTTGTTGGTGTCTATGAACCTCGGATCGGAATACTTTTCGCTTTGTGAACTGCCGCAAACAAGATACCGGTTGATATAGTAGTCGCGGTAATTCTGGAAGTACTCCTCGTCTTTGCCCGGGTTTTTCTCTCGGAAAGTGTCCATTTCGCCGTTGATAAAGGCGTTTACACGGAAATCCCATACCTCTCTTCCGCTCATCGTCGGTACCGTATTGGCAAAGTTCTTCCAACCTACCCAGCCGTCGTAGGTTACTTTTCCTTTGCCTTTCTGTCCCTTTTTGGTTGTGATGACGATGACACCGTTTGCTGCACGCGCACCGTACAATGCGGTAGCACTGGCATCTTTCAGCACTTCGATACTGGCAATGTCGTTCGGATTGATGGTAGAGATGTCAGAGCCGTCAATCATAATATTGTCTATCACATAGAGCGGGTTCGTGCCGTATGAGATAGAGTTGTTACCACGAATTTTGATGGATGCGTTGGTGCCGGGTTGCGGACTGCTTACTACAAATACGCCCGCTACTTTTCCTTGCAATGCTTGGTTGAGGTTCACCGTAGGTATGTCAGTCAGTTCTTCGGCACTGACGCTGCCTATCGCACCGGTAAGGTCGGACTTCTTCATAGCCGCACCGACTACGACGACCTCATCGATTTGCTGTACCTCTTCCGCCAAGCGTATCACGATACTTTGGCTGCTGCTGACGCGAAGGCTGTCGCTGCGGTAGCCGACATAGAAGAATTGCAGTACATCCCCTTTGTCGGCTTGCAAAGAGAATGCACCGGTGTAATCCGTGATGGTCCCCGCATACGATTTTGCGTTGGAAACACTCACTCCTATTAACGGTTCATTCGTTGCAGCGTCCACGACCTTACCTGTGATGGTAAAACCTTGAGCCGACACTACTATGGCAACCGTTGCAATGAAACATGTAAGTAAGACTTTTTTCTTCATAGTACTGATGTTAAAAGACGCTGCAAAAGTACTATAAAAAATACCCCCCCCCTATAACAATCGTACCAAACAGTAGTATAATAATACAAACTGCGGTTTTTGGAAGGTGGGGAGGTGGTGCGTAGCGGTGTCGTATGCCGCTACACGATGTATCGTAATGCGGCTATGGTAGGTGCTGTATGCCGCTATGGCAGGTGGTGGGCGTTAAAGCAGGTAGGGTGTGCGGCTGTATCAGGTGCGTTGCTTGTTCGGACTTTCTCCGAATTCCGCACGGTAACACTTGGTAAAATATGAGGGAGAGGTAAATCCCACCGAGTAGGCTATTTCCTGAATGGTTAGATCGGTGGTCTTGAGCATTTGCTGCGCGCGGTGAAGACGGATATGCCGTATCAGGTCGATGGGCGTTGTTCCCAAGGTTTCTTTTGTCTTGCGGAACAATTGTGTGCGGCTGACACCCAGGTGTTTCTGTAACTGTTCGACCGTTAGGTGAGTGTCCGCCAAATGGAGTTCAATGTACGATTGCAGTTTCTGCACAAACTGCTCGTTGAGTGAAGATGCCGCCGTGTTCTTTGCCAGTTCCTCCGTGAGCATATCCAAGCGTTCTTGTACCCGCCTCCGATTGTGCTGCACATTGCGGAATACAAACCAAGCCGCTGTGAGGACGGCTGCCAATAGAAAAACCGATAGTAAAATAATACCAAGTCGTGAAC
Organism: Mycobacteriaceae bacterium; assembly: GCA_963630875.1. GTDB lineage: Bacteria > Bacteroidota > Bacteroidia > Bacteroidales > Paludibacteraceae > Colicola. The sequence continues at coordinate 52,624 of CAVGOI010000006.1, read as the reverse complement.
TCTTCGTCAGTTGCGAGTTGTCCATGTGTTTCTGCAAGGTCTTGATGGCGTCCTGACTGCTGTTGATGTCTTCCGACAGGCGCAACATCAGTTGGGGCGACGATTCCTCTACCAAAACCACAGGCAGGTATTGCTGTGCTTCGTAGGGACGGTTGTTGAGAATGTCCGCTGCCGTACGGATGACCAAATCTCCGCGACTTGTACTCATGACGGACGCTTCTATTTCCCGATTTAGAATGGCTTCGATGCCCGCGCCTTTGCCCGTCATGGCATCTACGCCCGTGATATGCACGGGGTGCGGAGTCCCTTTGCACGCCTCGGCTGCTCCTATTGCCATCTCGTCGTTTTGCGCGGCTATTGCCCTTACCCCTGGATACAATGCCAACAGCGAATCGACCTTTTCGTGGGCTTCCTGACGGTGCCAACCGGCGGCGCAGGTGGCTACGACTTTCACTGCCGGATAATGGCACAGTCGCTCGTGCAGCCCTTGACTGCGCAGTTCCGTAGGAAGAATGTATCGCGGTCCGATGACTTCGATAACTTGTAGTGGGTGTTGTGGTGTGCAGTTCTCCATGCCTGCCACCTTGCCCAGATAGTCGGCGATGGTAGACCCTATGTCGTAGTTAGACATACAGACAAATGCGTTGTATTTCTCCCCGATGTTGTAGTTGGCTGTCAGAACCACTGGAATACCGGCATCGTAGGCTCGATTGGACGCTTCACAGAGTTTGGGGATGTCATTGGGACCTACAATCAGCAGGTCAACCCTTTCCGCAATGAACGAATCTATTTGCCGGCACTGTAGGTCGTAGTTGTAATGTGCATTGCGGAAGACAAGGCGTAGTTCCGGATGAAAGAGGGCTTCCTGACGCATTTCCGCGTCCATCTTTTGGAACCACGCTTCATCGCCCACCTGACTGATTGCGACCGTGTAAGTCGGTTCCTCCGTTGTTGGCGAGGCAGAGGATGCGCAGGCGGACAAGCACAAAAGCACAAGCAGCAGGTACAGGCTGTTGCGGTGGTGCGTAGCGGTGTGTCGCAACTGTTTGTCGGTCATGGCGTTGGTGGCGCGAAGGGAGGAAAGCGTTCGATACAACATATATAGAGGCTGTTTGCGGGTTGGCTAAACGATTTTACGCTGCGAAATTATACTTTTCTTTTGGGATGGGCAAATGTGGGATGGAAAAAGGTAGGTCCGAGTAGCGTGCGATGCAACAGGCAGGAAATGCTTGCGAAATCGTATCGATATTCCTGCGAAGTTGATTCGAATATGTGTCGGTTATGTGTCGGATATGATCGGGAGTTAGTAGTAGGAATCCTGCATGTGGTCATGTCCCGTTTGGGGGTGACCAAGACTATCGCCAAAAATAGGGATAGGAGTTTACCCACTATGCGGGATTGCGGAGGGAACGAAAAGGCAGTACCTTTGCACTGTTTTTTGAAAGAAGGTTTATTGAATTGTACACAGTCTTGCTGCGGCGGTTCTGAGGCGACGAAAACCATCACATGGTACTCCCCATTACAAACAGCACAGAACCGCCCGCGCAAGGCACAGGAGTCTCGCCGGAGACAATTAGCCATGCGGATAGTGTGTCGCGACAGACAACCGGCATAGCCAAACAGTTCATATCCCCAATTTCTCAAACAGCAATGGTAAATAAGGTATTAGTATGAAAAGATATATTTACACGCTTTGTCTGCTGGCGGGGACACTTGTCCTGCATGCCGAGGACTCCATTCTCGTCTCACAAGCAGACCTCAAAGCACTTATCGAACGCGTGGAGCGTCTCGAGCAAGGCACAACCGCCAATGCACGATGCGCAGCGCAGAAAGAAGCAGAGCCATCCCAACAAATGGCGAGTACGGGAGCACAACAAGTAGCACCGGATGCCAATGTAACCCCTGTAAAGACCGAGCGCAAACACCGCTTCACAATAGGCGGCTACGGCGAGGCGGCTATGAAACGCTGCTTTTACTCCAACAACTACCTGCGCTACACCTCCCCCGACACCTACAAGGACGACCAATACGGCGAGTTCGATCTCCCGCATGTGGTAGTCTATATGGGCTACGATTTCGGCAAAGGCTGGTCGATGGGCTCGGAGATTGAGTTCGAACACGGCGGTACGGAAGCAGCCGTAGAGATAGAGGACGAAGAGGGCGGCGAGTATGAAACCGAGGTTGAGCGTGGCGGCGAGGTCGCACTCGAGCAGTTCTGGCTCCAAAAGTCGTTCAACCCCTACGCCAACATTCGTGCGGGTATGATTATCGTTCCTCTCGGAGGCACCAATGCCCACCACGAACCTGACCAATTCTTCGGTGTCTATCGTCCCGAGGGTGATAACACCATTATCCCTTGCACTTGGCACGATGTGGGATTGCAGTTCCATGGTCGCTACAAGTGGCTCGGATACACGGCGCAGTTCCTTCCCGGACTTGAGAGTGCCCTTTTCGGCAAGAAGAATTGGATACAATACGGCTCGGCATCTTCCTACGAGTTCAAACTCGCCAACTGCTATGCGGGTTTGGTACGCCTCGATTTCTACCCGCTTAATAAGAAAGGTTCGGATGCACTGCGTCTCTCCTTGAGCGGCTATACCGGTACTTCGTTCCACAACAATCTGCAACCGACCAACTCGAGCAAATACAAAGGTGTGTACGGGCTTGTCAGCCTCGGGGCATTCGATTGGCGCTACAAGGGGCACGGCGTGATTTTCCGCGGCTCTGCGCTCTACGGACACCTCTCGGACGCCGACAAAATTACCGCCTACAATATGTCTATGCCCAAGACCTCCGTCTCCAAGCGCCAAGCCGTAGCGAGCGATGCCTATAGCGTGGGGGCGGAGATAGGATACGACTTCTTCTCGTTGAGCAAGACCCTGCGTGATAAGCAACAGCAGTTCTACCTCTTTGCGCGCTACGACATCTATGATGCACAGGCCAAAGTCGCATCGACCCGCAGTTATTGGACGGGGCGGCAGAAAGTGTCGTGCGGCTTCAACTATTTCCCTATCCCGCAGATAGTGGTCAAAGGTGAGTTTGGCTACGGTATTCTGAACCAAAACCCCCACTCCGACACGAAATACAACAACGAGCCGTATATTGCGTTGAGCATCAACTACAGCGGTTTCTTCGAACTATAACTAATTCCCTACAGCGGCTTCTTCGAACTATAACTAAAACAGATTAACCATTCAAGTACTATCGTTTCTTTCCTCTGCAGCAAGGGATAAGCAACCCATACGCAAGGGATAGCGAACGGATAGCCCCACAAAGCAACAATAATAATTTACAATACATAATGAAAAAGATTTTCTTTTACGCAACGCTACTTTCAGTAGCCACTCTCGGTCTCGCATCGTGCGAGAACAAGAACAATTCAGATGTTGATTCGCCCAAAGAGCAAGCCCTTAAGGCAGCCATGACTCCGTATGTGGACAACACGGTCATTCCGACCTATAAGAGCCTCTCGGACGCAACCGTTACGCTCTATGAGAACTGCGAGAACATATTCACCAAGTTTGAGGCAAAAACATTGACCGATGCCGATGTACAGGCAGCCGCTACCTCGTGGACAACCGCTCGTCGTTATTGGGAGTTGAGCGAGGCATTCCTCTACGGTCCCGCAGCCAACCACAACATTGACCCGCATATCGACTCATGGCCTCTCGACAAAGACGGTATGGACGCTATGCTCGGCAATGAGGAGCAGATGAAGCAAATCGAAGAGCAGGGTGCAGACTATGTAGGCACGAAACTCGGCTATGGTCTACTTGGGTTCCACGCTATCGAGTACATGCTCTACGCTACCGACAATGCAGATAAAAGCAATGTCCGCACCCACGATATTACCACCTACACCCGTGCAGAATTGGTCTATCTCGTGGCAGTGGCAGAGGACTTGCGCAACCAGACCGTTGCGCTCGAGGCTTCTTGGGCTGGTGTGGACAATATCAGCGAGGAGAAACAAACCATTCTCGAAGAGGCTGAGATTGACTACGGTGTAGAGTTCGTTAAGGGCTACGGCTCGTACATGAAAGTGGCTACCGGTGGTACCTACTCTACTTACCAAGAGGCTGCCGAAGAGGTTATCCAAGGCTGCATCGACATTGCCGACGAGGTAGGAAACACCAAGATTGGTCGTCCGAACAGTGCTACCTCTGCCGAAGACCGCAACTATATCGAGAGTCCGTACGCGCTCAACTCGATTGAGGATTTCCAAGACAATATCCGTTCTATCCAAAACGCATATTGCGGCAGCAACTCGGGCGATGCTTCTATCTCCGACTATATCAAGTCCGTGGATGCTTCGCTGGATACGGAGTGCCGTACGGCTATTACGAACGCCATTGAGGCCATCGGTAAGATAGCAGAGCCGTTTGCACTCGATGCCAATGCCAAAGGCGAAGCAGCCACCAAGGCAGTAGAGGTAGTAGGAACAGACCTCGTTACTGTACTCGAGAAGGTAAATGCCAAATTGAGTGCACAAGACTAAACAAAAACACATAATAATCTCATTAGTATGAAGAAATCATATCTAATGGTAGGCATGCTTGTCAGCGTAATCGCGCTGGCAAGTTGCCGTACCAACAGTAACAACAACGAACCGACCGACAAGGACACGGAACTGCCGGATTGGTACTATGCGGGCGGACAACTCGGTACATCGTTTGTTTCCGCCTCGAATGCGTACGAGCAACCGACACCCTCTATCGACAACGGCAACTGGTTAGAGTCGTTCAAGGCGGGCGAAGCCCTCTTCGAGAAACAGTTTATGAGCAACGCCACGGGTACGCGTGGCGGCTTGGGTCCTGTCTATGTGCGCTCTTCGTGTTTGCACTGCCACCCGGGTTACGGACATGGTAAATCAGTAGAAGAAGGCACTTACAACACACAGGAGATCGGCAACGGAACACTTCTCGTTATCTTCGATCCTTCGACGGAGAACTACAAGACTTGGGTAGCCGGTATGCCCCAACTGCATGCCGTTGCGCCATTCAAAGCACCGATTGACGAAAGCAAGATAACCGTCACATGGCATACGGTCAATACCTGCGCTGCCAGCAACAACAAAATGGCGTTCGAGGACGGCGAGACCTTTGAGTTGCGCTACCCGACCGTCAATATGCCCGAGGACGCAGTCTATGGACACGAACTGTTAGACCTCGGCAACTACGAGGTACGCCTCGAGAACACCATCGGTGTGTATGGTACGGGGCTTACCGATGCCATTCCCGACGACTCCATTACCGCACAGTGGGCAAAGGAGGAGCAGGCATACAACAAAGGCTATATCAAGCACTGGAAGTCGGCTTGGTTCGAGGGCGGCAACTGGAAAGACGGTGCCTATTACTCCAACTCGAAACAAGGGGACGGCACGAAGTATGTGCGCCGCTATACCTATGCCATGTCGCGTGGTCCGTTGTTGGATGCCGCAGGTGCGAACGCCATTTGGAACATCACCAATGTAACGCGTTCCGACCGTCGCTACCACTATCTCGACTTGGCAGGCACCAACTATGCTACCATCTCGTCGAAGGACCCCGAAGTACAAGCCGGTTTCCCCGCCTACATCGAGAAGATTGACCCCAACCACGAGCATGCAGACTGGTTCACCGACGATGTGGAGCAGAACATCTACAACTACCTGACCTGCACCGACCTGCCGGTTGAGATGACCGACGACGAATACGCCGACTTCATGGTATGGCACCGCGGCTTAGCCGTACCCGCAGTGCGTAATGTACACGACGAGAATGTACTGCGTGGGCGCGAGTTATTTACGCAGATAGGTTGTGCAGAGTGCCACCGTCCGTCGTGGACAACGGGTGCAGACCATATTCAAGACCCGAACAAGTTCTTCAAGCGCAACAGCGATATGCCGCGCTACCCTTATCAAACCATTTGGCCATATACCGACTTCGTACAGCACAAACTCTGCATGGAGAAGGACATCCGTACGGGTTGGTGCCGCACCACACCGCTCTGGGGACGCGGACTGCACAAGAAAATCACGGGCGACGCCTACGAAGCACGCCTGCACGATACGCGTGCCCGTACGACCGTCGAAGCAATCATGTGGCATGGCTATAGCGAAGAGAGCGACGCCTTGGAGTCTGTAAAGAAATTCTACAACCTGACCAAAAAGGACAGGGATGCATTAGTAGCGTTTATCAATGCAATCTAAAGGCACTACGATTCTGCGATGGGCAGGGGCAGTTACACTGCTCCTGCTCGTTCTGTTACTGATCATAGAGGGTACTTGGGCAGTACGCCTCTACCACTCATGGTTGTTCGTCTCGGTAGCCCTGCTGGCCGCCATATTACTGCTCACGGCCGGCATAGGCGACCTACGCCGGAGGCGGTGGACAGCGGCGTTGAGCCACCTTGGGCTATTCACGGTACTGCTCGGCGGCATGGCAGGAGCAGTGGTCGAAACCGATGTGAAGATTGTAGTGGACACTCACGCCACGGAACGAGTGGCCTATACCGAGCAGGGACGCCCCTTTGTGTTGCCTATGGCGATACGCTTGCAGGACTTTCGTATCGACTACTATGCAGACGGCAAAAGCCCCAAGCAGTACACCTCCACCCTCGAGATAGACGGGCGGGATATTGTAGAAACATCAGTCAACCACCCCGCACATTACCACGGGTGGTGGATATATCAGTCCGACTACGACCGTGCACAGGGTGATTTCTGCATTATCGAGGTAGTACGCGACCCGTGGCTGCCCGTAGTCTATATCGGCTTTGTGCTGCTGGTTGTGGGTGCATTGGTACAGACTTGCCGTGCGTGGCATAGTTGGTATGTTCTCCCTGTGTCGTTGGTCTTGGCGGCTGTCTTCTCTGCCGCCTCGTTGGCACGGGTGGAACTCGGTACGCTGATGCCTGCGCTACGCAGCCTTTGGTTCTTCCCGCACATTCTGGTCTATATGGTTGCCTATTCGCTACTCGCCTTGGGAGTGGTAGCCGCCGTTTGGAACCTAATCCACCCCTTGCAGGGACGGTGGGCGACACTGCCGCAGAGCCTGCTTACCACAGCCTCTTCCTTGTTGCTTACCGGTATGTTATGCGGTTCGGTATGGGCAAAGGACGCATGGGGCGACTACTGGATGTGGGATGCGAAAGAATGTTGGGCAGCCGTAACCTGGCTCCTGACCATCATAGGCACCCATATACCGTTTCCCGCCAAGACACACAAAAGCAACGCACAAGGTTGGTATATCTTAGTCGTGCTACTGTTCACCTTTGCGAGTATGCAGATAACCTGGTATGGCGTAAACTACCTACCCTCTGCCGCATACAGTATGCACACCTACAACAAGTAGCCTGCATACCCACCGCCGGTAGAACAGACACGAGCAATCGGTAGCGCACATACCGGCAATAAGTAGCGCAAACTTCCTTACGCTGTTTCCCGAAGACGCACCGCCCCTCCAACGGTGCGTCTTGCTATATACTACACCCCTCAATGGAAGAATAAGCATCGTAGGACAGGGGTATCTTCGGAAAAAAGACAGGGATAGTAAAAGGCATCTTTGAAGAAAGGACAGGGATAGTAAAAGGCATCTTTGACGGATGGGAAGGAAAGGTCAAGAGGGCATTCAAAAGAGGTCTAAAACCCATATAAGAGTCATAGGTGCTAAGGTAGTGCTAGGGTAGTGCTAAGGATGTGGTATGGATATAAGTGGCTGATTAGTGGCTGATTTGTCCTATATTGTTATGTCCCGTTTGGGGGTTGACTATTTTGGGGCTTGGTACTAAGATGGGGGGGGGACGGTTTTATTTAGTCCGATGAAAAACAGGTTTGCAGGGTTCGCAAAAAAAGTGTACCTTTGCCGCCCGAAAGGTAAAATTTACAACGAGTAATTATGAACAAGCGATTAACTATTATTGATTTCGTCGAAAAATACACCGCGCAGTATGCCGACCATGTCTTCTTGCGCGAGAAAATAGGCGATGTCTGGACGGAAACTACCTATACCCAAACGCGTGAACAAGCCCATATCATCGGTGCCGGCTTGATGGCATTGGGGATGAAAAAAGGCGACAAGGCCGCCCTCCTGTCACAAGGACGCAACCTGTGGGTTACGGGCGAGTTGGGTATCCTCTACGCGGGCGGTGTGAATGTGCCGTTGAGTATCAAGTTGGCGGAAGCCGGCGACTTGCTGTTCCGCATTCAGCATTCGGACGCACAATACATCATGACTTCCGAGCAGCAACTGCCCAAGATCCGCAAAATTCTTCCCGAGTGTCCGCAGGTGAAATATGTGATTGTCTTTGACCCCATCGAAGAATACCAAGACCGTGAAATAAGCATTGAGGAGGTCTTCGAAAAGGGACGGGCGCTGCTCGCCGCAGAGCCGGAAAAGTTTGTGGAACGCTACCACTCGGTAGGTCCCGACGACTATGCCAATATCAGTTACACTTCCGGTACGACGGCTGACCCGAAAGGCATTCTGCTTACGCACAGGAACTATACCGCCAATGTGGAACAGGCACGCTCCATCATTGGCGTGGAGCCGGACGATGTGATGCTCATCATTCTGCCGTTAGACCACTGCTTTGCCCATGTGGCAGGCTTCTATACGATGATGTCCTACTGCGGAAGTATTGCGACGGTGCCGGTGGGAAAGACGGCTATGGCTACCCTCAAAAACATACCCATATCCATTCGGGAAGTGCGCCCGATGGTTATGCTTTCGGTGCCGGCTTTGGCGCGTAACTTCCGCAAAAGTATCGAAAGCGGCATACACCAGAAAGGCAAGACCGTGGAGAAACTCTACCGGTTCGCCCTCAACAATGCCATTCGCTATAACAAAGAATACTGGAATCGCGGCGGGAAAGACGCATGGCGTGCGCCGTTGGTCAAGTTGTTCGACCGACTGATATTCCGCTCCGTGCGCGAGGGCTTCGGCGGGCGTATGAAGTTCTTCGTCGGTGGAGGCGCACTGCTCGACATCGAGTTGCAGCGGTATTTCTGCGCAGTGGGCATGCCGATGTTCCAAGGATACGGCTTGAGCGAAGCCACACCGATTATCTGTGCCAACTCCGCAGGACATGCTATCTTCGGTTCGAGCGGGAGGATTGTTTCGCAGATGGACTTGAAAATATGCGACGAAGAGGGCAAGGAAGTGCCGGCAGGACAGAAGGGCGAGATTGTTATCCGCGGCGAGAATGTGATGGCGGGCTATTGGAAGAACCCCGAGTCCACCGCCAAGACCATTGTGGACGGCTGGTTGCACACGGGAGACATGGGCTATATCCGTACGGACCACCCGGGCTACTTGTGGGTCGTAGGACGCTTCAAGTCGCTGCTCATCAGTTCCGATGGCGAGAAATACAGCCCCGAAGGCTATGAGGACAGCCTGACCGATGGCAGCAAATACATCGAACAGGTCGTGCTGCACAACAACCAAGACCCTTACACCATTGTGCTGATTGTTCCCAACAAGGACACTTTGCGCGAATGGGTTAAAGGCAAGGGGCTAAACCCTGCTTCGGCGGATGGCAAGCGTGCCATGCTGCAGAAGATACAAAGCGAGGCGGACGAGTATCGGAACGGGAAGTTTGCCGGTATGTTCCCCGAAATGTGGCTGCCGAAAGCCATAGCCGTGCTGCCGGAGCCGTTCACGGAACAGAACCACTTGGTCAATTCCACAATGAAGATTGTGCGCGGAAAGGTAGAAGAGTACTATAAGGCGCGGATTGAGTACGCCTACACCGCCGAGGGCAAAGACTTGTTCAACGCGAAAAATATGGAGGCGGTATGATGCATGCGCCTGTGAGAAAGACCGCGCTCGGGTTCGCCGTGGCTGCCTTGTTGGCAGTGGTGGGCATGGTGGGGTGCCGTCCTTCGGGACAGCGTACCCTGACCTCGGCTACGGGGTCGGTGTACGAGTGCTTGGTCGTGATACCCAATGGGGCACTTAACCAAGAAGAGTTGGACTCGGTGGGGCGGTATGCGCTGGTGGACAGAGCATCGGCGTACAGTGAGCCGATTGCCACCACCTACGACTTGGTCCGTGCTGTCATGGGGGCTCCGATGCCGTGCTTGCCACAGGTGGAACCGTATTTCAAACTGACGCAGGTCAGCCCGACGGCTTTCGATGATGTGCTGAAACCGACACGCAATATCCTCATCGTCGATATTGACCCCAATCGCTATACGCAGACTAAGGGGAAATTGACCCTCAACTATTGGTCGAAACCGCAAGCCGTATGCCGTATCCAAACGCCCTCTCAGTCGGATTTTGTGGCGTATTGGTTGGCGCATGGCGAGGAGGTGCGCGATTGGTTCGTGCAGCAGGAGTTGCAGCGGCAGATGCGCTTCTACCGCGCAAGCACCAACAAACCGGCACGCGCTGTCCTCAACAAACAGATGCACTGCGATATGCTCATTCCGGAAGACTATATGCTCATCATGGATACTGTTTTGCCGATGCCGTCCCTGACGAGGGCGCAAGACATAGCAGAGCCTGCGGTACACCTCCTGTGGTGCTGCAACGACAAAGGCGCAATGCGACGCGACCTTGTTGTCTATGCGTATCCCTATATTCATCCCGAAACCTTTACGGCAGACTTCCTGAACCGACAGCGGGACGCCGTCTTAGGGCGCGTGGTTACAGCAACGGTGGCGGGCAGTCATATGGGCACGGAGTATAAGGTTATGCCGCCTGTCATGCGCGAGATAAGTGTGCAGCAGGGACAGTATGCGGTGGAGATACGCGGCTTGTGGAAGATGAAAGGCGGCGAGGCAATGGGAGGTCCCTATGTAAGCCTGACCCGACTGGACCCCATAAACGGAAAAGTTATCACGGCGGAAGCCTTCCAGTTCGGACCCGGGCAGAAGAAGCGTACGCCCTTGCGACAAGCGGAAGCCATTCTGCATACGCTCACACTTCCCATAGACACCATAACCTCCCGCGCAGTCAGTCAGTAAGGAAATATACAGCCGATATGGAAAAGAACAGCAAAATTTATGTGGCGGGACACCGTGGTATGGTCGGGAGCGCCATTGTTCGAGAATTGGAACGGCAAGGGTACACGAACATCCTTACCCGCACACACAAGGAGTTAGACCTCTGCCGGCAAGAGGCGGTAGAACAATTCTTCCGAGAGGAAAAGCCTGAGTATGTGTTTCTTGCGGCTGCCAAAGTAGGCGGAATTGTAGCGAACGAGAGTGCGCTCGCCGACTTCATGTACGACAACATGATTCTCGAAATGAATGTAATTCACGCAGCATGGCAGAACGGTTGTAAGAAGTTGGAGTTTCTTGGGTCGAGTTGTATTTATCCACGGCTTGCTCCCCAGCCGATGACGGAAGATTGTCTGCTGACGGGTGCTCTCGAAAAGACCAACGAAGCGTACGCGCTGGCGAAGATATCGGGGCTCAAATACTGCGAGTTCCTCAACCGACAGTATGGGACGGACTACATCTCCGTAATGCCGACCAACCTCTATGGCCCCAACGACAACTATCATCCCGAACACTCTCATGTATTGCCTGCGCTGATACGCCGCTTCCACGAAGCGAAAGAGAGCGGGGCAGCGTGTGTTACTTGTTGGGGTGATGGTTCTCCTCTGCGGGAGTTCCTCTATGTGGACGACTTGGCTAACCTATGTGTCTTCCTTATGAACCACTACTCCGGCAACGAGACTGTCAATGCGGGTACGGGGAAAGAACTGACCATCGAAGAACTGACAGAACTTGTAGCCAAAGTAGTTGGCTATACGGGACGCATAGAATGGGACACCACTCGTCCGAACGGCACGCCACGCAAACTGCTCGATGTATCGAAAGCAGCGGCACTCGGCTGGACTTACCGCACCGAATTGGAAGAGGGTATTCGCTTGACCTACGATGATTTTCTCCACAATCCTATGCGTGCCGAGAGATGAGAACAGTTTGGTTGATAGTGTATTACGCCTTTGCACGGCACTTGCCCAAATCCACGAAACCGCTCTTGGGGCGTGTGGCGTATCGGTTGCGCTATCGGTGTGCCAAGCATCTGTTTGCGGCGTGCGGCAACGATGTGAATGTGGAGCAGGGTGCCTACTTCGGCAATGGCAAGAATATCCGTGTCGGCAACCATGTCGGCATAGGGAAAGATTTCTGTACCCACAATCGTCCGTTGGTGATACACGACAGGCTGTTGATGGGCGAAGAGGTATTGTTTCTGGGGGGGGCACATTCCTTCGCAGACCCCGATGTGCCGATTGGTGCTGTGGCTGAAACGGAAGTCGAGCGGCAAACACCCTTGGAGATAGGCGGTGATGTGTGGATAGGGGCGCGTGCCATTGTCCTGCCGGGCTGCAAACGCATCGGAGCGCATAGCATTATCGGTGCGGGGTCGGTTGTTACCCATGATGTTCCGGATTATGCCATCGTCGCCGGCAATCCGGCACGGGTCATCCGTATGCGCAAATAGCGAGTGGGGACATTGTGAATTTGTCGCGGGTCTCTCGCGGGTCGTTGCTTTTTGCGAGCGGAATGGGCTTTTGTTTGCATATTTTTTGGAAAAGCAGTATCTTTGCAGTCGAGAAGGATGTGTAGTGATGCCATATATACTTGCGCAAGGTGGCTCGCTGTAATGTAGAAATATAATAAATCAAATACATATGAGATATTTTTTATCTTTTGCCATTGTAATGGTTTCTACCCTGTCGATGTTGGCAGAAACGAGTGTTCAAAACACATTTTTCGGATGTACTTTGGGTAAATCTACAACCGAGGAGGTGCAAAAGGCAATAACCGCACAAGGTTTCAAATTGCACGAAAGTATTGATAGTATTATCCATGATGACACTTATGAAATACATTTCTCCAGATACGACTACGAGGGTGACTATGACCACGAGGGGCAGACATTTCATGCCATTGGTGTCAGCTTTTTGAATGATACTTTCTTTGCAATCTTAATGCAAGATAGTTGCAATGGTGATTGTATTCAATATACAAAAATAGTGCAAAAAAAATTGAATAAGAAATATGGAAGTTTAGAGGTTGCTGATAGTACACTCTTATTTAAACAAATTACTGATAGTGCAGAATTTTTGGGTGTTAAAACATGGTCTCGGCATGATGAACATACAATAGTAATGACATCTTCTTCAGATTCTATATTTGGCTGTTCATACATTAGTGAGGATACGTATTATAATCTCCTTTTTTCAGGACTGAGACAATTAGTGGATGAGTTTAATAATTTGCCAGATTATTGTGAACAGAATAAAGTATATGGAGTTGCTGGTGTTAAGTTTGGAGATGATAGGGAAACAGTGCGTAGAACCATAGGACTCAAAAGCGATAGACTTTTAGATTCTGACTCACATATGTTACACTACTATGAAACAAAAATAGGTGGTACAACATACCAGTATGCAACATTCTATTTTATACAAGGAAAATTGGTTTCGGTCTATTTACAAAAGCCATTTTATTCATGGAAAAAGGAAGAGGCTCTAATGTTTTTCGAGTCTGTAAAATCTCAATATGAGAGAAAGTACTCTAATTTTAGAGTACTTACAGATGAAGAAGATGACAAATTCTGTACATGTGGGGCATTTGTAGATGATTACGAATATAGACCTATTACAATATCATTTGAAAAATCATTAAGTAAAGGTGGTGACATAATGTACTACATTATTGTGTCTTACTATAGCATGAAAAAGAGAAATCTATATGATGACGAAATATAAAGTTCGAAATATACTAACAATAAAAAAAGCGGCATTATGGTGCCGCTTTTTTGTGTATAAATTTGAGACTTACAATCTCGCTTTAAGGGCTTTGGACTCGGATTCGTAGCCGGGTTTGTCGAGGAGGGCAAACATGTTCTTCTTGTAAGCCTCGACGCCCGGTTGGTTGAACGGGTTAACTCCTAACAAGTAGCCCGACAGGCCGCAGGCACGCTCAAAGAAGTAGATAAGTTCGCCGAGGTAATATTCGTCAAGTCTCGGAAGCGTCACCTTCATATTGGGGACGCCGCCGTCCACATGTGCCAGCATCGTGCCAAGTTCCGCCATCTTGTTTACTTCGTCCACGCGTTTGCCGGCCAAGAAATTCAGTCCGTCCAAGTTGGCTTCGTCGTAGGGAAACTCTACCTTGTGGTTCGGCTCTTCGACCGAAATAACCGTCTCGAACAAATGGCGTTCCCCCTCTTGTATGTACTGACCCATAGAGTGCAGATCCGTTGTAAAGTCAACGCCGGCAGGGAATATCCCCTTATGCTCTTTGCCTTCCGATTCGCCGTAGAGTTGTTTCCACCACTCGCTTACATTGTGGAGTTTGGGATGGAAATTCACCAATAATTCGATCTTCTTGTGTTGTTCCGAATAGAGGCTGTTGCGGGCTGCTGCGTAGAGGGCGGCAGGGTTCTGCTCAAAAGGCGTGTCGATGCCGCAGATCGCTGCCATACGCGCTGCGCCGTCGATGAGGGCGTGAATGTCAAACCCTGCGCAGGCGATAGGTAGCAGTCCCACCGGCGAGAGGACGGAGAAGCGTCCGCCGATGTTGTCTTCGATGACGAAGGTCTTATACCCCTCCTGCGTGGCGAGGGTGCGCAATGCTCCCTTCTTGGCGTCCGTAATGCAGACGATGCGTTTTTGCGCCGCCGCTGCGCCCTGCTGCTTCTCCAACTGCGTCTTGAGCAGACGGAAGGCGAGAGCAGGTTCGGTCGTAGTTCCTGATTTCGATATACAGATGAGGCCGAATTGTTTGTCTTTCAGCAGTTCCTGCAACTCGTAGAGGTAGTCCTCGCCGATGTTCTGTCCCGCATAGACGATGAGCGGCTTTTTGTTTTCAATCCATGCAAAGGAGTTCGAAAGTGCATCGATAACGGCTTTCGCTCCCAAGTAACTGCCGCCTATGCCGATGCAAACGATGACCTCGCACTCACGGCGGAGCAGGTCGGCTGTGGCTTGAATGTCTTGAAGTTGCGGCTTGATGTCTTCGGGCAAGGTCAGCCAACCCAAGAAATCACTGCCTTTGCCCGTGCCTTGTACCAACTGTTCCTGACAGTGGGCGATTGGGGCTTTGTACGCACTTACTGCGTCCGCGCTCACGGCTTTCGCGTAGGAAAATTGAATATCCTTCATATTTATGTACCTTAAAGAAATGATTGTTTGTCTTGTTTAATTCGCTTCCGGCTTCATGGTGGGGAAAAGCAACACCTCTTGAATAGTCGGTTGCCCGGTCATGAGAATCGCTAACCGGTCGATGCCGATGCCGATACCCGATGTAGGCGGCATACCGTATTCGAGCGCACGCATAAAGTCGTGGTCTATCACCATAGCCTCATCGTCGCCCTTGTCTGCCAACTTCATTTGTTCTACAAAGCGGTTGTATTGGTCGATGGGGTCATTTAACTCGCTATATGCATTGGCTAACTCCTTGCCATTGACCATCAACTCGAAACGCTCGGTCAGCCCGGGTTTGGAGCGGTGCATCTTGGTGAGTGGCGACATCTCGACAGGGTAGTCGGTGATGAAAGTGGGCTGAATGAAACTTCCCTCGCAGGTCTCGCCGAATATCTCGTCTATGAGTTTGCCTTTGCCTAAATGCTCGGTGTCCTCTACACCGTATTTCTTGGCAACCTCGCGAATCTCGTCTTCGCTCATTGTGCTAAGGTCAAGCCCGGTTTTCTCTTTGATGGCATCAAGAATAGGCAAGCGTCGATAGGGAGCTTTGAAATCTACCTCGTGGTCGCCAATCTGCACTTTGGTTGTTCCGTTCACGGCGATAGCAATACGCTCCAACAACTGCTCGGTGAACGACATCATCCAGTTGTAGTCTTTGTACTGCACATAGAGTTCCATACAAGTGAATTCGGGGTTGTGGCTGCGATCCATTCCCTCGTTGCGGAAGTTGCGCCCAATCTCGTACACACCCTCAAATCCGCCGACAATCAAGCGCTTGAGATACAGCTCGGTAGCGATACGCAGATACATATCTACATCGAGTGCGTTGTGGTGCGTGATGAACGGGCGTGCCGATGCACCGCCTGCAATCTGTTGCAGAATGGGGGTCTCTACCTCTGTGTAGCCCGCTTCGTCGAACACCTGTCGCATCGTGCGGATAATAGTTGCCCGCTTGAGGAATGTTTCTTTAACGCCATCGTTGACCACAAGGTCAATGTAGCGTTGGCGATAGCGTTGCTCCGGGTCGTTGAAACCATCATAAGCCACGCCGTCTTTGTATTTGACGATAGGCAGCGGACGCAGGCTCTTGGCCAATACGGTCAGACGCTTGGCGTGTACCGAAATCTCACCCGTTTGGGTGCGGAAAGTGAAGCCCTCGATGCCGATGAAATCGCCGATATCAAGCAACTTCTTGAAAACCACATTGTACATTTGTTGTTCTACCGTGGTGGGTGTTTCGCTTTCGGCTGTGGGGGCTTGTATGTCGTCACGACTTACATACACCTGAATGCGCCCCTTTGAGTCTTGCAACTCAATGAACGAGGCTTTGCCCATAATGCGGCGGGACATCAGTCGCCCGGCGATGCGTACTTCCTTGCCCGTAAACCAAGCAGCGGTGGGGTCGTCGTCCTTAAACGAGTCTTTGATGTCTTTTGAGTAGCCGGTAACTACATACTCGGCGGCAGGATACGGGTCAATATCCATATCGCGCAGGGTTTGCAGACTCTGTCTGCGTACTTGTTCTTGTTCGCTTAATTCCATATTGGTTGTATTGATCATCTATTGAGGGTCTATCCTCGCGTATTCGGCGAAGGTATAGGGGTAGGGGTTGCGTGCATCGGCGGGGTGATGTTCCTCGTTCAGCAGTTGCCAGTCGGTGGGTTGAAGGCGCGGGAAAAAGGTATCGGCATCCTCCCAAGCGTGGTGGATATGCGTGATGTACAACTTTCGGGCGTAGGGCAGCATTTGGCGGTAGATGCTGCCTCCGCCGATGATAAATGCCTCCTGTTCGGTGCGTACCTTGTCCATCGCCTCTTCGATGGAGCGGGCTGCTTCCGTGCCTTCAAACGCGAAGTCCACACGGTCTGTGATGACGATATTTCTGCGGTTGGGCAGCGGGTGGCGCGGCAGCGAGAAGAAGGTCTTTTCCCCCATGATGACCGTTGAATGGAGGGTGATGGCTTGAAAGTGGCGCAAATCATCGGGCAAGTGACAGAGCAGGCCGCCGGCTTTTCCGATGGCGTAGTTTTCGTCGATGGCAACTATAAGGGATAACATAGGCAATAACAAGGCAAACGGCGGGTTATACGCTGACGGCTCCTGCGATATGGGGATACGGGTCGTAGCCCTCCAACAGGAAGTCCTCGTAATGAAAGTTGAAAATATCCTGTACAGCGGGATTGAGGTGCATCGTAGGCAGCGGGCGCGGCGTGCGGGTGAGTTGCAAGCGTACCTGGTCGATGTGATTGAGGTAGATATGCGCATCGCCGAAGGTGTGTACAAAATCGCCCGCTTGCAGTCCGCAAACCTGTGCTACCATGAGCAACAGCAGTGCGTAGGAGGCTATATTGAACGGCACACCCAAAAAGATGTCCGCAGAACGCTGGTAGAGTTGTAGGGATAATTTCCCGTGTGCTACATAGAACTGAAAGAGGGTATGGCAAGGCGGGAGCGCCATGGTATCGACCTCCGCGACATTCCATGCGCTCACAATCAGTCGGCGCGAGTCGGGATGTTGGCGTATCTGCGCGACGACATTGCGGATTTGGTCAATCGTGGTTCCGTCGTAATCCCTCCAACTGCGCCATTGATGACCATACACGGGTCCGAGGTCGCCGTTGGCATCCGCCCACTCATCCCAGATATGCACGCCGTGTTCTTGCAAGTAATGCACATTGGTGTCGCCCTGCAGAAACCACAACAATTCGTAGATGATGGATTTGAGGTGCAACTTCTTTGTCGTGAGAAGCGGAAAACCATCCTCCATAGCAAAGCGCATTTGGTGTCCAAAGACCGACAGCGTTCCGGTACCCGTCCTGTCTTCTTTCTGTACGCCCTCTGCCAACACGCGTCGGCATAAATCAAGATATTGTTGCATATTCCGAGGTCTAATAGAGTTTGTAGGTGGTTCGCAGCACCTTGAATTCTGTGCGGCGGTTTATTTGATTGCAGGTCTCTTGTTGGTCGGCGGGCAGAGAAAGAATGAAAGTTTCGTCCAACGCCTGTCCTACCGGAATGAAAGGATATTGCTTGTGCAGGGCTTGGTCTGCCGTAACCGGCTTCTGCTTGCCGTAACCCACCGGCGTGAGCCGCTCGGCATCGATACCCTGCTGAATCAGATAGGCGCAGACCGCCTTGGCTCGCTTGTCCGACAGCGTTGCGTTGAAGACAGAGTCTCCCTTCATATCTGTATGAGCAGAGAGTTCGATGGTGATGTTTGGATTGTCGTTCAGCAGTTTGACCAAGGCTTGCAGTCCCTGTTCCGATGCAGGGGAAATGTCCCATTTCCCGAACTCGTAAAAAATGTTGTTCATCGTTACGGGCTTACTGATGGGAGCGAGGGTGAAATCCTGTGTGTAGGTCTTGCTGTCTTTCAAGCGCAGTGTGTTGAACGAATCCCGTGTGTTGAGGTAGCCTCGTGCCGTGGAAAGCATGATGTAGCGCACGCCTTGCTGCAAGCGCAACCGGTAGGTGCCGTCGCGGCGTACCTGTGTACGCACATTGGTGCCGTCGTCTCCTACCAAGCGAATGGCAGCGTCCGCGACAGGTTCGCCCTGCGGATCTGCTACGATGCCCTCCACGAAAAATTCGAGGGCGGGTAAAACGAACCGGTACAGTTGGTCGTACTTCTGTTTATCTGCGCGGTTGGATGTGAAGAAGCCGCTCTCACTGCTGCCCGCAAAAGCAATGCCGAAGTCGTCATACTGCGAGTTGAACGGCATACCCATGTTGAATACCTCCCACGCCGTATCAACGCGGTTGGCGTAAAACAAGTCCAAACCTCCGTAGCCCGGGTGTCCTTTTGACGAGAAAAACAGTCTGCCGTCCGCGCGTACAAACGGGTAGAGTTCATCATCGGCGGTGTTGATCTTCGCGCCTAAATTTTCGATGTCGCTCCACTCTGCGCCGCTACCCACCGCGCGGTAGATGTCTTTTCCCCCGAAACCTCCTGGGGCGTCGGATACAAAGTACAAGGTATCTCCCGTAGGGCAGAGTGCCGGATGACCCACCGTTATACTGCTGTCGGCAAAGAGTTTCACCTCCTGTGCCTCGCCCCACGCTCCTCCCGTGCGCGAAGACATATAGATTTTGGTACCCAAGTCCTGTCCGTTTACGGGGCAGGAGAAAGTAAAGTACATCGTGCGTCCGTCTGGCGTGAAACAGCAAACGCCCAACTCTGCCGAGTTCGTCTTGCGCTGTGTGCCGCTATCCTCCCCATCGCCGCTTGCTTCCGCTTCCTGCTCTTCGTATAACCCCTCGCAAAGTTCGATGTCCTCCCATTGACCGGCGGCGTTCTTCCGCGCGCTATACAGATTGAAGGTGGAGGCTCCTGTTACGGGAGAATTGCGCACTTTCTTCTTGCTCTTGGTTTGCTCTGTGCGGTTGGAGGTAAAGACGAGGCTGCTACCCTCCTCATCGGTGAAAGCCGGTGCCAAGTTCGATGTGCGCTTGGTGTTGAACTCCTTCGCCGGTGTTACCGTGTAACGCGTGGGCGACTTGCGCCACTCCCCCACGACATGGCAGGCATAACGACCCGCCTGCGCGACATAACTGTCGGGATATGCCTGCAGATACAAGTCGTACTGCTGCGCTGCCTCGCGGTACTTTCCTTGGTACTGCAAGGCTTGTGCATAGCGCAAATAGACGATGGAGTCGGGATAATGGTACTTGATGGCGTTCTTGTAGGCAGTCGTTGCCCGCGTATTATTCAGGATACGCTGGCACTCGCCCTGCTTGAATGCTACTTGCGCACGCAGGTCTTTCTGCTTCTGCGGCACCTTGCTGTAAAGTTGGCGGTACATTTCTCCTGCGTCGTAGTATTCTCCAATCGCGTATTTCTTGTCCGCCTTGCGCAGACGGGCCGTGAGGCTGCACGACGAAAGGCACAGACATACCACGACCAAGCCGCCGGATACGACCGCCCTTCCTACTATGTATATGATTGGTTTACAGCGCATTCACATCTATCTTATGGGCAGACTCCCGCTGCGCCGCCCGATCCTGCGAGGTGGCACAACCGATGCCCCGCTCACGCATACGCTTGTTTTCCGCGATGTGCTGCGAGGAGAACTTCCCGTTTTTCTTCAACAAGACGCGGACACTCAACAAAATAAATGCGAGTGCCACCACTCCGAGCGTTAACAATACCTCTTTCATCCCTTTTCGATTTTTGCCTGCATTTTCGCGCGGCAAAGGTAGTACTTTTTTGGCAGGTGTGCAAATGGCGCGAAAAAGGGACAAAATCTTTAAAAAAGACTCCCCCTTCCCCCACCTCAAAGAGGGGGGGAAGTTGAGTGTTGTTTATGAGTTTATGGGTTTAGTTTATCCGTTTATGCGTGGTTGAATGGGTTTAGTGGGTTGAGAAGTGAAAGAGTTGCTGCTTAACCCCTTAACCCAAAACCAACTAAACCACGCATAAACTCATCAACCCATAAACGGATAAACCCATAAACCAACTAAACCACGCATAAACCCATAAACGGATAAACTAAACCCATAAACCCATCAACTGTAATTACCATGTAATTGACCATTGATTTTTTTTGGAAAAATTGCGTACATATTGCCTGCAACTTGCATACTTCCAAATAAATCACTACCTTTGCGCGCTACTTTGGAGTGGAATGCCCCGTAAAGAGGGGTGGAAGGCTTTGGAAACAGAGAAAAAATAAAACGAACAGATTAGCTAAAACAAATAATATGGCAACAACGCAACAAAACTCAGGCACACTGTACAACGCACTGACCTCCGGCAGCAAAATTGTCGGAACCATCGTTACCGACAGCGATATTCGGGTGGACGGTATCATCGAGGGAGATGTAACCTGCTCCGGCAAACTGGTAATCGGTGAACAAGGATTTATCAAAGGCACCGTAGCCTGCCAAAGCGCGGAAATTATGGGGGCGCTGGATGGAAAAATAAATGTCAAATACACCCTCGCACTGCGCGCTACAAGCCGCATAAAAGGCGAAATAAACACACAAACCCTCATGGTGGAACCCAACGCCGTGTTCAACGGAACCTGCACCATGGGCAAAGCCGCCAATGAACCGCAAAACGCACCCAAAAAGTAACGGGATCGCTATATCAAAAACACACCATGAAAGTTAAACCCTTCCGCGGAATACGACCGCCACAAGAACTCGTGGAACAAGTGAGCAGCCGTCCGTACGATGTGCTCAACTCCGACGAGGCACGACGCGAGGCCGAGGGCAACGCGATGTCCCTCTACCATATCATCAAGCCCGAGATTAACTTCCCCGAAGGCACCGATGAACACGACGAAAGAGTCTATGACGCCGCACGACAACAGTTTGAACACTTCCTCCAAGAAGGCTGGCTGAAACAAGACTCCGAAGACTGCTACTATGTCTATGCGCAGACCATGGGCACACGCACGCAATACGGATTGGTGGTCGCTGCATGGGTGGAAGACTATATGGCGGGGAGAATAAAAAAACACGAACTCACCCGACGCGACAAGGAAGAAGACCGCATGAAGCACGTGCGTATCAACCGTGCCAATATGGAGCCCGTTTTCTTTGCCTACCCCCACCAAGCCGACCTCGACGCTTTGGTGGCGAAAGTAACTGCCGGGAAGCCCGAATACGACTTCGTGTCGCAACCCGACGGGTTCGAACACCGGTTCTGGGTGATTAAAGACCCCGAAACCATACACTCCGTTACCGCAATCATGGCGAAAATACCCGCCATGTATATCGCCGACGGACACCATCGTAGCGCGGCTGCGGCACTCGTGGGCGATGAGATGAAACGGCAAAACCCGCACCACACGGGGAAAGAAGAATATAACTACTTCCTCGCCGTGTGCTTCCCCGACAATCAACTCTATGTGATGGATTACAACCGCGTGGTGCGCGACCTCAACGGCATGACCACCGGACAGTTCCTCAAAGCATTGGAGGAGGATTTTGAGGTCGAAGAGAAAGGGACGGAACCCTATCGGCCGGAGAAACTGCACGAGTTCTCGCTGTATGCGGGCGGGAAATGGTACAAACTCACAACGCGTGCGGGACGGTACGACGACAGTGACCCGATAGGCGTGCTGGATGTGTCGGTGTCGTCGCGGCTGATATTGGACAAGTTGCTGGGAATCAAAGACCTGCGAACAGACAAACGGATAGACTTTGTGGGCGGACTGCGGGGACTCGACGCCCTCAAACAACGCGTCGATTCCGGCGAAATGAAAGCCGCACTGGCCCTCTATCCCGTAACCATGCAACAGATTATCCGCATTGCCGATACCGGTCATATCATGCCTCCCAAGGCCACTTGGTTCGAACCCAAACTGAGGTCGGGGTTGGTGATACATGCGCTGGAGTAGCGGTCAAAGGTCGCAAGGATTTGTCCGAATATTCCGCGCAAAACAATAAATGGATTGGTACATAAAACAAAGTATATCTATGAACAAAATTCAAATCGTCGTTGACGTAGTTTTGGTAGCCGCCGTAGCGGCATTATTTGCTATTTTCTTTTCCAATAAGCCCGCCAAAGAGGCTGTAGGGTCGTCTGCAACCGCTGTAGCCGCTGAGACGCTGCCCGTTGCCTATCTGAATGTGGACAGCCTGCTGCTGCACTATACCTTTGCGCAGGACGCCAGCGAGCGACTCATGCAAAAACAGGAAGATGCACGCCTCAAACTCAACACCAAAGCACGCTCCTTGCAGAACGAGATGGCGGATTTCCAACGCAAGTTGGAGAACAATGCCTTCCTCAGCCGTGAACGCGCCGAAAAAGAACAACAGCGCCTGCTCAAAAAACAACAGGATTTGCAAGACCTCGAAGCCAAACTCACCGACGAGATAATGGTTGAAAACCAAAACCTCAACAAACAGTTGGCAGACACGCTGACCCTGTTCCTGCAACACTACAACGCTGACGGACGCTATCAAATCATCCTGAGCAACACCGCAAAAGACAATATCCTTATGGCGGACGACCAATACGATATTACCAACGAGGTCGTTGCCGGACTGAACCGTCGCTACAACACCAAACGGAAGTAACCCTGCGCCCACCGGATGAAAAGACGCATAGTTTATCATCCTTATGGAAAGTACATTATCGCCGATGCCATCGCATTGGTGGTAAGCGTGCTGATTGTGCTGGCGTTATTCCCGCTCTCAACCCAAGTCCCGTTCCAGAAATACTATATCTTCGCCTTGGTCTTCGCGGGTGTGTGGCTCGTGTTCAGTTACGGCTGCCACCGCTACATACCGGTGAAGTACATGAAGATGGGAAAGGACCTGTGGCGATTGCTCATGGCGGCTCTGTTTACTTTCGCTGCCATGTACGCCTATATGTGGTGGCACGCCCGTAGCAATTTCTCAATATGGGTGCTGCTGACGATATGGCTCGTCATGTTGGCGGTGTCGGTGGCGATGCTTATTGCCAAGCATGCCTACCGGTATGCTTCCGATGCCGACGAGGAACCTATTGCGGCACCCGAGCGCGGCACACAGGCGGTGCTGTATCCGCCGCAACCCTTCTTGCCCGAAGCCCGCGAGAACCTGCACCGGAGTATTCTCTCGTTCGCACCCGAAAGCCTGATTGCTTTCTTGGAACGACATATCGAACTCTACTCGTCGAATACCTTCACCCTGCGTTCCACCGACTTGTACAACATTGCCAAACTGCCCGACTACCGCTTCGACACCTTGGTGAACTTTGCACCGCTCAACCAAATACGGGGGGTGAACAAGATGTTCACCTTGGTCAACGACAAGTTGCCCGACGAGGGTATTTGGGTGTGCTGCTACGAGCCGCAATCGGTTACCAAACGCGATATACTCAAACGCTATCCTCCGGTGCTGAACTGGCTGTATTACACGCTGTTCTTCCTGTACAAGCGCGTGCTGCCCAAGTTGTTTATGACCTCGCGCCTGTATTTCGATATCACGGAAGGCAAAGACCGCGTCCTGAGCAAGGCGGAGGTGCTGGGACGGCTGTGCTACTGCGGCTTCGAGATTGTTACAGAACGCAAGATAGGCAACCTCGACTATGTCATTGCACGGCGCAAATTCCGCCCGCAAATCACCGAAAGACGCTTGTACGGTATCTTGGTGCGGCTCAATCGGGTGGGGATGAACGGGAAGATGTTCCGCGTCTATAAGTTCCGAACCATGCACCCGTATTCCGAATTCCTGCAGTCGTATATCTATGAACGGTATGCCTTGCAGGAGGGAGGCAAGTTCAGCCACGATATACGCGTAACCACTTTAGGACGCTTTATGCGCAAATACTGGATAGACGAGTGGCCGATGCTCATCAATCTCCTCAAGGGGGATATGAAACTGGTAGGCGTGCGCCCTATCTCACAGCAGTATTTCTCGCTCTATTCGCCTGAGTTGCAAGCCAAGCGTGTGAAGCATAAGCCCGGATTGCTGCCGCCTTTCTATGCCGATATGCCCAAGACTTTGGACGAGATACAAGCGTCCGAGATGCGCTATCTCACGATGTGCGAGGAGCGGGGTACACTGCTCACGGACTTTGTGTATTTCTGGCGTATCGTCTATACCATATTATTCAAACACGCCCATAGCCATTGACCGAATTGAATATGAAACGCACAACACGATACATCCTTGTCTTCCTGTTGGCAAGTGCTGCCCTGCAGGCACAGAACATACCCGTCCCGTTGACCTACACACGGCTGTACGACTATTTGGACGAACTCCTTACCGACGGCGTGATTACAGCGCAGACGGCAGTACGCCCCTACACGCGCCTGCAAGTGGCGCAGATGTTGGACGAGGCGCAGCAGGCAGACTCGCTGCTCAACACAAGGCAACGCAAAGACCTTGCTTTCTACCGCAACGAATTAGCGCTGGAGCGGGATACGATGGTAAGCAATTATGTGCAATATACCGACCACAGCACCTTTTCCCTCTCGCTGGCGGACCCGCAGTTCTCGTATCGCACCCCCAACAACCTGTTCAAGATGCGTATCCGCCCTATCCTCGGTGCCGATATTACGGCAAGCAAAAAGGGGGCTATCCTCCAACGCTGGTGGGGGGCGGAACTGCAGATGGATATTGCCCGCCACCTCAGTATCTGGGGTTCGCTGCGCGACAACTCGTGGAGCGGCAACTGGCTGAACAAGACCTATTTCCCCACCGAAAAAGACCGTATGAACGGTGCGCGTATCCACTACGGGGCTTCGCAGAAACAACCTGCCTTGCGCAATATAGCCGGTGTGCAGTACAAGGAAGCCGACTACGGTGGCGACTTCTCCGACTCCAAGGGCGGTATCAGTCTGTATGCGTGGTGGGGCAGCCTTTCCGTGCAGCGCGAGAGTATCCGGTGGGGCGATGCGTACCATGCATCGAATATCCTGTCGGGGCATAATCCGGCGGTGCCGATGGTGTCTTTGCAACTCACACCCTGCCGTTGGTTTCAGTTTGACTATTTCCATGCGTGGTTGGTGTCCAATGTGACGGACTCCACCAATTACTATGTCGAGAACACCACCACCGGAGCCACGCAACGCCATTACCGCCCTGCTGGCAAGTATATGGCAGCCAATATGTTCACTTTCACGCCCATACGCTATCTTTCTTTCTCGTTTGGCAATTCCATCGTCTATGCCGAGCGCACACCGCAGGCAGCGTATTTTATCCCCGTGGCGTTCTATAAGTCGCTTGACCACTTGCTGACCAAAGGGCTGCGCACCGAGAATCAGAACTCACAGGCTTTTGCCTCCCTCTCCGTCCGTCCATGGCGGTATATCCAACTCTATGGTTCTTTCTATCTGGACGAGTTCAAACTCTCGCGGCTCAAAAGCAGCAATGCGGAGAATAATCCCGTGTCCTATCTTGTGGGTTTCAACTGGTCGGGTTGGCCGCTCACGGGTTTGAGCCTGCGGGGTGAGTTTATGCGCTCGTATATTGCTTGTTACACCCATTCTGTTGAGGTGCTTACTTGGAAGAGTAACGGCTATACGATGGGGCATTATTTAGGCGATAATGCGCAGTCTATTTATGCGGAACTTGCCTATCGCCCGATACGGGGTATGCTGTTGCGCTTGTCCTACACGGGTGATACCAAATACAACGCGTATGCTTATTTGCGCGGAGGTGGGGCCGACGGCGGCATTTCGCAAACCATAGCCCGCAAGCCTTTCGACCGTGCCATCTTCCGTAACGACGAGGTGTGTCTGAACGGGATATACGAGGTGCACCCCAATATGTATCTCACGCTCTCGTTGTCGTACAACCATGCGCGGGGTTTTGATAATACTTTGGAGGAGGCGACGGCTAATGGCACGGCTATCGGCAGTGAGTACTACGGAACGGCTACCGATTACCTCAATGCTTACTGCCCGCTCTTCTATCAGGGGCGCAACTTCACCGCCTCTGTCGCTTTTTCGTTCTCATTCTGACAAAACAATAACAATTAGGAATTAGGAGTTAGGAATTATATGCGCAGCCTTTTAATGGCCCTTTAATGGGCAGCATGGAGAAAATAACCGTCGTTAGCGGAGTACAGCAGCACAATGAAAATCCTGATAGTGGCAGCGGACAAAGGTGGGCATTTCGCTCCGTTTGTGGAGGAGCAAATGCAGGCGTTGCAAGACCTCTCGCACGAGGTCGTGCGGTATGCCGTGCGGGGGAAAGGGGTGCGTGGTTACCTGCGGGAGATACCTCGCCTGCGGCAAACTATATGCACGGAGCGCCCGGATATCGTCCATGCACACTACGGGCTCTGCGGTCTGCTTGCCAATCTGGCTACGATACACGCTAAACTATCCACTATCCACTCTAAACTGCACTCAACACTCAACGCTCAACGCTCAACTTCTCTAAACTGCACTCAACACTCAACTCTCAACGCTCAACTGCACTCAACGCTCAACGCTCAACGCTCAACTTCTCTCAACTCTAAACTGCACTCAACGCTCAACGCTCAACGCTCAACTAAAGTTATCACCACTTACCACGGGAGCGATATAAACACGCCTCGTGTACTGTGGCTGTCGCGGTGGGCAATGCGGCTCTCAGCATGGAATATCTTTGTATCGAGGGCAAACATACGCACGGCGCGTGCCGAAGGGAAATGGTTTGCTCTTTGGGCGTATAGAGGCGATAACTACTCACTGCTACCGTGCGGGGTAACGCTTTCGGAGGAGCAACTGCTCTCTCGGTCGGAGGCACGCAGGCGCTTGGCAGAGATGAGCTTGCAGTGTACTGTTTCTGACGGTAAAGAGCGTAAGGTATATTCATTCAGCGAGATACAGAATAGGCGTCTTATTCTCTTTGCCGGCGCTTTTGATAACTCGGTCAAAGACGCTGCATTAGCAGAGGAAGTAATAGCATGTCTTCCAAAACGCAACTCTGACTCCTCTTTCCCCCTCAGAGTGGGGGCATGTGCATGCTCTGAATCCCCCCTCTTTGAGGGGGAGAGAGGGAGTCTAATTGAACTCCGTGGTTTCTCTCGCTCTACGGTTAATCGGTTGATGTGTGCGGCTGATTGTTTGCTGTTGACAAGCCGGCAGGAGGGAAGTCCGCAAGTGATAAAAGAAGCGATGGCGTGTGGGTGCCCGATAGTGTCTGTCGATGTGGGCGATGTGCGGGAACGCATAGAGCGTATTACCGGTTGTGCCGTGGCGAACAGTCGCGACCCGCACGAACTCGCTATGTTGCTACGAATGGTGCTTAATTTTACCCCCCCCCCATATATTCGCAGCAGCAAAGTGCTGCCTCGGAGTTCCGTACCGAAGCACGGGAGCGTCTGTTGTCGCAGGGGCTTACCAATCCGCAAGTGGCACGCACGCTGCAAGCCATCTATTCGGCACTCCTCGCGCATTAAGTTTCGTTTTCCGTTCTATTTGGTTCCCTGCTCGCTTGGGTCGAGTAGGGTAGTTGTGTTATGAAAGTACTAATCGTTTGCAGTCGTCGGTATTATGCTCCGTATACGGAGTATGTTGCGCCTTTTATCTATGAGCAGGTGCAGGCATTGCGTGCCAAAGGGGTGGAGGTGGAGTACTACCTGATTGCCGGTGGTTGGCGGGGGTATGTCCGTGCGTTGTGGGGCATACCGAAAGCCGTGCGTTCGTATCGCCCCGATATGGTGCATGGGCATAGCGGTCTGTGCTGTTTGGTGGCAGCGTTGACCACGAAACTCTGTACCAAACGCTCAACTCTCCACTCTCCACTTCTCTCAACTCTCAACTCTCAACACTCAACTAAGACATTCTCCACTTTCCACGGCAGCGATGTGAATAGCGGTTCGGTCAGGTGGTTATCTCGTTTGGCGATGCGGTTGTCGGATTGTAATATCTTTGTCTCGGAGCAACTGCTGCAGAAAGCGGGGCGGGTGCGTCATGCGGCAGTCGTGCCGTGCTCGGTGGATACAGAGGCATTCCACCCTATGGATAGAACGGCGTGCCGCAAGCGATTGGGGTGGGACGAGCATACTACCTATATCTTGTTCTCGAAAGAGTTCTCCGACCGTGTGAAGAACTACCCATTGGCAAAGAAAGCGGTGGAGATAGTATACAGCACAAGCCCTGCTCCCGACTCCCCCTTCCCCCTCAGAGAGGGGGCTAATAGCGCATCGGAATCCCCCTCCTCTGGAGGGGTAAGGAGAGGTTGGAGTGGTCGTAGTGTTGTTCTCCTAGAACTCTTCGGCTATACCCGTGAGCAGATGCCGCTGCTATATAATGCGTGTGATTGTGCGCTGCTGACTTCGTTCTCGGAGGGGAGCCCGCAGTTTATCAAAGAGGCGGTGGCGTGTGGCTGTCCTGTGGTATCGACCGATGTGGGCGATGTGCGGGAGGTCGTGGCGGGTGTGCCGAATGCGTTTCTCTGCACTTACGAGGCTGCCGATGTAGCGCACTGTTTGCGCCAAGCCATGGCGGTAGGGCATTTGTCGTCGCCAGCATTGCCCGCCCGTTATACCACGCCCGTAGTGGCAGACACGCTCTATGAACTATATACGAAAAGTGTCAATTTTTAAGATGAAATCGTTATATCTCTCTTATAGCAGTCTTATACCAGTCTCTGAAAATTCGTTACCAACTCGTTAGGAACTCGTTACCAACTCGTAAGCAAGTCCTGTCTAAATAAAAGTGTCGTTTTTTAAGATTCTCAATTATGGCTATGTCGATTGTTCCGCTTTCGGAGAAATACTATTCCGCTTACTATTCGCTTGTGCAAGCCACTCGCTGGGGCAACCCTATGCTGCCGGTGCATTATGCCTCTTCGTTGTGGGGTATGGTCGTGCTTGACGGAGAGCAAGTCGTGGGCGGATGGGTCGGCACGCTGCGTGGAAATGTCCCACTCGTGCGCCTAATAGCCAAGTCGGTCTATTTCGATAGTTATCCCGTCTTTGCGACTACGGAATGGGAAAGCCAATGTGCCGCGCCACTGCTCGTTGCGGTGCGTGCGTATGCGCAGCGTTCGCATATCACAATGCTCAATCTCACCCATTGGGTGCGGGGAAACGCTTTGCCTATAGATAGCCCGACAAAAGAAGCCACATTCTGCACCGACTTGCATACCACGGAGGAGCAGTTGTGGCAGTTGGTGGAATCAAAACAACGCAACTGCATACGCAAAGCAGAAAAAAACGGTGTCGTGGTGGAGGTGTATCGGGGAGCAGAGGCTATGCCGTATCTATTGGACTTTCAACGATTGCGCCAAGCCACACAACAGCACGCCATTCACAACCATGCGCAAGCCTCTATGTTGCTCAAATCGGATGATTTCTTTGCCGCCAAGTTTGCCGACCCCAAAGCAACGCTGTTTGTGGCGAAAGCAGAGAGCCGGGTAGCCGCTGTGGCACTGATGCTGCAAGGGGGCGACACGGTGTACTATTATTCGGGAGGCAGTGATTACGAACTAAACCGCAAGTACTGTTGTTCTGCCTTTTTGCTATGGCGTGCCTTGTGCTACTATAACGAGAACGGAGTGGCGTGCTTCGATATGGGGGGCGTCCCCGTATCGCCCGACAAAGACCATCCTGCTTATGGGGTGTATGCGTTCAAGCGTAGTTTTGGCGGTTCGTATTGTGAGTTTACAGGGGGAACTATCGCCATCTCTCCCGCCAAGTATCGCTTGCTAAGGTTCTTGCTGTCACAGCGCAAACTGCTTCGTTTGTTTAGTAATAAATTGTAATTCCGATTTCTATCTACTTACCGACTATGCCGATACTCGTTCCGTATACCCAAGCGGATTATGCCGTAGTTCATGCCTATTTCCCTGATAAGGAGATACGCAAGTACACCAATAGGGGGGGGTATGCAATACTCTCATTATCAGGACTTTATGCGTCTTGTTTTATGCTGCTTAAAGAAGGAAATACGCTGCTTGGCTGTGGGGTGATACGCCGTAAGTTCAGCCGTGAGATAAAGCGTTACTCGTGGTGGCTGTACGATATTTGGATAGACCCTGTACAGCGGGGGAAGGGCTACGGCACGGAACTTATGCAGCGCCTTATCGCCGAACTACGGCGGCGGAAAGTTCAGCGGGTCTATTTGGTAGTCGCAGACAACAACCTTCGGGCGCAGAACCTATACCGAAAGGTCGGTTTCTCGCTCTACAAACAACTCCCAACCGATAAAATACTCTGTTATGACCTATAAACTGCTCTTCACTTTGGATTACGAGATACACGGCAATGGCGACGGCAATCCGCAGGCACTGATGGTGGAGCCGACCTATCGCCTAATGAACTTGCTGGAGGACTATAAGCAACACCTTGTGATAATGGCAGATGTGGCAGAGATTCTCTGTTTCCGACGCTATCGGGAACAGACAGGGCGTGATGACTTTCATGTCGCCGAGATAGAGGAGCAACTACGGGATGCCGTTCGTAGAGGGCATGAGGTGCAACTGCATATTCATTCCTCCTATTTCCGTGCCGAATGGGACGGCAAGCACTTTGACCAATGCATCGAAGACTATAACATGGCGGCACTGCCCATAGAGCGTATCCGAGCGATGGTGGGCGAGTGCGTCTGCTATCTCGAAGCGTTGCTGCGACCTGTGCGGGCGGACTACAAAGTGTGGCTCTTTCGTGCGGCTAACTGGAGCATGATGCCCACGCCTGCGTTGTATCAGGTGCTGACGGAGTACGGTATTACGCACGACACTTCGGTCTATAAGGGCGGTTGTCAGGGCGGCTCGGTATGCTACGACTATCGTACGGCTTATGACAATCTCTTGCCTTACACCGCCTCGGCTCGGAATATCAACGACTATGACCCTGCGGGGGCTATCACCGAACTGCCAATATACACCGAGATGCGTCCGTTCTACGCTTTCGTCAGTCCCATACGCCTATACCGTATGCTCCGTGCCAAGTTACACCGCCATAAACGCCCTGTGGAGGCAACCGTGCCACAGCCGCGGATAGAGCAGGCGGATAACCGTCGTATCACGCTGCGCAGTTTCTTCACTCGCAGCCCGTTGAAGATGGACTTCAATCAACTACGCTCCCGTCAGTTGATCGCCATGCTCCGCCACATAGAATCCCGCCTAACGACCATAGAATCCCAACCCGCCGCCAACCGCACAACTACGCCCCCCGCCACTGCAGCAGGCAGTACGAGTCCCCACTATGCAGGTGCAGCAGGCAGTAACGCTACCGAGCCGATACCGATAGTATTGATAGGTCATAGCAAAACCTTTATTCCTTACAACGAAACTACATTAAGACCCTTTCTCCGTTGGATAGAAAAGCACTCCGCCGCAAAGCCCCAAGCCTAATGCCCAATTTACCATACCCCATTCATCCGTTATAATTCGTCATTCTTAATTCATAATTAACAATACAAGGCAGTCTAACCACCCTCTAAAACCCTTATAAGAGTTATAGGTGGTAAGGTAGTGCTATGGATGTGCTATGGATATGCTATGGATGTGGTATGGATATCCGTGCGAGATGAGTGGCTGATTGGTCCTATATTCTCTGTTTTTATTTCCTTTGCCTTTTCCAAAAATTTGTTGTATCTTTGCGCGTGCAAACGGAATAAAGGTATGTTACCATTGGCAGAGCGGTTG
The DNA here is from genome assembly GCA_963630875.1 of Mycobacteriaceae bacterium. GTDB lineage: Bacteria > Bacteroidota > Bacteroidia > Bacteroidales > Paludibacteraceae > Colicola. The sequence goes on along the minus strand of CAVGOI010000006.1, from coordinate 20,452 downwards.
CGGCCGCAGACATTAGACGAGTATATCGGACAGCAGCACTTGGTTGGCACCGGGGCTGTGTTGCGTACGATGATAGAGACGGGAAACCTGAGCAGTTTTATCTTGTGGGGTCCGCCCGGGGTAGGGAAGACGACCTTGGCCCGTATTGTTGCCCATCGCTTGGAACGCCCGTTCTATACGCTGTCTGCCGTTACAAGCGGCGTAAAGGAGGTGCGTGAGGTAATAGACAAAGCCAGACGGTCTTCGGCTCTGAATAGCGGCATATTCGCAGCCTCTTCCGACCGCCGACCCCCCATTTTGTTTATCGATGAGATACACCGTTTCTCCAAGTCCCAACAGGACAGCCTGCTCGGTGCGGTGGAGGACGGAACAATTGTCCTCATCGGTGCAACCACCGAAAATCCCTCTTTCGAGGTGATAACTCCCCTGTTGAGTCGTTGTCAGGTGTATGTGCTCAAGCCCTTGGGCAAAGAGGATATGCTGGGACTGCTCCGGCGCGCACTGACACAGGACGAGTATCTCCGCTCCCTGTCTATGGAGGTGAAGGAGACGGATAGCCTCTTGCGTTATGCGGGAGGCGATGCCCGTAAGTTGCTCAATATCGTGGAGTTGGTTGCCAATGCGGGGGTGCGTGTGTTAGACAATGACACCGTTACGCAACAACTGCAGCAAAACCCTGTTGCCTACGATAAGGACGGAGAGTTGCACTACGACATTATTTCCGCCTATATCAAGTCTATACGCGGGAGTGACCCCGACGCAGCACTCTATTGGTTAGCCCGCATGATAACCGCAGGAGAAGACCCGAAATTCATTGCACGCCGCTTGGTTATTTCTGCCGGTGAGGATATAGGATTGGCGAATCCGAATGCGCTACTGGTTGCCAATGCCTGCTTTGATACTATCGCCAAGATAGGCTGGCCGGAAGGACGCATACCGTTGGCAATGGCGACCGTTTATTTGGCGACTTCGCAGAAATCCAACTCCGCCTATTTAGCCATTGATGCCGCCCTTAAAACCGTAGCGGATACCGGCAATCTGCCCGTACCGTTGCATTTGCGCAATGCTCCGACACAACTTATGGAAGAGTTAGGTTATGGCGAGGGATACCAATATGCCCATAACTTTCCCAATCACTTTGTCAAACAGCAATTCTTACCGGACGACCTTGTCGGCACTCGGTTCTGGACGGCACAAGGCAGTCCGCAAGAACAGAAAATGGCTGCATGGCTACAGCATCTTTGGGAGTCGTAATGCGCTTACCGAGAATAACGCTCCTGTAGCAGTTTTGTCAGTTGTTGATAGACCTCGTACGCCTGTGTGTGTTGCAACAGGGAGAGGTGGTGGTGCAGGATATTGGTGTCGCCACGGCGTGCAGGGCCCGTTTGGGCATCGTGCGGCGAGAGGGTATGCACCTTGTTCGCTGTTTCATCAATCAACGGCAGAAGTGCCGAGAAAGGGATATGCGTATCGCGTAAAATATCCGCCGACAAAGCGTACATCAGATTGGTGAAATTGTTGGCAAACACCCCCGCTACATGCAACCGCTCGCGGTCGTGCTGGCTCGCTTCATAGACATGCGAAGTAATCATCAGAGCCAAGGAATAAACCGCACTCACATCGTCAATGCCCCGTGCTTCAAAAAACACAGGCACTGCCGAGAAATCCTCTATGATATACGCCTTGCTGAAAGTCTGAAAAGGGTAGAAGATACCGGCGTGGGGCTTGTCCGCACCAAAGACCGAGAGCGGTACAGACCCCGATGTGTGCAGGTGAAGTGCTCGCTCGGGAACATGCACCTGCGCGATAACCTCCGCCAACGCTTCGTCCCGAACGGCGTAGAGATACACATCCGCATGCTGCGGAATGCGGTCTAACCCCTCACGACTACTGACCATTGTACACGACACACCCTTACAACGAAAGGCGTAGTCCAAATTAGTGGCTACATTGCCACGACCAATGATGATGATGCGCATAGACTCTGTCCTCCATAAAAGTTCGTTCAAAACATGACACAACTACGATATGCCTTCGATATCCTATCGGGAATCACCTACGAATCACCTATACTTAACAGCACAAAGACAGGGCGGTTATAGCGGGAGGTTTCGGTAAAATTCCGCAACCGCCACGATACCGTTCTCCCAAGTATCGAGGTCCATCGACTCGTTGGGCGAGTGAATGGCGTTCTGCTCCAAGCCGAAGCCCATAAGGATAGTCTTCACGCCGAGGATTTGCTCGAAAGAAGAGATAATAGGAATACTGCCACCGCGCCGTGCTGCCAAGGGGCGTTTGCCGAAAGCGACCTCAAAGCCCTTCTCTGCTGCCTTGTACGCGGGTATGTCAATCGGGCAGACATAGCCCTGCCCGCCGTGCATGGGCGTTACACGGACACGCACACCCGTCGGCGCGAGTTGCTGCATATAATCGGCAAAAGCCCGACTGATACGCTCGTGGTCTTGGTTCGCCACCAAGCGGCAACTGACTTTGGCAAAGGCTTTGGACGGTAATACCGTCTTGCTCCCCTCGCCCGTATAGCCGCCCCATATCCCGCAAATATCAAACGACGGGCGGCAGGAGTTGCGCTCCAAAGTGGAGTACCCCTCTTCACCAAAAGTGGCGTCCACATCAATGGCGCGGCAGTATGCCTCTTCGGAAAACGGTATCTCGGCAATCATACCGCGTTCCGCCGCAGGAATAGGCAGTACATCGTCGTAGAAATGCGGAATGGTAATGCGCCCGTGCTTGTCCACCACCTGTGCAAGCATCTCACAGAGTGCATTGGCAGGGTTCTTGACCGCACCGCCGAAATGCCCGCTGTGCAGGTCGCGGCACGGACCGTCCACCTCGATTTGCCAATACGCCAGCCCGCGCAGACCCGTAGTGATAGAAGGGGTGTCTTTATCAATCATCGAAGTGTCGCTCACGAGGATGATGTCGCACGCCAAGAGGGCTTTGTGCTTGTGCAGAAAGGCTTCGAGGGAAGGGCTGCCTATCTCCTCTTCGCCCTCGAAAATGAACTTGACACGACAACGCATCAACCCTTCGCGTACCATATACTCAAAGGCTTTGGCTTGAATCATCGCCTGTCCCTTGTCGTCATCGGCACCGCGTGCATAGAGGCGACCGTCACGGATGGAAGGCTCCCACGGGTCGGACAACCACTGCTCCAAAGGCTCCGCCGGCATGACATCGTAGTGGGCATAGACGAGGACGGTCGGCACTTTTTCGCCCGCCGCTGTCGCAGGCTCATACTCGGCATAGACAAAGGGATTGCCATTGGAGGGCATGACCTCTGCCCGCCGGCAGCCTGCCGCTGACAGCAGGTCGCGCCAACGCTCGGCACAACGCTGCATATTCTCCCGATGTTCGGGCTGGCAACTGACAGACGGAATGCGGATAAGACTTGCCCATTCTTCGAGAAAACGGGTGCGATTGTCAGCAATGTAAGCACGGATATTCATGGCATCAGTTTATGATTAGACTAACAAAAGTGCTACATTGCTGTACGCGAGAAAACTCCTAAAAATAGGATTTGAGGTGTACCAACCCGTTGTAATCCAACCGACTCATCGCTACTGTGATTGTACCAGGTCACGGCGGAGAGTATTGGCACGCCATTGGAAAGGCATTTACCTCGTTTTGATTTTACTGTTGAGTTTTCCGGTCTCTGAGCAATGTAGCACTGTGTTTATTTACGATTTACGACTTAACGATGTACGATTTGTTAATTGAAGCGCCATGCCACCGTGCATACCACGCGGTGGGTGCGTGTGGCGATGTCGAAAGGCTCCGTCTGCATCTCGGTGGCGTATTGTCGGATACGCTGCCAACCGTATTGGTAGGCGAGATTGAATAGGAACCAGTTCCCGCGGTAGCCGACTCCGAAAGTGGCGTTTTGCGAGGAGGGCGTCAGGCGGTAGTCGGTGTCCGTGCGCACGGAATTATAGCCCAACTCGGCGACCAAGCCCTCTCGGAACGTGGACTCATACACATAGCCGGCATTGAAATACAGCCCTTTCCACACCGCCGCCTCTGCTCCCGCACGCAGGCTGTGCACATCCATCACGCCTGTCTTTTCCAACTTGCCGAACTGGTGCGCATAGTCCCACTGCAACGACAGGAGCGCGTATTGCTTCACCTGCACGGCGACTCCCACGCTGGAGCGCATGGGCAGTGTCCAACGCATGTAGCCGCTTGCGCTCTCGGGCGTATCCCACGAGGTGATGGAGTCCATCTCTGCGGTCATCGTACCCGCCGACTGCAGACTGATATCCATGAGCGTAGGCGTCTGGAACGCAGCACCGATACGCACCCACTGACAAGGGCGGTAAAGCAGTCCGATCGAGCCGCTGACCCCCGTACCGTTGGCATACAACTCGCTGGTCAGCGTGGTGTTTTGGCGGTTGTTGCTCTCGGTCAGTGTAGTCACTTTCTGATAGTGCATGGTGGGAATATTCAATCCCAACCCCACATACCATTGATTGCTGATATTCATCGCCCACGCCAGCGTGTACTGCTCCACATAACCGCTCTCCTTAATGTTCAGCGTTGCTTCCGTGAAGCGCGTGGCGGGTTCCCATTTCCGTTCATCGCCGTCCACAGGATTGATGAGGTAATTCTCATAACCCAATATGCTGAGCCAGCCGAGTTCGGTATTATTCCATAGTTGGTCTATATCGCCGTTGTCAAACGCACTCGCTTCCAGCCCGTTGGTCTTTTTGCAAATCGTCTCCAACAGCCCCGTTCCGGCTCCCTGCACGGATATGGAGCGGTTGAAAGTCTTGAGACGGTGTGCACTGACCATCAGGTTGTTGTACAGCACGCCCTGCTCGCGGTTGGTGTGCCTAAACGACCACACCAACGACAACTCCGGCAGCGACCCCCGATCCTTTTTTTGGCTCGTACGCTCGCCTACGGGGTGCGTGTAGTCCCACATATAATCTCCTGTTACCGCCAACTCTTGCCGCCGATAGACGCCCAAGCCGGCAGGGTTGTCCGTTACCGCCGAAGCATCGCCGCCCACAGCAGTCATGGCTCCTCCCATACCCACATAGCGCGCTGAACCCGACAAGTCGCGTTGGGCGAAGCGCTGTATGTCTTGGGCGCGTACTGCCACCACGGACATTGCCACCATCAATATGCCAAAGCCTATCTGCTTCATCGTTGCTCTATTATGCGCATACGCACGGTATCGACTGGCGCCACCGTATCGTCTATGAACACCAACTCGCGTGCCCGCTTGTTGTATGCTGGTTGCTCCTCGACCGCCTCGCTGCTTGTGCCGTCCGACCAGTAATAGGCGTCATCCACAAACACATCGGCGCGTACCCATAGTGCCGGCAACAGCAACATTGCCCACAAACCTGCTCCTATCCATATACAATGTCGGTTCATACTTCGGGGTTACAAGCGGCGAAATCCTATTATCTCCCGCACATCCTCGAGGGTCTTTTCGGCGCTCGTCCGTGCGGCTTCGGCTCCTGCGGCAGCCACCTGCGAGAGATACGCCTCGTCGTTGCGGTATTGCAGTATCCGCTCCCGTATCGGCGTGCAGAATGCGTTGATATCGGTTGCCAACTGCTTCTTCATATCACCGTAGCGGATAGTCATGTGGTTGTATTGGTCGTCGAAGTAGTCGTAGGTCTGCTTGTCGGACACCAATTCCATCAGAGTAAACAGGTTCCGTATCGGTTCCGGTTTCTCTTGGTTGAGCATGGTCGGACCGGCGTCGGTTACAGCACTCATCACCTTCTTGCGAATGGTCTTCTCGTCGTCGCAGAGGTAGATCGCATTGCCCTCCGACTTGCCCATTTTGCCGGTACCATTCAGTCCGGGTACCTTAACGGCTTTGTCGTTGAAATGGAACGACTCGGGTTCTTTGAAGTACTCGGTCTGATAGATGCGGTTAAAGCGTCTTGCGCAGAGGCGTGCCATCTCCATATTCTGTTCCTGATCTTTGCCCACAGGCACCTTGTCAGCGCGGTGCACCAATATATCGGCAGCCATCAGGGTAGGGTAGGTCAGCAGTCCTGCGTTCACATTATTGGGGTTTTGGCGCACTTTCTCCTTGAAACTTGTTACGCGTTCCAACTCGCCGAGATAGGTATTCATGTTGAAATACAGGTACAGTTCCAGCACCTGCCTCACATCGCTCTGCACATAAATCGGTGCCTTTGCAGGGTCTATGCCGCAGGCGAGGTACTCGGAGAGAATCGTACGCACCGAGTCGCGGATATTGCTTGGTGTAGGATGCGTCGTCAGGGAGTGCCAATCGGCGATAAAGAACATGCAGTCGTATTCCTCTTGCATCTTCACGAAACTTTTCACTGCCCCGAAATAGTTGCCCAAATGCAGGTTGCCTGTCGGGCGTATGCCGCTGATTACCTTTTCCATACGATTATATCTTATTCTTCTTGGCAGTTGATAGGCAGGGCACGGTTGATACGCCTGTCCAATGCCGTGAGGGTCTCTGTGTTGGCAACGCCCGGTATTTCCTGTATCTGTCGGTTGAGCAGCCTCATCAGGTGTTGGTCATCGTGCGCATACAACTTCACGAGCATCGAGTAGGTTCCCAAAGTAAACTGACTTTCCACCACTTCGGGTATCTTGTCCAACTCGGCGCTCACCGACTCGTACATACTTCCCTTGTCTAATGTGATGCCGATATACACGCATAGGTTGTAGCCGAGCATTTTGGGGTTTACCTGATAGCACGAGCCGGTAATCACGCCGTTATCGAACATTTTCTGCACGCGTTGGTGTACGGCGGCGCGGCTGAGCCCTACCTGTTCGGCTACATCTTTGAAGGGGATGCGGGCATTGAGTGTGATGACGCGTAAGATTTTACGGTCGATGTCGTCAATTCGTTCTATATTCTCCATAGCATTTTGTCTTCATTTCACCCGCAAAGGTACATCTTTATTTGTGGATGTGCAACTTTTCCTGTACTTTTGTCCGCGAAAAGTGATTTTTGCAGGACGCAGATGACGATTTCTGAATACATAGAGCAACATTCATCCGCAGAGAGTGCTGTTTTGCAGACCATTGCCCGCCGCACTTACACGGAGGTGTTGAACCCGCACATGTTATCGGGGCATATACAAGGTCGCGTATTGAGCCTGTTCAGTAGGATGATTGCTCCCCGCCGTGTGTTGGAACTCGGCACATTCACGGGCTATTCGGCGTTGTGTTTGGCGGAGGGTCTGACGGAGGATGGTCTGCTCACCACGGTGGAGCATAACGACGAGTTGGAGGATACGATTCGCCAGAACCTATCTTTGTCCCCGTTGTGTGATAAGATTCGTTTGTTCATCGCCGATGCGGAGGATTTCTTGCGTGCGCAGACGCCGCTTTCGTTGGGGGGAGAGGGTTATGATTTGGTTTTTATGGACGCCGACAAGCGTTCGTATTGTGCTTATTTGGATGGAGTCTTTCCGTTGGTGCGCAAGGGAGGATGGATATTAGCGGACAACACTTTGTGGGATGGACATATTGTGGACGCGTCTTATGATCGGGATCGTCAGACGCAGGGTCTTCGTGCTTTCAACGACCGTGTAGCGCAGGACGACCGTTTGGACAAGGTCATTCTCCCTCTCCGCGATGGTCTGACGCTTATCCAAAAACGCTAATCCTCCTCTCTTCCCTCAATTAAACATTAAACATTGAACATTAAAAATTACGCCATTGGCGTTTATAACTCCCTATGATATCCGACACATATTCGCATCAATTTCGCAGGAATACCGACCCGAAAAAACACCCAAACCCCACCACCTCCTTGCGTTTTCCAAAATAAAAGCCTACTTTTGCGCTCCGAATCAGCAGTAAACACCATGCAATTTCAAGAAGTCATTGCAGCGATCCACCCGTTGCGTATCGAGGGTCAGTTTGACGCGACCGCATCGATTGACCACCTGCTCACCGACAGCAGGCTGTTAGGGTCGCAGCCGGCACAAACCCTCTTCTTCGCACTACGAACCAACAAAGACGATGGGGCGAACTACGCACCTACCCTCTACGCACGGGGGGTGCAGACTTTTGTTATGACCGACGAACAGTTTGCCGCGCATCCTTTGTCGGGCTGCGTCCTGATTGTGCGCGAGGTACTGCAGGCGTTGCAAGCGTTGGCTGCACACAAACGTTCCCTCTACCATTGTCCGGTCATCGGCATTACCGGCTCCAACGGAAAAACGGTCGTCAAGGAGTGGCTCTACGAACTATTGCATACAGACTACCGTATAACGCGATCACCTAAGTCCTACAATTCACAGATAGGCGTACCTCTATCCGTCTGGCAAATGACGACGGACACCGACCTTGCCATCTTCGAAGCGGGCATATCCGAACCGGGGGAGATGGAGCGGTTAGAGCCGATCATACGCCCCACCATCGGCGTGATAACCTACATCGGAGCAGAACACGGCGAGAATTTTCCTTCCTTGGAGGCAAAACGGGCGGAGAAGATGCGTCTGTTCGCCCACTGTCCGGTCGTCATCGAGGATCCCACCCACCAAAATGTCCGTACCTGTGCAGCGGTGATGCGGGCGTTGGGCTACGACGAGGAAACGATAGCCCACCGTATTCTCAACCAGACCCATGAAACGGTGCTGCAAATAAACCTCACCGCACTGACCGACAATGTACGCTATTTCCGCTCCCTCCTGCGTCCGACCACACGCCTGACCTGCATGGTAAAAGCCTTCGCGTACGGAGCGGGCAGCGTCGAGGTGAGCAAGGCGCTGCAACGCAGCGGCTTGGTCGATTGTTTGGCGGTAGCAGTAGCCGACGAGGGCGTAGAGTTGCGCCGCGCAGGGATCACGCTCCCCGTGATTGTCATGGATCCGGAGATCGCCGCCCTCGATATCATCTTGGAGAACAATCTCGAACCCAATGTATATTCCTTCCAATCGTTGGAGAACATCGTTGCTGCCACATCGGCAAAAGGGGTGGAGAACTATCCGGTGCATATCAAAATAGATTCCGGCATGCACCGATTAGGCTTCTATCGGGAAGAGATGCCCGAACTCATTGCCCGCCTGCAACGGCAGACGGCGGTGCGGGCTACGAGTGTCTTTTCGCATTTCGCCGGAAGTGATGAGGCGCAGTTTGACGCCTTCACCCGACAACAGGCGGACTACTTCCGCGACTGCGCCGAGGCACTGCAAACGGGATTAGGGTACACGCTCACAAAGCATATCTGCAATTCAGCAGGCATCGAGCGTTTTCCAGAGTACCAATACGACATGTGCCGCCTGGGAATTGGCATGTACGGTATATCCTTCGCCGGTGCGAAACTGCACGAGGTATGTACGCTCCGCACCACCATTCTGAGCGTAAAGACCGTGAACGCCGGTGAAACCATAGGCTACGGACGACACACCGCCCTCACTTCGCCGCGCCAAATAGCCGTCATCCCCATCGGATATGCCGATGGCTTCGACCGAAGGCTGTCCAACTATCGGGGCGAAGTCCTCGTACGGGGGAAGCGATGCCCTGTCGTGGGCAATATATGTATGGACCAGGCAATGGTGGACATCACAGGAACGGACGCCCGAATGGGCGACGCGGTCGAAGTATTCGGCGAGCATATCCGTCTGCAGGAACTGGCAGACAAGTTGGAAACCATACCCTACGAGGTACTGACTTCCATCTCACGGCGTGTCCGCCGCGTCTATTTCTACGAGTAACCGCGAAGGATTGACCCCGTAACCCCTCCAAAACAGCAGCATGGATACAGCGATTCAGTGTTCTCACCTCTCTATCGGATACCCCACGCAGGTAGTACAGTCCGACCTCTCTTTCTCGCTCCTGCAAGGCGAGATGGTCTGTGTATTAGGGCAGAACGGCTGTGGGAAATCCACGCTGCTACGAACCTTCGCCGCACTGCTTCCGCCGCTGGCAGGTACCTATTCTTTTCCGCATGCGGAGGCACTGCCTTTGTCCATGCAAACAGCCATAGTGCTGACCGGAAGCATCCGTATCGGACAGACGACCGTCCGTGAAGTGGTCGCCATGGGACGGTACCCGTACACTTCTTTCTTGGGCAAACTTTCGGCGGACGACGAACGCATCATCGCCGCATCGTTGGAGGAGGTCGGCTTATCCAACGAAGCGGAAACCTTCTTCAACAGCCATTCCGACGGTGAAAAACAGCGCATTCTGATAGCCAAGGCCCTCGCACAGCAGACGCCCGTCGTTCTGTTGGACGAGCCGACAGCGCACCTCGACCTACCCAACCGTATCCGTGTACTGCAACTCCTGCGCCGTCTGGCGCACGAACAGCACAAGTTGGTGCTTATTTCCACGCACGAACTGGAATTGGCGCTCGCTCTTTCCGATCGTATCCTGCTTATGACCCCGCAACGGGGCATCGTCTTGGATACGCCGCAGGCACTCCGCGCCGCCGATGCATTTACTACAGCGTTCGGAATAGACATCTTCCATCCGTTGCCGCAGCCGTAACGAAAAATCGTCTATGAAAAGAAAGCCGCTGCCTGACGCTGCGCCGCTTCGCCTACCACGACCAAACGATACACCAAGGTATCGCGCAGGTTCTTCACCCCTTCGAACGGTCGTGCTTGCGTGAACGACGACAAACGGAAATAGCGGTATAATTGCTGGATATAGTTATCCGTCTCGAACCTACTGCCTTTCTTCCCGCTCGGACGCTCGGACGACATGCCCGCCAACCCCGCAGCCGGTATCTGCGAAACGGCTTGCCGCAACGGACTGCATAGAAAGGCATATCGGTCGCTGTCGCACATTTTAACGGCGGAAAACAGGTGCTGCAACGCCGCACGGTCGTCCGCATCGGCATTCTGCAACGCACGGTCGTCCCACGGAAGCAGCCAGTTCGCCGCACATTCGCGGAAGAAAGGAGAATCGTAAAACCGCTTGAAAAGCAGGAAAGTACGATCCAACTGCAATTTTTCCACGCGCAGAATCTCATCCTTGTGCCTTTCTACGACAGCGTTTGCTTCTTCCTGCTTTCCTGCTTGCAGCAACGGAATCATTTCCCGGCTCAACGCCATTTCGGCGGACTCAACCCAGTCCACCTTATCGGTACGCAACAAACTGAGCAGGGTCGCCAATGCGAGCGACGGATCAACAGCGAAGGCATCCTGCACATCCTCCATCAGAGGGGTGTCCACCGTACGACGCACCCAGCCGTCATTGTTCATCAACACAAGCAGCAATCCCGCCATAGCGCGCTGTCGGATACGCAGCACATTATCGGCATTTACGACCGAAGCCAGCAGGCGCACCTTGTCTTCGTCCCACCCATGCTCTATCATCGAAAGGGAAATACCTGCCACCGCCATACTACCTTTCATCGTATCCGGTGCGTCCTGCACCCAGGATACAAAATCTAGTCGTCCCTCGCTGCTTAGAACCCGCGCGGAACTGTAGTACTCGAATATCTCGCGTGCGTTCATTCTTCGCCGAGGACTTCCTGGATAAGATAATTATTGCGCTCGGAAGAGTTGCGGATAATCAATTCACCGAGGAACCCTGCCAGGAACAGCATGCATCCTAATATCATCATCAGAATACTCAGGTGAAAATAAGGGTTCTGGCTAACCAACATCGCCTGCACACCATGGTGCAAGGCATGCAGTTTCATCGCGCCGACAACAATGATGGCAATAAAACCCAACACAAACATCAGACTGCCGATAGAACCGAAGAAATGCATGGGTTGCTTGCCGAACTTATTAAGGAACCACAGTGTCATCAAGTCCAGATACCCGTTCACGAAGCGACTGACTCCGAACTTACTAACGCCAAATTCCCGCCTACGGTGTTGCACCACCTTTTCACCGATTTTTGTAAACCCTGCGTTCTTCGCCAAATAGGGGATATACCGGTGCATCTCGGAGAACACTTCAATGTTCTTGACAACTTCCTTCCTATAAGCTTTCAGCCCGCAATTCATATCGTGCAAGCGAATACCGGTAACGCGTCTTGCTGTGGCGTTAAACAGTTTGCTGGGCAGATTCTTTGTGATCTTGTTATCGTATCGCTTCTGCTTCCAACCACTTACGAGGTCATACCCTTCCTCGCGTATCATACGGTACAAGGCAGGAACTTCGTCGGGCGAATCTTGCAGGTCGGCATCCATAGTGATGACCACATCCCCTTTCGCCGCCTTAAAGCCGCAGTACAAGGCTGCAGACTTGCCATAGTTACGGCGGAAGCAAATACCTCGCACCGAGGTAGGGTTCTCCTGCTGCAAACGCCGAATCACCTCCCACGAATTATCGGTGGAGCCGTCATTCACAAACAGCACTTCATAACTATAGCCGTGTTCCGTCATCACGCGTTTTATCCACGCAAACAGAACGGGCAAGCTCTCTTCTTCATTGTAAAGTGGTACTACGATTGAAATATCCATACGCTGCGATTAAACCATACAAAAACCTCCTACAACCCCCATACGCTGCGGCGGTTGTACAAATAACGCTGCAAAGTTACGCAAAAAGACGGAAATACCCAACAACTCCCCTGTTTTCGCCCTGCTTTTTCCCTTCTGCCGTCGGAACTTCTCCCTCCCGCTGATGCTACGCCGCCGCAACAGATTGCTTGCTGCGACGGGTCTCGCGCCAACCTAGTACCCACAGCAGACCGCAGGCGAGTACAAAATACACGGCGGACAGTATCCACAACGCATAATACTCTTTTGAGGTGCAGGCAAGGGTCGCCCCCATAGAAGAGATGTGCAGATAACCGTGCACCCCCCAAGTGTAGGGGATGAAATAACTCAGGTACAGCCATGCCTTGGGCAGCATTTGCTGCGGCCACGACACACCGGCAATAAACAGAAATATCAGCGTACTGGAAATCAGCGTGACCAAACCTGTCTCGCGATTACGGGTAAAGACGCTGATACACATCGAGAAATAGATAACGGCGAGCAGATACGGCACCATAAAGCGCAGAATATCCATCGGGTTGCCGATATGCGGCAAACCGAAAAGGCGCGGAATCAGTATCAAATCCAACGCACCCAGTGCCATATACAGCACGAAATACGCCGCAGAACGACCGAGAATAATACGGAATACGCTCACACTACGCCGCCGCCCGGGCAGAATATAGAGTTCATTGTTCTCCTCCCTCGCAGTACCTCCGAGCATACAAATACCGAACAGCAGAGTCTGGTGCAGGATAAGCATAAGCACCGCCGGTATGAGGAACGAAGCATAACCGCCCGTAGGACAGAACAACGCCGTTTCCGTATAGGGCGCATCCTGCACGAGCGACCACGCAAATTCGCTGCCATAGCCCATCGCCTCATAGCGGTCTATCTGCACATTGCGCATATTCTCCAACATCACTTGGTTGCAACTGAGATACACCGCTTTCATGTAGAGAAACGACGACATATCGCAGTAGAGTGAGATATGAGCCTGCTCCAAACCGGAGTTGAGTGCAACCGCATAGTCGGAGGGAAAGTAGATGATACCGTGCACTTTCTGGTCCCGCATCAACTCCTCCGCTTCCTGCATCGAAGCACAGAAGTACGCCAACTTCACATCGGGGCACGCACCCCACTTATGCAGGAAATCACGACTCTCGGGCGAATTACTTCTGTCCACAACAGCAACGGGTACATGCTCAATGGTGTCTTTCCAATAGATGCAATTATACAGAATCGGGTAGGCAACAGTCGCGAGGATAAAGATAACCAATACGCCCGGGTCGCGGAATATGCGCTTGAATTCGAAGGAGAATACCCAGTCCAACTCCTTGACTTTCAGCCATTGATGATATAGAAAACGACTTACTTTACTCATTTCAGCGGGTAGTTTTGATAGAGCATCGCGTTATGCAGGCGCGGCAACACAATGAGCGGCATAACCAAAAAAGCGCATAGTGCGAGGCAATGCGGTATGGAGTTGCTGACAGGAGCCGCCAACAGTGCCTCATTGACATAGATAAGATAGTAGTGCCGCAGCGGAACAAGGTTCGTCCAGGCTTGGATGGCAGGCAGCATATTCATCACAGGGTAAGTGAACCCCGACAGCGAAAAACCGAGCATCCCGTACAACGCCCCAATCGACACGGCATCACGCAGTGTGGGCAACGCACCGATGATACAGATGCCCATAGCCTCTTCGGCAATAACAAACAGCACCATCGAAAGCATTAGCCGCGTCAACGAACCATTGACGGGGAAATGCATAAACTTAAACAATATCACCTCGCACCCGATACCCAGCACCAAGAACAGAACAGTGTAGGGAATTAATTTCCCGATCAGTGCTACCGTGTAGTTGCCGCCGGCAACTCTCAACCATTCGCGACAGGTCTTGCACTTGAGTTCGTATCCGATAGCAAAGATGGTAAGCATCAGCACCACCAACGCCAATATACCGGGTAAGATAGTAGAAACCAAGTAGATAGCATAGTTGCTCCACGGATTGGCAATGAAATGCGCCTCAATGGTAATGGGTTGGATGCGCTTCATAATGAGGTCATCGGGGAGTCCTTTCTTGCGCAGCACCTCGCGTTGAAACGCACCGGAGGTGAGGTTGCACATGGTGAGCAACTGCTTGTAGGCGGTGCTTGCCCCCACCGTATAGGCATTGTTCACATAGAACTCCATTTGCGGACGCTTAAAAGCCGCTAGGTTCGCATAGAAATCTTCGGGTATGAGGAGGATACCGAACACCTCTCCGCGTTGCATAGCGCGTCTGGCTTCGGCAAAGTCCGTGGTTACCAAAGTGATATTCACCGCCGAGGTAGCCTGCATCTCGTGGCAAAGACGGCGGGATATCGAAGAGTGGTCTTGGTCAACAACGGCGACGGGTATATTTTCAGGCGTGCCGTGCTTCATGATGCTGATAAAGAAGAAGGTACTCAGCACCATCACCCCCACCGAAGCGAAGATGTATAACGGACGCACGAACATACGGCTCAGTTCGCGCTTTGCCACTCTGCCTATGTTACGGAATACGGGCATTTATCGTATCACGATGGCAGTCATACCGGGTCTGAGATTGTCAATCGGGTGTACGGGGCGCGCTTTTACATCGAAGGTGCGCACATCATACTGCCCGTTGGAACGGGTGCTGCGCCAAGTCGCGTAACTCCCCATGGCTTTGATGTAAGTTACCTCCACGGTATAGTGTTCGTCGCCCAAAGCAGGAATGCGCACTTTGAGGCGGGTGCCGGGCGTAATGTCCGCGAGCATATCTTCGCGCACTGCAAAGGTAAACCAAATATCATTCATGTCCACTATTGCCATCACGGGGCTGCCTTGCCCCACCAACTCGCCGGTCTTGGGGAATCGTTCCGATACCTCGCCATCTACCGGCGACACCAAATAGCGTTCTGCCCTTGCTGCCTCCACCTCTTGGATAATGCCGTCCACGCGAGCCAACTGGGCTGCCGCAGCAGCCTTGTCCTCATCGCGCGCGCCTGCCACAGCCATATCGTACTGGCTTTTCGCAGCTTTCACGGTAGCGGAAGCGGCTTTGTATTGGGCATACACTTCATCGCGTTTCTGTTCCGACACGACTCCTTTCTCGAACAAGCGTTGTACGCGTTCATAACTCTTGCGGTATATCTCTTCGCCTGCTTTGGCTTTCTGCCAGAGTTCGTAAGCGCCGACGATCTGTTCATGTTGTGCGCCGTTCTGGGCTTTTTCGTTGATGGCTTCGGCGGCAGCGCGTGCGGCTTGGGCTTGTGCCATTTTCGCCTCCACCTCGGGGCTGTAGATAATCACGACGGTGTCGCCTTTCTTCACCTTGTCGCCCTCTTCCACGAGGAACATCTCGATACGCCCGGGTACTTTGCCCGACACTCTGTATTCAGTGGCTTCGGCTTCGCCCGTAATCAGCACCTCCTCCGGTTCTATGGCGAGCACACCTACCACTGCCACGATTACAACTACGGCGAGCATTGCCACCAAACCTAACAGCAGACTGCCTTTCTTCTCTTTACTTACTGACATCTCTTCTTTCTATATCAAAAGTTCGTTATTAATCTTTTTTAATACCATATTCGCTCCGTATCCTGTCGGGAACTCTCTCTGTCAAGCCCTTATCCTTCAGCAAGGGATACGCAAGGGATGAACAAGGGATACGCTACCCATATCCACCCCGTAGCCTTCTCATATCCTATCGCCTCACCACCCGTATCGTACTTGTTTTGTTATCATATTTTAAGGGTTCTGCATGGGCATTAACGGAGCCTTCAGTACCTCAATGTGGATGTATATTTCCGGAAATAGGTCTCGCACACTTTTGCTTCTACATTGGCGTCAATATGGTCGCTCGATGCCGACAGCCACGCGGTCTGTGCCTGCATCACATCGGATGCGGTAGCCATACCTGCCGCAAAGGCTTCGGTGGCGAAGTGCAGCACTTCTTCGGCGTTCTTTACACCGGTCTCGGTCATTGCCACTTTCTGTGTGGCTTCCATCAGTTTTTGGTTGGCTTGTATGATTTGCAGGTTGAGCATCTCGCGGGCTTCCTCTTTCTTGAGCGTTACTAACGCTGCCTCGTGTTTGGCGGCTTTCACGCGCAGGATATCATCGGCATGTGCGATAGGTATGTTTACCACCACCCCTGCCGAGAAGAACCCCTTGCCTTTCCAGTCGTTGCTGAAGCCGTTATCCACATTGGGGTTGGTGTATATGTAGTTCGCCGATGCCACGATGTTGGGTTGCAGTCCTGCCGCCATGATACGCGTATTGGACTTTGCTATCTTCTCAGCCTGTTCCAAGAGTCGCATTTCGGCGCGGCGGTCAATAATGGACTCCATATTGCCGATGGTATCATGCAGGGCTATTTCGCCCAGACCGGTGCTGTCCACATGGATATCCGTGTCCAAAGGCAGCCCGCACAGTTGGCACAACGCCATCTTGGAGAGGATAAGCCCGTTCTCTGCCTGCATCTTCTTCACTTCGGCCTCTCCCCGTTTGGCTTTCACTTTCAGCAGGTCGCTTTGCGTAGCCATTCCCTCGGTCACGAGTTCGGTAACATCACCTTCCAACCTTATCAGCAGGTCGTAGTATTGAGTGGCCAAAGTCTTCTTGCTTTGTACGGCGACCACGCGCCAATAGGCTTCGTCCACCGATACAATGATGTCATCACGCTTGCTGTCGCCCTGTAGTACTGCCATCTGTTCGGTGGCTTGGGCAATACGGTACAATTCGCGCAGACGCCCGCCTACATAGATAGGCTGCGTGATACCCACTTGCCCGACCACGACATGGGTCATGTCCAAGTTCAGTGCGTTGTACAGTTGCTGATAGGCATCGGCCATCATCTGTCCGGCTTCGTTTTGGAACCCCGTTACCTGATTGTATAGGGTAGGGTCGGTAAAGGTCTTCTGTGCCAATTGGTTGATGGAGGAACTCTCGCTCCATTCAAAAGCCGAGGAGCCGTCTTTACCTACAATGGCGGTACCAAAACCGAAGTCCATCTGATTGGCAAGCAATGTCGCATTCTTCGAGTTCCATGTGTACGCGGCGTTCGCACTCACCTTGGGGAACATGGCAGCCAATGCCGCCTGTTTGTTCAGGTCGGCAGCCGCTTCTGCCTCTGCGCTGATTTTGCCGGAAGTGCCGTTTTGCAGTGCCATCTGCCGGCAATCGGTCAGTGTCAGTTGGGGCAGCACTTGCGCTCCCGCCATACACGCGCTCATCGCCGCACACAGCACCCATATCGTTCGTTTCATTTCCACGATTGCTTTCGAAATGTACTATCTGTGATTTTTCAATTTTTGTCGGGTAAATGCCTGGCTTGCAGAAGGAGCAATCAGTTCTTTTTCGCCTGCATTCTTATGCCCCTGCTCACGAGTGTGCGCTCCGATGTCTGCGACTTGCCGCTGTATTTGAGGTCGAACAGCAGGTTGTTGTCATATACACGCGCCGTCCCGCTGACGGTGATGTCAAACCGTTCGGTCTCGCGTACGGGAATGGCAATGATAGTGTCGTATTCAAAGGGGGCAATCCCTATCTTGAGGGTATCATACCGCGTGCTCTCGTACGGCACGGTCAGCGTGCGGGTATAGGGCGCGAAGCGCAAGGTCTTGCCATCGGTGGTGCCGCGGGTGGAGCAGATATCCCCGTTGAGTTGGTCAATTGTCAGTAGCACACTGTCGTTGTTGTGCAAACTGACCACCTCCATTTGTCCGCTCTCGTTGGTCAGTTTTATGGACAGTGTGTCTGCCAAAGTGGCACCCTTGTAATTCTCTTGCAGCATCACTTGTCCGCTGGTCTTGTACCGGTACCCGCCCTTTACATCACGCACTTCGGCGGTGTCATCGCAGGCTGCCAACAGCAAAAGCAGACCTGCCATTATTGTCAGTTTTTGTTTCATATTGTATGATATTTTCTTCAACATAACTTCCCTATAGGGGCGCAAACAGCCCGTATGGTGTTTGCAAAAAGTTTGCCAACTTCCCCTGTTTCTCCTTTTGGTATATCTTTATGGCGTTTTGTTACATTTCCGACTCCCTCGTGGATAGGATGCAGCATGGTTCGACTGTAGTGGGGTCTGCCGTTCAAAAAATGTACTCGGTATTTGGAGAAACCGTAAAACCGCTGTATCTTTGCGCTGCGAAATAACTGTTTTTGTTGGGGTAATGAATTCCTATACGCGTGTCATTCAATCCGTTAAAGCCTTTATAGACCGTAACGCACTTGTCTTGGCGATGTTGCTGGGGGCAGTCGGTTATCCGGTGTTCCGACACCTTACCTTTTTGCTGCCGCCCATGATATTTCTGATGTTGTTCTTCACCTTCTGCAAGGTGAATCCCACCGACCTTCGGCTGCACCGTTGGCATTGGCTTGTATTGGGGGTGCAATTGTTGCTCACGGCGGCGGTGTATTTCGGGTTGTTTGCCGTCTTGCAGTCCCTTGCCCCCCGTTGGGGCATTAGCGCGGCGGACATTGCCATTTTGTCACAGGGTATTATGGTGTGTGTGATTATGCCGACCGCCACGGCGGCACCTATCATAGCCGGCAAACTTGGCGGCAGCATTCAGAACCTTACCACTTTCACCTTGTTGAGCAACTTGGCGACCGCCCTTATCGTCCCTGCTTTCTTTCCGGTGGTTAATCCTGCTGCAGGCATTGATTTCATGACCGCCTGTTGGATGATACTGCGTAAAGTGGCACCCCTGCTGTTGGGGCCTTTCTTGGCGGCATGGTGCTTGCGCCTTGCCTATAACGCGCGGCAGCGCCGCCTGCGGAGTGGCAAGGTTTTTGCCTTGTCGCACGCTTGGGCGTCCATGCCCTTTTATCTGTGGGCGGGTACGCTGATTATTCTGATGGCGGATATCACCTATACCCTTCTCACGCAGCATTACAACCTTTGGACGATGGCGGTGCTTTGTGCGGGTGCCTTGTTGACCTGCGTGCTGCAATTTGCGTTGGGTCGAGTGATAGGCTTTCACTTTCCCGCCCCCAACCGCGGTGAAGACTACCACGATGTGCTCCTTGACCCCGCTGCTGCTTTCTACACCATGCCGCAGGTGAGCCGTATTACGGCGGGGCAGGCTTTCGGGCAGAAAAACACCACACTCGGTGTATGGATGGCGCAGACCTATCTAACGCCCTTGTCGGCGATAGGTCCTGCCGCTTATATCTTGTGGCAGAACCTGATTAACTCCCTCCAGTTGGCGCAGGCTGGACGAAGAAGCCATCCCGAAACACCTCCCTCCAACGCCCCCTCCGCATCAAAATAACCTGCCTTCTTCATCCCATTCCCCTCCATTCGTCCCATTCGCTCCATTCGTCTCATTCGCCCCATTTGTCCCATTTTGGGAACGCAGGGGACGACGCACCTCGCGTCGTCAATTCACACTGGGGACGCGGGCGCCTGCGGGGTCCCCACAAGCCTGTGGGCGCAGTGGGGTGCTCTCTCGCCTGCGGCACATATTGTGAATAGTTGAGTGTTTAGCGTTCAGCGCAGTTTGCAGTAGAAAGTTTAGGGGACTTCTATAAATTGCTTTGTAGTGATTTTGGGAATTTTGGATAACAGATACTTGGTTGGAGCGAAGGAGCATTCGGGTTCCCGTAATTCTTCGAAATTAAGGGTGAGAGTGCGGGCATTGTGACTTAGTGAGAATATGTAGATACAGCCAAAAAACAAAAAGCGCACAAAAGTGTTTGCAGTCCCTAATATGTTGAAATTATTATTAACGGGGAATTTATAGAAGTCCCCTATGTTGTGTTTGCGCTGCAAAGGTACTGTAAATCTTCGGATTATGCAGCCTATTCGGGACTTTTTCCATACTTTTTACACCTTTAAACGGGACTTTTCCGTAGAAAATACACCAATTTTCGGGACTTTTTCCATACTTTTATAGTACGGCAGAATGAGCAGACTGCACCCCCTTCTTTAAGAACGGGCGTGATGTGTATCTCTATAATTTTATAGTTTCCATTTAGAAACGCAATTTTTTAGTACATCAAAACCCTCTCTATCCT
>CAVGOI010000005.1:0-72511 GCA_963630875.1 Mycobacteriaceae bacterium | reverse complement strand
GTGTAGGGGGCTCGTCAAAGAAAAAATGTGTTTCCTGTCCCATTTTTACGATAGTATTTAGCCCTCTTTCGGAATATCCCAACTTTTACCGGACAGCAATAATAATCTATATAATATGAGCAAAGCAATAATCAAAACTTGTCTTTTGTCATGTTCTCTAATTCTTTGTTCTTGTGGAACTCAGAAAACAACGGCTTATTCATCGGTAGAAACGAGTTGTATCGCAACAGAGTTAGATGGTTCTTTCACACTGCGTGTAGAGGGACGCGGTCGTAATGCTGTTGATGCGTACAAAGAAGCAGGAAAGCAAGCCGTTTATGACATTCTCTTTACTACAATTCCTTGTAAAAATGGAGCAACAAGGAATATTCAGCCTGTCTTTGTCACGAAGCGTAGGGCGTACGATGAGAATGAATCCTATTTCAATGCCTTTTTTACAGATGGTGGTGAATATGAAAAGTTCATTTCTATGAAAGAGAAACGTGAACTTTCGAGTATCTACCAAAGAACAAATGCTCAAACTGCATGCGTTACAACGGTATGTGTGTACAAAGATAAACTCCGAGAAAAAATGATTCAAGATGGTATTCTTGAGTATTAACAACTATTAATTATCTAATTTATGAAACAATTCAAAAGAAGTGTAGCCCTTATGCTACTAACAATGCCCGTGCTTGCATTTGCAGATGGGCAAGTGAAAACGGAAGTAATATCTTCTGATTACTCGCGAAACAGCATCTCAAGCGTCGTTGTTACCTATGGCGATCGTTGGGACAATGAAGTCGTTACGGGTATTAACGCCATTAATACCGGTGCTAAGTTTGATTTGAATGAAATCCAAACTAAAACAGTGCGCCTTACTGGTGCATATCGTACTGCAGAGGAGCAGCAAAAAGTGGCTGCAGCAACAGCTGCTGCCCAAACGACACAGAAGTC
Organism: Mycobacteriaceae bacterium; assembly: GCA_963630875.1. Classification (GTDB taxonomy): domain Bacteria; phylum Bacteroidota; class Bacteroidia; order Bacteroidales; family Paludibacteraceae; genus Colicola. Next base: position 71,575 of record CAVGOI010000005.1, on the reverse strand, counting down.
GAACTTCTTTAAGGATATGTTTTCGGGAGTAGGAGATTCGTTTAAGAGTATTGGAAATGGTATTGTAGCAAAACCTGACACCTTAACTCAACGACTTCTTACCGAGTATATCAACAATAATAACATCGGTAAACAGATATTCGATTATGTGCTTGCGGTGGATAATCAAGGTTGTTTTCACTATGATATTATGGTGCAGCGTAGCCGTTGGAATGCAACCGATGAGGATGTACATTTGGATAATGCATCGCAAGTAAAGCAGATGGACGAAAATGGACCTGCATTGTTGGCAAATAGTTACATTATTGTATATGATGCTAAAGAAACTAAAATTGGCGAGACACAAAAGAAGGATGGAACAAAGGTTCCACTATATATGGCAAATGTTTCGGCGTATGTTTTTGCCATTGATAGTGCTGAAGATGTCATCGGAAATATTCTCGGAAATATGTGGATATATAATGATGACCCTGCAGAAACGAAAGCAGCAAAGCGTAGTCTATATGCGAGTGTACATGTTCCGATGAAGTGTGTTGCTGCAGTTAGCGCCTCGGCTTCTTCAGAGAATAGTATGACGGCTGCTATAACAGGTTCGTATGATGAAATCCTGCGTAAGGCGGAGAACAAAATTTCGGCTTGGGAAGTTAGTGCAACATTGGAGGAAGTAAAGCCTTATATAACAGCTAAAATCGGTACAAAAGAGGGACTGAAAAATGCGCAGCGTTTCAAAATTTATGGCAATAAAGGGGATGCCGATGAAGGAACACTGCGTACCGTTAAGAAAGGGTATGCTCGTGCCACTATTATCAACGACAATGACACTATTGCTGATGGAGAGACAGGAGTATCGTACTTCTATCAAATTGCCGGTGCTAAATTGAAAGGCACGGAGTTTATCAAGCAAAGCAACGATATTAAATTGGGGGTAAGTATTGATTATAACTACAATGGTTTGGGATGGGCAAATCAAAATGTATTTGGAGCATTCTCTATGGTAGATGTTACCTTTGATTATCTTGCCTATATGCACAAGAATGGTATCAGCCATTATGCACGCATCAATGTCGGTTATGATATTAAGACAAAGAGTATGTTGGCTCAAGGTATGGCAAAAGAATTGAATATAGATGAAGAGCAAGCCAAAGAAGTACTAGGATACGAAGTAATTGACTATAATCATGGTGAAGCATATTATAACTCAGGTTCCTATCATCTTGATAAAGGTGTTTCATTCGTCAATGTATCCTTCGGTTATATGTGTGGATTGAAATTGAAACAAGTGATTGAATTCCAGCCGATGCTGAATGTGGGGGTTGATATGCCTGTTTATCATGGCAATGTGAATTTGACAAAGGAACAGAAGAAAACTAATTATGGTGTCTACTTAGATCCGGGTATCCGTTTTGTATTCAACTGTGGTTATCCATTCCAGATTTTCGTGCAAGGAGATTATTCAATTATGCTTATGCAGGGTGATACCTATAAAGATCTGAATAACACATTGAAATTCTGTGGTAATGAACGCAAGATGGGGCTTGGTCTTGCTGCTGGTGTAAAATGGACATTCTAAACTTAATGAATCGAGAGAGTGTGTCAAAGCGGTTTTTGGCATGCTCTCTCCTAAATCTCAAAATTATATGAAAAAGACAATTATTTTTGCGTTGGTCTCTTTATTGACTATACCAATGTTTGCGGCTAAAGTCAAACATGCAGAAGTGTTTGAGTCTCCTGAAACTTATTCTTGTGTTTTCATTAATGTGGCAGTTAGTGGCACCAAGAACATCAAAGTATCAGGCATTGGTAAGAAAAAGGAACAAGCCGTGGAAAAGGCGACTATGAATGCTATTCATGCGGTAATATTTAAGGGTATTGCTGGTGGTACCAATGGGCAGCCGACTCCTCCCCTTTATCCTAGTGCTTCTCCTTCTGCGGAACATCTGCAATACTTTGATGACTTCTTTAATAATGGCGATTATAAGCAGTTTTCTACGCAAGTTGGCGACCCGGCCTCGAAGGATATGTCTGAGGTTAAAGGAGGGATAAAAGTGAAGGTCGATGTACAAGTTATGTACGATGAGCTTCGCAAAAAATTAACGCAGGATGGAATTATTCAAGGTGTGGCAGATGCTCTTGAGGGGGCACAAAAGCCGGTTATAATGATTTTCCCGGATAAGGATTGGTGCATGTCTAAAAAATATGTGATGGATGATGATCCCAAAACTGTTGATTATAATAAGGCATTGGCAGATGTCAATATGAAAGACCTTATTAATGAGTTCTCTAATTTTATGGCCAACACGGCTGGATATGAAATTGAGGATTTAGCGGCTACTCTTTCGGATTACAGAAATGAGAAAGCATGGGATGCCGCCGACGAAATCGACGATGGGGAAGGTTCTGCTACCGGTGTGCGCGAGATGTTGGCTTCTGCTGCGAGTGCCGATTTTATCATTGAGTTCTACCCGGAAACAAGAAGTGATGGAGGAAAACAATATGTGGTATTTCGAATTAAAGCAACGGACGCAAGTACAAATAAGTCGTTCTATTCCACTTCTGCACAAGGAACTGCCACCTATGGCTCGGGACAGATGGTTAATCAATTGAAAGAGGCTATTTTGAATGTTAAGGATGAATTCTTAGGTGCTCTCCAGACAAAATTTACAAAAATGGGGGAGACAGGTCGTGAGATTCGTATTACTCTCAAACGCAAAGAGAGTTGTTCTGTTAATTTCGCTAAGAAATATGACGATGCTCCTTTGACAGAGTATATTGAAGACTGGTTACAAAGTAAAGTACAAACGGCAGGATTTACATCTGGAAAGAATACGGCAAACAAATTGACATATAAGCAGATTTATATCCCGCTCTTTAAGGAGAAAAAGAACCGTGTAACTGGAAAGATTGATCGTAAACCACAAAGTGCTGCTGACTTTGCACAATCTTTGGCAGAATTTATCACAGAAATATCCGGACAGGCATGCCGTGTCGATGCCCGTAGTATGGGATATGCTGTAATTACTCTTGGTCAAGATGATGCAACGAATGATGATGACTAAAACGAATAACTTATGAAAAAGGGATTTTTACTATTCGTATTATGTTTTCTCCTTTTCGGAAATATAATATCAGCACAGGACGCAAAACCGGTAATGGACGACGCTGCTCGAATAGCGTTATCTACTTATATGGATTATTCTTCTCAAATTCCTAGTAATGCGCGGAAAGTTCTCAAAGACAAGATGCAGAAGATAATCACGAAAAGCGGAATGGGGTCTGCAAAAAACACGCGCTTCATTATGACCGCAAATGTTCGTGAATTGAATTTGGAAAAGAGTGAAACTGCGCCCGTAATATACATCTACAACTTAGAAGTGAATCTCTATATCGGCGATGGTATAGATGGTACACTTTTTTCTAATTACTCTGTCGAAGTAAGTGCTGCGGGAGATACGAAAGAGAAAGCGTATCTGGCAGCATTGAAGAAAATAAAAGCAAGCGACCCTGCTTATCAGATATTTATCGACGAGGGAAAGAAAAGAATTGTGGATTATTATGCCTCAAAATGTGACTTCATCATTGCTCAAGCGCAGACAAAAGCAAAGAATCAAGATTTTGATGCAGCTTTGTTTGATTTGATGCAAGTTCCGGACATTTGCAAAGAGTGTTATGATAAATGCATGGCTGCGGCTCAAATAGTTTATCAGGAAAAGATTGACCAAGAAGGGGCAGCTCTTCTTGTTGAGGCTCGCAATGTTTGGAAAGCAGGGCAAGATGCGGTTGCTGCAGACGACGCTGTGGCTATTCTATCAAAGATCAATCCTCAGTCAAGCGTATTCTCGGAGGCTGACAAATTAAGTGCTGAAATTGCAAAGCGAATACAAGAGTTGGATAAGCGTGAATGGGATTTCAAACTGAAAAAACAGCAAGATGAAGTTGACTTGGAGAAGGCATCTATCAAAGCGATCCGTGATATTGGTGTTGCCTATGGAGAAAATCAGCAACCTGTTACTTACAATGTAGTTTGGTGGTAAACTGATACAACATCAGTCCTATTAAAAGAGTTCCGCACTTCTGTAATAGAGGTGTGGAACTTTTTTGAATCTATAGGTCATTTTCCAGCCTGCAATTTGACCTATACACCTATATTTTATAGTCTGTTGTTTTTTACTTCTGCCAGTTGTCTTTCAGCGAGGCGGTGCGGTTGAGGACTAAGTGGTCGGGGGTGGTGTCCTTGTCCACTACGAAATAGCCCTGCTTTAGCAATTGGTAGTGATTCTCTTGGGCAATGCCCGACTTGCCGTTCTCCGACTGTGACAGCCCTGCAATATCCTCATAGATAGGGGCGTGCAACTCCTTGGCAAGCGAACCCTCTACCTTGATAGTCTTTATCTCTAAACTATTGGGATTCAGCAGATTACGGAAGTCGCCCTCTTCGGCAGACGGGTTCTCTACAGCAAACAGACGGTCGTAGAGGCGTGCCTCTGCGTCAATACAGGTCTTGCACTCCACCCAATTGATGGTCGATTTGGTCTTGCGGTTGCCGCCCTCGGTGCCAGACTTGGAATTCGGGTCGTAGGTAGCATAGACGGTCGTGATATTGCCCTCAGCATCTTTCTCGCAGCCGGTGGCTTGGATGATATACGCCGATTTCAGGCGCACCTCACGCCCGCCCGGACTCAAGCGGAAGAAGTTCTTGTCTGCCTCCTCGAGGAAGTCGCCACGCTCTATATACAACACGCGAGCAAACTGCATCTCACGCGTACCGAGTTCGGGATGTCCGTCGATATTCTCTGCCGTAATGGTCTCGCCCTCGCCCTCGTAGTTGGTGATAACGAGTTTCACGGGGTCGAAGATAGCGCAGACACGCGGTGCAGTTTCCTTCAGGCTCTCACGCACGGTATGCTCCAAGAGGCTGAGGTCGATCATACCCTCCACCTTGGTGTACCCGATTTTGTCGATAAAGGTGCGTATCGCTTCCGCCGTATAACCACGGCGGCGCAGACCGCAAACGGTCGGCATACGTGGGTCGTCCCAACCACGCACAAGCCCCTCCTTGACGAGTTGGAGCATCTTGCGCTTGGACATAACGGTATAAGTGATATTCAGACGGTTGAATTCGTACTGGTGCGGACGGTAGTCGCCCTCGACGAACTGGTCGAGGAAATAGTCGTAGAGCGGGCGGTGCACCACAAACTCGAGCGTACAGATAGAGTGCGTCACGCCCTCGAAATAGTCGCTCTGACCGTGTGCAAAATCGTACATCGGGTAGACATTCCAACGCCGTCCCGTACGGTGGTGCGGGTGGGTGGTGATGATACGATACATAATCGGGTCACGGAAGTGCATGTTCGGGTTCGCCATATCAATCTTGGCACGCAGCACCATCTTGCCGTCCTCTATCTCGCCTGCCTGCATTGCCTCGAACAGGCGCAGGTTTTCCTCGATGGGTCGGTCACGGTAAGGCGATGCCACACCCGGCTCGGTAGGCGTACCTTTCTGCTCGGCTATCTGCTCGGCGGTCTGCTCGTCGACATACGCCTTGCCCTCTTTAATAAAACGGATAGCGAGGTCGTAGAGTTGTTGGAAATAGTCGCTGGCATAATACACATTGCCCCACTTGAAGCCCAACCATGCGATGTCCTGTTGGATAGAATCTACATACTCTACATCCTCCTTGACCGGGTTGGTGTCGTCAAAACGCAGGTTGCAAACGCCATGGTACTTCTCGGCGATGCCGAAATCCATACAGATGGCTTTTACATGCCCGATGTGCAAATAGCCGTTGGGCTCGGGCGGGAAACGCGTCTGTATGCGTCCGTCGTTCTTGCCCTCAGCGAGGTCTTTCTCTACAATCTGCTCAATGAAATTGAGACTTCTCTCTTCCGTTTCCATTGTTAATTAAGAATTAGTAGTTTAGCCAACACAGAACAACTATCTTAGTTGATTCCTCTGATGATTCCCCGTGTGGAGGCTTTGATGAAGTCGAGGATAGTGTTGCGTTCAGGAGTTTCGGGAACAGTGGTAAGGATTTGCTCCACGGCTTGCGATACATTGAGTCCCGACATATAAAGCAAACGATAGGTCTCTTGGATAGATGTTATCTGCTCTTTTGTGAATCCACGTCTATTCAATCCTACTGAGTTGATACCACAGTATGATGATGGTTCGCGGGCGGCAATGGCATAGGGAGGCACATCTTTGTTTATCTTGGAGCCGCCTTGTATCATCACATGCGCTCCTATATGGGTAAACTGGTGCACGAGTGTTCCTCCACCCAATATAGCCCAGTCGTCAACAACGACTTCGCCTGCCAACTGGGTAGCGTTGGACATGATGATATGGTCGTGGAGCAAGCAGTCGTGTGCCACATGGCAATACGCCATAATCAAGCAGTTGCTGCCCACTACGGTCTTGCCCTTGCTCGCCGTACCACGGTGGATGGTGGCGCACTCACGGATGTTGGTGTTGTCGCCGATATAGACATACGTCTTCTCGCCGTGGAACTTCAAGTCCTGCGGCACGGCACCGATGACTGCCGAGGGGAAGATATGGCAGTTCTTACCGATACGCACGCCCTCACAAATGGTGGCGTTGGCGTCGATAATAGTACCTGCGCCTATCTCGACATCTTTGTCAATAAATACGAAGGGTCCAATCTGTACGGAAGGGTCAATCTTGGCTTCAGGGTGGATAAATGCTAATGGCTGCATATTAATTATTAGTTTGTAATTTTTAATTTGTAATTATTGGAGTACCTTGTTGCGGAGTTGGCGGCAGCATTGGGTATTGAATGTATGCCCCGGACGGAGCGCAATCAACTTGCCCTGTATGCGGCAACCGAGCAACGACATATCGCCTATCAAGTCGAGCAACTTGTGGCGGGACGGTTCGTTCTGATAGTTCAGCGGCGAGAGGTAGCCGAGTTTGGTGGCATCCAAATGCGGCGCACCGAGGCGCTCGGTCATGTAGTCCAAGCCCTCCTGCGACATCTGCGTCTCGTAGATAACGAGGGCGTTCTGCAGGTCGCCGCCCTTGATAAGACCCATACGCAACAGCGGCTCTATCTCACGCACGAAACAGAAGGTGCGGGCGGCGGCTATCTCGTGCGGGTAGTCGGCAAGGTTGTCAAGCGTGGCGTGTTGCTCACGGAGCAAACCCGTCGGGTAACTGACTGTCACTTCCACCTCGTAGTGGTCGGACGGCACGATAAGCAGTTTATTTCCGCGCTCCGATACATATTTGATAGGCTCCGTGACGACAAAGACCTTCTGCTCGGCGTCCTGCTCCTGCAAGCCTGCCTGCTGAATAGCCTTAATGAAGAGTTTGGCACTGCCGTCCAAGATAGGCATCTCGGGGCCGTTGAGTTCGATCAGGCAGTTGTCAACGCCTAACGCATAGAGCGCAGAGAGAGCATGCTCAACGGTGGATATCTTCCATGCGCCATGCTCCAAGACCGTACCCCGTTCGGTAGCGCTGACATAGTCAGCCACTGCCTCGTAGGTGGGCTGCCCGGGTAGGTCGATACGGCGCATGCGTACGCCCGAATTCGCCTCGGAAGGCAGGAATGTGGCTGTGATATTCAGCCCGGTGTGCAATCCCTTTCCCGATAGGGTGAAGGGATTTTGTAGGGTATGTTGTTTCATTTGTTAATGTGTGTAGTCGGCACATACGCGCATAAGTAAACAGCGTACTAACCTATGGGACTGCAAAAGTACAACTTTTTTCCGGACTCTGCAAAACCGATAGGACAAGCCGTGCGATCCTCAAGAGAAAACCATAGAAAAAAAGAGAACAAAAAAGAATATAGGTTGATACGAGAACGACCAACCTATATTCGCGAAACCCACGCATTTTGCAGATGCTATGCGTGCGAGGAGAGCAACTTACTTCTTACATTGGAAGAGTTTGCTGAAGAAACCGCATGATTTCTTTTCCTCGTTCTTCACAGCCTCTGCAGACTTTTCCTCAATCAGCAATTGAGGACCTGCTGCAACCAATGCCTTGCCTGCAGCATTATTCTCGTATTTCACAAAATTCTTGATGAAACGCGCTGCCAAATCTTTGGCTTTCTCATCCCACTGCGCCGCATCGGCATAGGTGTCGCGCGGGTCGAGGATGGCGGAGTCCACGCCCGGAAGAGCCGTAGGCACTTCGAAGTTGAAATACGGTATCTTCTTGGTAGGTGCAGACAGGATACTGCCATCGAGAATAGCATCGATGATACCCCGCGTGTCGCGAATGGAGATGCGTTTGCCCGTCCCGTTCCAGCCTGTATTAACCAAATAGGCCTTGGCACCCGACTTCTCCATCTTCTTTACCAACTCCTCCGCATATTTAGTCGGATGGAGTTCCAGGAAGGCTTGCCCGAAACAGGCAGAGAATGTGGGAGTCGGCTCGGTGATACCCCGCTCGGTACCTGCCAACTTTGCCGTGAACCCGCTCAGGAAATAGTATTTCGTCTGCTCGGGGGTCAGAATGCTTACGGGCGGCAAAACGCCGAACGCGTCCGCCGAAAGGAATATCACATTCTTGGCTGCGGGACCTGCCGAAATAGGCTTTACAATCTTCTCGATATGGTCGATAGGATAACTTACGCGCGTATTCTCGGTAACGGACTTGTCGTTAAAATCAATCTTGCCATCGGCATCCACCGTCACATTCTCCAAAAGCGCGTCCCGACGGATGGCATTGTAGATGTCCGGCTCCGACTCCTTGTCCAACTTAATCACCTTGGCGTAGCAACCGCCCTCGAAGTTGAATACACCGTTATCGTCCCAACCGTGTTCGTCGTCGCCAATGAGCAGACGCTTCGGGTCGGTGGAAAGCGTGGTCTTGCCCGTGCCGCTCAAACCAAAGAAGATGGCCGTGTTCTTCCCGTCCATATCCGTGTTCGCGGAGCAGTGCATAGAAGCAATCCCCTTGAGCGGCAAGAAATAGTTCATCATAGAGAACATACCCTTCTTCATCTCACCGCCGTACCATGTGTTGAGGATAATCTGCTCGCGGCTGGTGATGTTGAAGACAACGGCGGTCTCGGAGTTCAAGCCCAACTCCTTGTAGTTTTCCACTTTCGCCTTGGAGGCATTGTAAACCACAAAGTTCGGCTCAAAGGTCTTGAGTTCTTCCTCCGTGGGTTTAATGAACATGTTGCGCACAAAGTGGGCTTGCCATGCCACCTCCATAATGAAACGGACTGCCATACGCGTGTCCTTGTTGGCACCGCAGTATCCGTCCACCACATAGAGTTTCTTGTTGCTCAATTCCTTTTGCGCCAATTTCTTGAGCGCGTCCCATGCCTCTTGGGAAGCCGGCTTGTTGTCGTTCTTGTACTCATCGGTCGTCCACCATACGGTGTCTTTGGAGTTCTCGTCCATGACAATAAACTTGTCCTTGGGAGAACGCCCTGTGTAAACACCCGTCATGACATTGACGGCTCCCAATTCGGTGAGTTGCCCCTTGTCGTAACCGGTAAGGTCGGACTTCATTTCCTCCTCGAACAATACTTCGTAGGAAGGATTGTAGAGAATCTCGGTGGTTCCCGTGATTCCATACTGGGTAAGATCTAACTTTTTCATAATGTATATAGTTATTATTAGTTTACGCGTTTTTTGGCTGCGTCCAATGATTGGAGTACAAAATTAGTGCAATTCTGTGGGAGTACCAAGATTTTTGGCGGATATTGGGCGGATAATCGCTTTTTTGACAAGTGGAGTTTGCAAAAATACGAAAAATATGCTGTAAAACATACTTTTTGGGTCGATATGTTTGGCGCGTGTGGTGAAAAGCAGTACTTTTGCACCGTGTTTTTCATGGTATTAGATTTAAGGTTAAGTAAAGATTGGGTTGTCGGGATGACAATCCTTCTTTTTTTATGCCTGTCGGCATAGGTGCATAGCACACAGACAACCCTTGCGGAATCCCGCAACCAACGGCGCACGGGAGCGCGAAGTACCGTGCTGAACGGGGAGTACAGTAAAGTGCCGGTTATACCTTGGCAAGGAAACGCTCACGCGTCACAATAAAGCGCAGATGCTCTCCCTCACCCACCAACACATCCCCCTGGTATGCGACAAGATGAAAAGAAAGTTTGTTGCCCTCCACTTGCGTGAGGGTGGCGGTTGCGGTGATGGTTTGTCCGATAGGTGTAGGGCGCAGGTGGCTGACGGCGATACGCCCGCCCACCGTGGTAGTCCCCGCCGGCAGGGCATCGGTAACCGCTAACATGGCCGCGTTCTCCATAAGGGCAATCATTGCTGGCGTGGCCAATACCGGCAGGTCGCCTGAACCCATCGATTGCGCCGTCTTGGCGGCGTCCACCACCAAAGTGCTAATGTATTGAAGTCCTGTTTCCATATAGCGCAGGCTATTGCATGTCCCTGTTTTAACTGCAAAGAAGAGAGCCGTACACCCTCTTCTTTGTTTGCTCGGTACCGCGAGTGGGACTTGAACCCACACAGTCATTTCTGACCAAAGGATTTTAAGTCCTTCGTGTCTACCGATTCCACCATCGCGGCGCGAAATCGGGGGCAAAGGTAGTGCTTTTTGGCAGGATGTGCAAAAAATAGGGTGCTTTTTCGAGAATTATTGTTTTTTATTTGTGTGTTTGGAGAGAAAGCACTACCTTTGCAGCGCATTTCTGTACGAGAGTGCGCATTGGTACCTTGCCCGAGTGGTTAGGGACCGGTCTGCAAAACCGGGGACAGCGGTTCGAATCTGCTAGGTACCTCTCAGAGAGCCGCCAAAAAGGGCGGCTCTCTGTGTTTGGAATACGACAGGTCGCCTTTCAACAATACAGAAGGGAAGGCACCGAGAGGCAAAGACGATGCAACAGGATATTGAAAATATCACTCGACAAGAATATAAGTACGGCTTCACAACCCAAGTGGAGACGGATGTGATAGAGCGCGGGCTGAATGAGGAGGTCATCCGCCTTATCTCCGCCAAGAAGAACGAACCCGATTGGTTGCTGCAGTTCCGCCTCAAGGCATACCGCAAGTGGCTGACCATGAAGGTTCCGGCATGGGCGCACTTGCGCATTCCCGAGATAGACTTTCAGGCCATCTCCTATTATGCGGCCCCCAAGACAACCGACCCCCGCAAGAAAGAGAACGCCATCGACCCTGAAGTGATAAAGACCTTTGACAAGTTGGGAATCCCCTTGGAAGAGCGTGCCGCCCTTGCGGGCAACATGGCGGTGGATGCCGTGATGGATTCGGTGTCGGTCAAAACCACTTTCCGCGAGACCTTGGCGGAGAAAGGCATTATCTTCTGTTCCATCTCCGAAGCCGTGCAACATCACCCCGAATTGGTGCAACAATACCTCGGGTCGGTGGTGCCGTTCGGTGATAATTTCTACGCTGCTCTCAATTCGGCGGTATTCTCGGACGGTTCGTTTGTCTATATCCCCAAGGGCGTACGCTGCCCGATGGAACTCAGCACCTATTTCCGTATCAATGCGGGCAACACGGGGCAGTTTGAGCGCACCCTGCTGATAGCCGACGAAGGGGCATACCTCAGTTATTTGGAGGGTTGCACCGCGCCTATGCGCGATGAAAACCAACTGCATGCCGCCATCGTGGAAATCATCGTGCATAAGGATGCCGAGGTGAAGTATTCCACCGTGCAGAACTGGTATCCGGGCGACAAAGAGGGTAGGGGCGGTATCTATAACTTTGTAACCAAGCGCGGTATCACCTACGAGAACGCCCGCTTGAGTTGGACGCAAGTGGAAACGGGGTCGGCGATAACTTGGAAGTATCCGAGTTGTATCCTCCGCGGGGACAATTCGAGTGCCGAGTTCTACTCGGTCGCCGTCACCAACAACTATCAGCAGGCGGATACGGGAACGAAGATGATACACCTCGGCAAGAATACCCGCTCGCGTATCATTAGCAAGGGTATCTCCGCCGGACACAGTCAGAACGCCTATCGGGGGTTGGTGCGTATGGCTCCCCATGCCGAGAACGGACGCAACTACAGCCAATGCGACAGCCTGCTGTTGGGCGACAGGTGTGGAGCGCATACCTTCCCGACGATGCAGATACAGAATCCCACCGCCACTGTGGAGCATGAGGCAACCACCAGCAAAATCAACGAAGACCAACTCTTCTACTGCCGGCAACGGGGTATCAATGTGGAGGATGCTGTAGGCTTAATCGTTAACGGGTATGCCAAAGAGGTGATGGACAAACTGCCTATGGAGTTCGCAGTGGAAGCCCAGAAATTACTGCAAGTCAGTTTGGAGGGGTCGGTAGGGTAGGACTTCTGCCCTTAAGGGGACTTCTATAAATACCCCGTCAAATAATAATGGGACTTCTATAAAATCGCCTTGTCGTGATTTTTGGAATTCCCCTTGCATACGCTCGCTCCTGTTTTCCTATTCCCCAATAGTTCATACCTCGTAAATTCCCAAATCGTAAATTCCCGCTGTTCTCCCGCTGTTAACTACGGTAGATACACGGTAGATATACGGTAGATACTTGGTTCATTTAGCGACTCCGACCGTACCCATACAAGACCGACCCCGGACAATAGACTTACCGTCCTCTTCCCCATCCCACAATTTCCGGTTCAAGATTTTGGGAGTGCGGCACGGGGGGGGGGGGGAAGTGCCGCGTAAAAAATCGGGCTGTTGTTGTGGGCATGGTGTTTTATTCGTAATTTTGCACCCTGAAACCATAACATCGATTCTATGACAAACTTTTTTGGCTCATTTGACATTTGGCAGGTGCTATCCTCGTTTATTTTTCTGTTCGCCATCATTGACCCGTTTGGGAATATCCCCATTACGATGAATATGGAGCGGCGCGGTGTGAAAATACACCCGTTCAAGGTATGCCTCGCCACGCTGACAATTCTGATTGTCTTCCTCTTCGCCGGTGAATGGGTGCTGAAACTGTTCGGCGTGAAAATCGAGTATTTCGCCATTGCCGGCGGGTTTGTCATCTTCCTGATGGCACTTGAGATGATATTGGATGTTACCATCTTCCATAACGACACACTTGACGGAGAGGGCTCGATCGTGCCGCTGGCGTTCCCGATGTACGCGGGTCCGGGGGCTTTCACGGCGTTGTTGTCCATCACGGCGGAATATAGCACCTTTAACCTCGTTATCTCCGTCACGCTCTGTACATTGGTGCTGTATGCCGTGCTCAAAGGCACCCACTGGCTCTCGAAGCATATCGGACAGACCGCGCTGTATATCCTGCGCAAGTTCTTCGGCATTATTGTATTGGCCATCTCCTGCAAACTGATGTTCGCCAATCTGGCGGTTGTATTCGCGTAAGCTATGAAAAGACTTGCTATTATCGGCGGAATGGGCATTGCCCTGCTGTTGGGGGCGTGCCGCCATACGCCCGAGTTCCGTGTTTCCGGTACGATTCGTCAAGCGGGCGGCGAGGTGGTGTACTTGGAGCATACCGCCCTGATGCAGACCTGTGCGGTGGATTCGTGCGTGGTCGGTAAAGACGGTGCGTTCCGCGTATCGGCTCCCGCGCCCGCCTATCCCGATTTCTACCAACTGCGTGTCGGCACCAAACGCCTGCCCTTGGCGATTGACTCTACCGAAGATATTGTGCTGACTGCCTCCCGCGACAGTCTGCCCTACACGCAAGACATAACGGGTAGCCCGAACTCCGTGCAGATAGCCGACCTGCGGGCTATGGCGCGTACCGCTGACCGCGAGACGCTGCGGGAAAAGACACGGCATATCATCATTGCCAATCCACGCTCGTTGGTGGCTTACTACGCGCTGTTCTTCAAGCAAAACGGCACGCCGCTATGGGATATAAACGCACCGGCAGACCGAAAGATGTACCAGGCAGTAGCCACCTCGTTTTATATGACGATGCCCGACTATGAGCGCACGCAAGCCCTTTACAAGCAAGTGCTGGACGCTATCAACGCGGAACGCGCATTGCGCAACCAAGCGGCGTTGCAACAACTGATTGACAATGCCGATAACGCCTTCTTGGATATCACGCTGCCCGATGAGGACGACTGTTTGCAAACCCTGTCCGACCTGCGGGGGCGCGTTATTCTGCTCGACTTCTCCGCCATTGAGATGGAGCAGTCGAAAGGCTATATCTTTGAGTTGCGCGACCTCTACAACAAGTACCACGCCCGCGGATTGGAGATATATTCCGTGTCGTTAGACCGCAACCGCTTGCTCTGGCAACAGGCGGTACAGTCCCTGCCGTGGATTACCGTCCGCGCCGCACCGGAGGACTATGCCGATGTGGTTGTACCCTACAATGTGCAGTCTGTCCCCGTGCTGTTCCTCTTCGACCGAAAGGGGAATGTGCAAGGACGCTATACCGACTTTGAACGCTTGGATGCTGACCTGCGAAAATATCTGTGAGATGGCACGCGCCGTGGGGTTCGACGCCTGCGGTGTAACGCGCGTGCACCCTTTGGAGGCGGATGCGCAATGGATAGACCATTGGATTGCCGAGGGGCTGCACGGCGCATTGGACTATCTGGAACGCAACCGCGACAAACGCTACAACCCCGAACGGCTCGTGCCAGGAGCGAAGACGATGGTGGTCTGTCTGCTCTCCTACGAGAAATCGGGGCGCGACTATCACCGCACGGTCAAGTCGCTGCTCTATACCTTGGAGGGAGAACTCCGTCGGCAATACGGCGATGACATCGTGTCTGCCGACCATCAGCATATATTCTGCGACTCGGCACCCCTGTTGGAACGCCGTTGGTGCGTGGAGGCAGGCTTGGGGTTTATTGGGCGCAACCGCCAACTGATACACCCTGTCTTGGGCAGCAAGGTGCACCCGGGGGAGATTATCCTCAATGTTGAGACCCCGTCCTATCCATCGCCTGCCGACACGACCGCCGCTTCGCGCTGCGCCGACTGCCGTCGCTGCTTGGATGCCTGCCCGACCGGTGCGTTGCGCACCCCCGTTTGGGACGCCCGTTTGTGCGTTGCCTACACCACCCATAACTGCTTGGTATGTCAAAATGTATGTTCCTATAACAATGAAACCCCTTAAACAACTGCATATTGCCATGGCGTCCGACCATGCCGGCTATGCGCTCAAACAAACCGTGCGTCAGTGGCTTGAAAGCCGAGGCGCACAAGTAACCGACTACGGTTGCTACTCCGCCGAGAGTTGCGACTACCCCGATTATGCCCACCCTATGGCGGCGGCTGTGGAATCGGGGCAGCAAGAGTTCGGTATCGCTATCTGCTCTACCGGCAACGGTATCTGTATGACTGCCAACAAGCACCGGGGTATCCGCGCCGCCCTCTGCTGGGACGACCGTTTGGCGGCGTTGGCACGGCAGCACAACGATGCCAATGTGCTCGGGTTGCCCGCCAATTTCATCACGCCGCAGAAAGCCATTGAATTGGTGCAGATATTCTTCACAACCGATTTTGAGGGCGGACGACATGCACGGCGCGTGCAGAAAATTCCTTGTCAGTAGAGCCTGCAATCAAGTACGCTGCTGGCTGAGTTACGCACTCTCCTGGGTAGGAGGGGTGCGGGTTCGCCATACGCCCGTCTTTGTCAGTGTGGAGCCTGCCGACTACTGCCAGTTGCGCTGCCCCGAGTGCCCTGTGGGGCAGTCGGCGGCACAAGGCGGCACTCCCCGTCCGCGCCACACGATGTCGTTGGCGTTGTTTCAGCGTATCTTGGAGGAGGTTCAGGCAGGGGCTCATACCATGCAGTTCTATTTTCAGGGCGAACCGCTCTTGAATACGCACCTGCCGGAGATGATTGCGGCGGCTCACAAGGCGGGGCTATATACCATTGTCTCGACCAATGCACAAGCCCTTACGGAGGAAATGGCGGAACGCTTGGTGGCTGCGGGCTTGCGTCGCATCATCGTGTCTGTGGACGGCTTCACGCCCGCCTCCTACACTGCCTATCGCGTGGGCGGGCAGTTGGACAGGGCTACGGCTGCTTTGCGCTTTCTGCAGCAAGCCAAGCGGGCGCACCATGCTGCCCTACGGATTGAACTGCAGGTGCTGCGGCTGTCGTCCAACGAAAACGAGTGGCAATGGATACGGCGGAATTACCGCTCACTCGGAGCAACCCATCTGACCTTTAAGACGGCGCAACTATATGACTATCAGCATGGCAATCCGCTTATGCCCACGCAACCGCGCTACAGCCGCTATCGGCTTGGCAGCGACCAATGCTATCACTTGCACCGCCCACACCCGCGTTCCTGCTATCGCCTTTGGGCAGGGTGCGTGATTACGGCAACGGGTAATGTGCTGCCCTGTTGCTACGACAAAGCCGCCCAACACCCCTTGGGGAATATCGCCGCGCAACCGATAGCCGCCCTATGGCAGGGAATCGTTGCCGATACTTTCCGCCGACGGGTGCTGCATTATCTGCATTGCCAACGGCGGCAATTGCCTTCCCGTGAAAAGGCTTCTTTCCCGTGCAGGGAGTGCTACTACTAATCGCCCTTTTTGCCCTCATGCAGGGCATCGACAATCGAGGGAGAGTCCAACACAGACTCGTTGTTGTGCTTCTCGATAAACGCATTGTGGCGGAACAGCACATAGAGTGCTACAATCAAGCCGCCGATAAAGTCCAAGGTCAAATCGGTCATGGTGTCGCGCAGGGCTTCATGTCCCGCCAAAGGGATGTCGGCTTCGGTGTAGATAGAACCCGAAGTGGTCTGCATAAACTGTTGGGTATTGGTGCCGAACAAGTCGTCGTAGGTGTATTCGCATATCTCCCAGATAGCCCCGCATGCGAGTGAGAACATGAGCAGGAACAATGCTAAAAAGTATTTGTTGTTGAACACCACTTTGTCGGACTCGGACAAGAGAATATGCACAATCCATAGCCCGACAAAGGAAAGTACGGCTCCCGAAAACAGGTGCAACAGCGAATCCCACCACGGGTACCGCCCGTAGAAGTTCAGCCCGTCGCCCAACACCATGCCCGTAAAGGCAAAGCCGGCTATCACGACGGTCAGTGCCAACGGCACATTCAGCAGAAAGCGTTTGCGCAGAATAATGGGAGCCGTCAGCAACAACAGCATGGCTACATACTGCAGTCCGCAGAACATCACGGCTTGCAGCGTTGTCTCGGGTTGGAACAGCAGATAGACCACATTGGATATCCCCAATACGATAGTCAGGATGAAGAGCGTCAAATAGAAACGCTTCAAGTGTTGGTGCGGGTTGGTCATATTCATTCGCTTTGCGGGTGATATTCTCTGTAAATATGGTGAGTGTCAATGATACGGGGAAGCGTGCGGGGCGTGTAATGTGGGGCAAGCACTCCCTCTACCCCCGCTAAGGGTTCGGGGCTGACTTCTATATGTACCTCGTCGTAAATGCCGCTCTCCAAGATATGGTTCAGCAATGTGGCACCGCCTTCCACCAACAGCGAATGAATTCCTCTATCCGCCAAGTCGTGCAGGATATAGTCCCATTCGGTGTGGTCTTGATAGACGATGGTTTCGGCGTCCGGTGAGAAGAGTTTGCTGTCGCGCGGCACGATGCCGTGTCTGTCCAACACGACCCGTATCGGGTTGCGTCCGCTCCAACGGGTGGTGCGCAGGCTCGGGTTGTCTAATAGAGCGGTGCGTGTTCCGACCATAATAGCCATATTCTCCGCGCGTTGGCGGTGTACCAGTTGCTTGGTCAAGGGGGTGGAGATGACCACCGGTGTACCCTGCGTGCGGACGCGGTCGATATAGCCATCCGCCGTTTCTGCCCATTTCAGGGTGATATACGGGCGATGTTTCTCGTATAGGCACAGAAAACGCTTGTTCAGTGCGCGGCACTCTTCTTCCAATACTCCCACCGTAACCGCTATGCCGGCTTGCTGCAAGCGGGCAACCCCCTGTCCTGCCACTTTCGGATTGGGGTCTAAGCAACCGACAACCACGCTGCCTACTCCTTTCGCGATAATCATATCGGCGCAAGGCGGTGTCTTTCCGTAGTGGCTGCACGGCTCCAAACTGACATAGAGGGTACAGTGCTGCATTTGTTCGCGGCTTATATGCTGCCGCGCTGCATCGGCAAAGCAGTTCACCTCGGCATGCGCTCCGCCGTATTGCCGGTGCCATCCCTCGCCCACGATATAGTCTTCTGTGCCGGTATGATACACCAACACCGCTCCGACCATAGGGTTGGGTGCCACATAGTATTCCCCTATCCTTGCCAATTGCAGGCAGCGGCGCATATAGGTATCGCTTTTCTCCATCAACGATCGCTTTCTTACGACAGGCACTGCAAAGGTACGGCAAATAAATCAAGTATGCAAATCCGTGCTGCATTCCGTTTGCATATCGGTACGGCGGTTTGCTTTCGGTGCGGTCTATCGATTGCCTTTGGCGCGGTTGTGGGTTTGGCATAGTAGTTGGCAGTTGGCTATGTCTGTGGCACCTCCGTGCGACCACGCCGTCACATGGTCGGCGTCCATCTCCTGTAGTTTCCACAAGCGTATGCGCTGCGTAGCGTTCTGCGACTGCGCACAGAGCGGACAGTTGGACACCCCCTGCGCCTTTGCCGCCTCGGTCTGTCGAGCATAGACCGTCTTCTTGGTAGGCTCGTCAAAGCAGCGTATCTCAAGCAGTTTGGTGTCTTGGCAGCCGCCGAGTATGTACTCATAGATACCCTTCTTATTCTTCACATAATAGTCTGCATAGAGTTCCCGCTGTTTGCTCTCGACAGCGGCGGGGTCGTATGGTGTCTGGTGGTATCGCTCGTAGAGGTCGCCCCAATCCAAACCGCACATCTCTTTCTCGATGGTGCGGAAGACGGACTTAGCCCAATCGATGACGGAATCGAAATAGGTCTGCAATGCCACGATGTCGGTGTCCTGTCGGTGCGCTGCCATATAGTCTGCCACTTGCCCACGGCTCACCCAATGCAGGGCAGTGGCAAGGTAGTCCTGCCGCTTGACATTGCCACGGATATACGCCGCCCACTTGCTTATATTGGCGTTGTTTGAATTGGAGAACACCTCTTTGGCACGGGTGACAAAGGGGCCGCAATAGACGGCATTGAGTATCTCTTGTTCGTTGAGGGCGATACCTGCGATGTTGATAGTACGGAACCAGTCTTTGATTTCGCTCTCCGTGCCCTCGCAGATATAGACGAGCAAGGGGGTGCGACGGATGCGCTCTTGCAAGTCGGCGGGCAAACTATCGAAGTACTGCTCCATGCCGTTGCGGTCACGAATGGCGAACTTACGGGTGAGGAAGCGCCCCAATGAGGTGATGCGCTGCTGTCCGTCGAGTACTTCGAGGCGGTCGGTAGAGCCGATGCGGTTGAAATAGAGCAAGCCCAACGGATAGCCACGCAGGATGCTGTCGATGACGGCTTTCTCCTTCTCGCCGTTCTGCTCGGCGTAGAGATAGTGGCGTTGGTACTCGGGCTGGATGGTGAGGCGTCCGGACAAGCCGAAAAGACCCTTGCCCTCTGCTTCGTTGTAGGTGAAACCGTCGCAGATGTCGGCTACCGTGAATTGTTGTAATGTGGTGGTCATAGTTTTGATGTTTGATTGCGGTTTGTATTTTGTGCGGTGCGGGTAGGGCGTTTGGTCAGTACTGATAGGGTGTTGGTTCGATGTTGATTTGTGAATCACCCGTTAATCACCCGTTAATCACCCGATAATCACCCGTTAATCACCCGATAAGAACACGATATAATCAAGGAGTTATTGGCTTTGCTTATTGCGGATAAATATGCGACTATACATTCGTACTCCATTTATATATCCACGCCCTTTGGATATATCCAGTGAATATTCATTTCCTACTATCTCAAATTGTTCGGGGCAGTATTTGTCGAGAAAGGAAATGGGGACACCCATGACACCGTCGTAATCGTTTGGGATGGCGTCGGTATAGGGGACTTCGATGGCATCGTAGTTGTCGTAGTGCTGATAGCCGATGCCTTTTATCTCCTTGTGGCGGCTATACATTATGTTGTCCTCCATGCTCATTAGTTGCAAAGGCTCGTGGCGACGACGATGCTCTATATTAGTGAACCAAATAGACGGCACATTCTTGAAGTTCTTGCCGTTTATTACCCTATCAACATCATCTGCATTAGTAGTTTCAAACCATAGTCCACCTGCCCACTCTGTGCGCCCCGACCATAGTTTATTATCCTTAATAAGTGGAAATACCTCTTTATAGGTAACGGCATTCTTATTTCCCAACAGTAGGAACTGTTTGTTGGCTTCGATGATCCATGCGAGGAACTCACGGAATAGCGAAAAGGGCGGATTGGTGATGATAATGTCCGCCTCGTCCCGCAAGCGGCGTACCTCCTCGCTACGGAAATCACCGTCGCCCTCGAGGTAATGCCACTCGAGGTCGTCGATGTCTATCTTGCCGTTAGCGTTGGTATCCCGCTCAAGCGTGAATATCTTGCCACGGATACGGCTCTTATCTATGTCGTAAAGGGGATTCTCGGTTTCGAAAAGCGTCGGCTGCCATTCGGTCTTATACTTCTTGCTCTCGATAGCATACGAGGTGGAGATGAGTTTGCGCAATCCGAAGAACTCGAAATTCTGCGCAAAAAACTTGGTGAAATTGCTCCATTCAGGGTCGTCGCACGGGAGCAGAATAGTCTTTCCCCGAAAGACATCGGGGTTGTACTCGTGGTAGGCATTGACCTCCTTCTGAATGTCGGCGTACTGCGTGTAGAACTCGTCGTTCTTCGCCGCCTTGGCTTGGCTGAGATTGCTGTTTTTCGCCATAATGGGATGTAGGATTCCGCATACTATATCCCATGCAGACACGAAAAGAGTGTGAGTCTCTTATCGTGTCGCCAAGGCAGCCCTGCAAGGAACCTTTGCCCATTTAAGATACTCACACCCTAAGGATATGAGCATACTTTATAATGGGCAAAAGCACACCTATGCAGGTACGCTTGTCGCTATATTATTTGCGGTCGGTATTCCGTAAAAGATTTGCAGGGCTTTTCGGCAGACACGAAATAATAGTAATGCTTGTTAATGTTATGTCGTACGGTGCGACGCTTCGCACCCAGTTTATTGCTAAACCGCTGCAAAGGTAGTGAAAATGCGCGATATATACAAAAGGATGATACATCACTTGTGCGGGCGCGAATTTATTTGTACCTTTGCGGGCTCATTCTACCCGCCTACAAAGGGGCGGGCTATACGAACAGAAGAAGATATGAACGGTATGAACAGAAGATTTTCCCAAGGACTCTTGTTCCTTTCTCTATGGACGGCGGCGCAAGGCATAACCCTGCAAGGCGGATTCCTGTCCCCTCTCGCTGCACAAGATAACATTATCGATGAGGTAATCTGGGTGGTGGGCGACGATGCCATCCTCCGCAGCGAGGTGGAAGAGGAACGCTTGCGCGCCCAATACGAAGGACAACCTATAGCCGGCGACCCCTATTGCGTGATTCCCGAACAGTTGGCGATCCAGAAACTGTTCCTCCACCAAGCCGCCTTGGACTCCATTACCGCCAACGAATCATCGGTCAGCCACCAAGTAGATATGCGTATGAACTACTATATCTCGCAGATAGGCAGCAAAGAGAAAATGGAAGAGTATTTCCGCAAGACCAGTTCGGAGATACGCGAGGAGATGATGACCATGGTGCGCAACCAGATGATTATCCAACAGATGCAAAGCAAACTGACCGAGAAGATACAACCTACCCCCGCCGAGGTGCGCCGCTTCTACAACAGCCTGAGCAAAGACTCTCTCCCCATGGTACCTGCGCAGGTGGAGGTGCAGGTGCTGTCGATTGAACCGCCCGTGCCGTTCGAGGAGACCGAGCGTATCAAATCCCGACTCCGCGAATTCACCGAGCGGGTAACAAGCGGGAATGCCGATTTCGGTATGCTGGCGCGTCTGTATTCCGAAGACACCGAGTCCGCCAAGCGAGGCGGTGAGTTGGGCTTCGTCGGGCGCGGACAGTTGGTGCCGGAGTTTGCCGATGTGGCGTTTAACCTCAGCGACCCCAAACGGGTGTCGCGCGTGGTGGAAACCGAGTACGGCTACCATATCATCCAACTCATCGAGAAGAAAGGCGAGCGTATCAACTGCCGGCATATCCTGCTGCGCCCGCGCGTGTCGTATGCCGACAAGCAGAAAGCCCTCACGCGCTTGGACTCGATTCGCACGATGATTACGGACGGCACACTCTCTTTTGAGGAGGCGGTTGCCCGCTACTCCGAAGACAAGAACACGATTATGAGCGGCGGCTTGATGACCAATGCCAACACAGGGTCGGGCAAGTTCGAGTACCAAGACCTGCCGCCCGAGATTGCCCGTCAGATATACAGCATGAACGAGGGCGATGTCAGTGCGCCGTTCTCGATGATGGACAACAACAAGAACAAAGAGGTCTGCGCCATTGTACGCCTCAAAACCAAACGCGATACCCACCGCGCAAACCTGACCGACGACTTCCAGACCCTGCGCAGCATGTTGGAACAACGGTTGGCGGCAGAGACGATAGACCGTTGGATTCGCGAGAAACAGAAAGAGGTCTATGTAACCATCGACCCCGAATGGAAGGGCTGCGATTTCCAATATCCCAACTGGGTACACTAACCTATTCTGCATGGCTTGCCGCTTGAGATATATTGCCGTTCTGCTGTTGTGCATAGGGGTGGCTTATGCGCAGGAGTCCGGCAAGCCCACGATGGTGTATTTGGAGCATTCCGAGACGCTGTCGTTTGACGAGAAACGCCTTCCCGATGCCCAAATCCTGCGAGGAAATGTCTGTTTCCGCCACGACTCGGCATTGATGTACTGCGACTCGGCGTATTTCTTCGACAAACAGAACTCCCTGCACGCTTTCGGGCATGTGCATCTGGTGCAAGGCGACAGTATCGAGGGCTTCGGGCAGACCCTGTACTATGACGGCAATACCAAAATGGCGCGTCTGCGCCGCAAAGTGCGCCTTATCCACCAACAAACCACCCTCACCACCGATAGCCTCAACTACGACCGGCAACGCAATATCGCCTACTATTTTGCAGGCGGAACGATCCGCGACAGCCTCAACACTCTCACCTCGCGGCGGGGGCAATACACGCCCGACAACCACCGCGCCTTGTTTCGCGGCTCCGTGCGGTTAGAGCATCCCAAGTTCACCCTGACCTGCGACACCCTCTGCTACAACACCGACACCCATCAAGCCGATCTCGTCAGCCCCACGCGTATCGTCTATGAGCAGCAGACAACGATTTTGTCCGACTGCGGATGGTACAACACCGAAACCGAATATGCCATGCTGCTCCGCCGCTCGCGGATTCTGCACGCCGACGGTATGTCCCTCACGGGCGACACCATCTACTACGACAAGTTGGCAGGCTACGGGCAGACCATCGGTCATATCGAATCGGTCGATTCCACCAACCGCATGAGCCTCTACGGGCAGTACAGCGAGATGTGGGAGGACGGGCAGCACGGCTATGTGACGGATAGTGCTATGCTCATCGACTGGTCGGACTCGCTCCACTACACCTACCTGCACGCCGACACCCTCTACACGGAGGAGATACCCTACCGCGTATCCGTGCTGCTGCCGCGCGATAGTATATGGGTCGATTCCGTCCGTGTAGCGCAATCGGCAGACACGCTGTGGCAGGACACGACCTACCGTCAAATACGGGCGTTCTATCATGTGCGCATCTTCCGCGACGATGTGCAGGCGGTCTGCGACTCCATACACTATCACGGGCGCGACTCGCTGATTACCTTGTCGGGCAATCCCGTCTGTTGGAACGAAAGCAACCAAATCTCGGCGGATCAGATCACCGTCTATATCCGCAACGGCGCGATTGATTACCTGCACGGGGAGGGCAACGCGATTGCCGTTAAGCAGGAGAGTGCCGACTGCTTCGACCAAATGGCGGGCAAGGAAATGCTTGCCTATGTGCGCGACAATGAGGTCTATTTAGTTGATGTACGCGGCAATGCCGAGACCATATTCTACCCCCGTGAAGATGACGGCACCTATATCGGCGTGAACAAGACCCAAAGCAGTTTCGTAAAACTCTACCTCGAAAACCGCAAGATACACCATGTCTTGTTCACCACCGCCACCACCGGCACTCTGCTCCCGCTCGACCAAGCCGCCGAGGCGGACCGATACCTCTCATCGTTCTTTTGGGCAGAGCAGGAGCGACCGCGCCGTCCGTCGGATATCTTCCTGCACCCCGAGAGGACGCTTCGTCCTGCGCAGGGAGCAGTGTCCGCCTCGGCTCCCGATGATGAGGAGCAGGAGACCACCGATAAAACCACCTTGCGTTCCCGTAAAATAAAGAAATAATTCATGAATATGAACAAAAAGATAGCATTTTTCCTCCTGTCGACTACCTTGAGCATAGCCGTTTGGGCAGACGACAGCCGACCGCAGTTCCTCGGTGTGCAATTAGGCTTTGCACAGTCGGTAACACGCCTCAACGCGCCGAATACCGAGTCCGTCACCACCCTCACCGCCACCGCCTACAACGGTATCAAGGCGGGTGTGGTTTACGATGCCACGCTCGTCAAGGGCTTTGGCTTTTCCATGGCGCTCAACTACACTTTCGGCTACAACGCTACCGACTGGCAGAAAGTACTCACCACCTCCCTCTATCCCCAAAAACGCTCGCGCGGCTACTATCACCAGGTGGAGATACCCGTCGATTGGCAGTACAAGTTCGAGATTGCCAAACGCACATGGCTCATTCTCTACACCGGTCCCACCCTCCAATGCGGTATCGCGCTCACCGATAAGGACTACACCAAGCAGGACGACGGCTCCGTGTCGTTGTCCGCCACCAAGGACTGCTACAGCACCGCCTCGGTCAGCGACTATGCCCTCAAACGCCTGAATGTCACGTGGGGTGTCGGGGCAGGCTTCCAATACGAACGCTATTTCCTGCGCGGCGGCTACGATTTCGGTATCATCAATCCCTACAAGGAGCAGAAGTTCACTTCGTACGATGTCTATACCCGCGGGCGCTTCGACCAATGGCAAATCAAGTTGGGCATCTACCTTTGGGAGTTCTGATTTTTGCCAAATAGACATGGCGGAATGGAAATAAACCTTGCATATCTTGTAAAAAGGCGGTAACTTTGCACCGCTTATTGTGATTTTTTATCGGCTATATGGCACAAAACAACCCGACCCCCCAACCACCCCGCGCAGCGCAAGAGCCTGTGCAACTCCCCGAGAATGCGAATCGTCCTCTGCGGGCAGGAGAAAAATATACCCCTATCCTGCGTCCCGACCGTGAGTATGCCGAAGTTACGCCCTACAGCGTGCTGATGGGGGTACTGATGGCGGTTATCTTCTCGGCGGCGGCTGCCTATCTGGGGCTGAAAGTGGGGCAGGTATTCGAGGCGGCTATCCCTATCGCTATCATTGCCGTGGGTTTGTCTTCGGCACTCAGACGCAAGAACGCACTCGGGGAGAATGTGATTATCCAATCGATAGGCGCATCATCGGGCGTGATCGTAGCGGGCGCTATCTTCACGCTTCCTGCCCTCTATATCCTGCAAGCCAAATACCCCGACATCACGGTCAATTTCATGCAGATATTCCTCTCCTCGCTGTTGGGAGGCTGCTTGGGTATCTTGTTCTTAATCCCCTTCCGTAAGTATTTCGTACAGGAGAAGCACGGCGAATATCCTTTCCCCGAAGCCACTGCCACCACGCAAGTACTCGTCTCGGGCGAGCAGGGCGGCAGCCAAGCCAAACCCCTCATCTGGGCGGCAGGCATAGGCGGTCTGTACGACTTTGTAGTGTCCACCTTCGGTCTTTGGACAGAGAGCCTCTCTACCCGCATGACAGGGTGGGGGGAAGCACTGGCAACGAAATTCAAACTCGTCTTCTCAATCAATACAAGCGCCGCCGTACTCGGCTTGGGCTATATCATCGGCTTGAAGTACGCCGCCGTTATCTGTGCGGGTTCGTTCTTCGTATGGTGGGTATTGCTCCCGCTGCTCGGCAGCGTGCCCGGCATGGAGACGACCGACCCGCAACTGCTCTTCACAGGCTACGGGCGGAACATCGGTATCGGTGCGATTGCCATGGCAGGCATGATAGGTATCGTAAAGAGTTGGGGCGTGATAAAGTCCGCCGTAGGCTTAGCAGGCAAAGAACTTGGCGGGAAAGGAAAAGCCGTGGCGGCTGCCTCGCTGCGCACGGAGAAAGACCTCTCGATGCGCTTCCTCGTTCTCGCTATTGCGGCGGCACTGCTTATTACATTGGTCTTCTTCTGGATCGGCGTACTGCACAACTTCTGGCAGGCGTTGGTTGCCTTTGTGGTAGTAGCCGTTATCGCTTTCCTCTTCACCACCGTGGCGGCTAACGCTATCGCTATCGTAGGCAGCAACCCCGTAAGCGGTATGACACTGATGACCCTCATCATAGCGTCGGTTATATTCGTGGCTATCGGCATGAAAGGATCGAGCGGCATGGTCGGCGCTATGGTGATAGGCGGAGTGGTCTGCACCGCTCTCTCGATGGCGGGCGGCTTCATTACCGACCTCAAAATAGGCTACTGGATAGGTACCACCCCGCGCAAACAAGAGGCGTGGAAATTCCTCGGTACACTCGTATCGGCGGCTACCGTAGGCGGCGTGATGATCATCCTGAACAAAACCTACGGCTTCACGGGTGATAACGCCCTCGTCGCCCCGCAGGCCAACGCCATGGCGGCAGTGATAGAGCCCCTGATGTCGGGGCAAGGCGCACCGTGGATGCTCTATATCGCCGGTGCGGTACTGGCATTGGTGCTGAACCAACTCGGCGTTCCCGTACTGGCGTTCGCCCTCGGTATGTTTATTCCCCTCCAACTGAATACCCCCCTACTCGTGGGCGGTGCTATCTCGTGGTGGGTAGGGCGCAAACGCACAAAGGACGGCGCACGGGCGGAGGAACTCGCCAAACAACGCCAAGACAAAGGCACGCTCATCGCCAGCGGTTTCATTGCGGGCGGTGCGCTGATGGGGGTCGTAAGCGCAGTCATAAAGTTCTGCGGCGCAGAGTGGTATCTGACGGCGTGGGCAAGTTCCAATGGGGCTGCCATAGCGGGTATCGTAGCGTATCTGCTGCTCCTTGCCTACTTTGTGGCGGTTAGTGAGAAAGTAAAATAACCAACTCAATAAACACAATAATTATGGTAAGTTACAAAGAATTAGGATTGGTAAACACCCGTGCGATGTTTGCCAAGGCCATTAAGGGCGGCTATGCGATTCCCGCCTTTAACTTCAACAACATGGAGCAACTGCAGGCTATCGTAAAGGCTTCAGCGGAAACGAAAAGCCCCGTTATCCTCCAAGTATCGAAAGGCGCACGCAACTACGCCAACCAAACGCTGCTCCGCTACATGGCACAAGGGGCAGTAGAGTATGCCAAAGAACTCGGCTGGGAGCATCCTCAAATCGTACTCCACCTCGACCACGGCGACAGTTTCGAACTCTGCAAGAGTTGCGTGGACTTTGGCTTCTCGAGTGTGATGATTGACGGCTCGGCGCTTCCCTATGAGGAGAACATCGCCCTCACCCGCAAGGTAGTAGAGTATGCCCATCAGTACGATGTAACCGTTGAGGCGGAACTCGGTGTACTCGCCGGCGTAGAAGACGAGGTAGCCGCCGAAGAGAGCCACTACACCAAACCCGAAGAGGTAATCGACTTCGCTACCCGCACGGGCTGCGACTCGCTCGCTATATCGATTGGTACAAGCCACGGCGCCTACAAGTTCAAACCCGAACAGTGTACCGTTGACCCCAAGACCGGACGCCTCGTGCCTCCTCCCTTGGCATTCGATGTACTCGACGCCGTCATGGAGAAACTGCCGGGCTTCCCTATCGTGCTGCACGGCTCGTCGTCCGTTCCGCAGGAGTATGTGGATATGATCAACCAATACGGAGGCAAACTGCAGGCTGCCGTCGGTATTCCCGAGGAACAACTCCGCAAGGCTGCCAAGAGTGCGGTATGCAAAATCAATATCGATAGCGACAGCCGTCTGGCATTCACCGCTGCCGTTCGCAAGGTATTCTGGGAGAAACCCGCTGAATTCGACCCCCGCAAGTACTGCGGACCGGCTCGCGACCTCATGGAGGAACTCTACAAGCACAAAATCATCAATGTGCTCGGTTCTGACGGCAAGGCAGAGTAATCGAAAAAAGCACTGCCTAACAGGGCAGTGCTTTTTTTCTATTTGTAAATGGGTTTTCCAAATCTCTATTTTATCGGGTCAAGACAGTAGTCACGACGCAGGCAAGACTTGCAATGCCTCCCTATCCACACCGTGTCGAATTGCGTCATTGCCGCCTCTACCAATGCAGGCTCATCGGTCAGTATCCCTGCCTCGAAGTTGCGCTTATGCTGCCCCTTCATACTGATACCGGCACCCGTCAGGTTCGCACTACCGATATACGCAGTATGTCCATCGAATACAAGCAGTTTGAAATGCACACGAGGGCATAACACACGCTCCAAACCGCTGAATAAAACCGGATACCTATCGAAGTCTTCTCGGAAATTCGGTCCCGGCTCTTTGGCATGAATAAGGCGAACCTCCACGCCCCGTTCAATCAGTTTTGCCAACACACCAAGCAGCGGCACTTTTTGCGTTCCTCGTTGTACCCTACTCGCTCCACGACTACCGACAGACGCACGCCCACACGAGGACGGCAAGTCTACATAGAGGTCTTTGATGTCCGCCGTACCAATCCACATCGAGTGCCGCACATGCACAATGCGAGTCAGCACCTCCGTATAATGGGCAGTATCTGCAATATAGGTTGTCATAAACAAAGAAGAGTGCGTTGTCTTAGAAATTCATTGCAAAGGTACAACTATTTTCTACAAGAACCAAACGGACTACAAAGAGAATAGGTGCAACACTTGGGCAACGGTTTCGGGCGTGATACCGGCAGCAGGGTTCGTTTGCACCCAATGCCGACGCATCTCATCATTGAGGCACACATCCTCGTCGTCAAGAATGGCGTAGTGCGTATAGGGATGCTCGTCTAACCATTGTTGTATCTCCACTCCTTTCGTCTGCGGACTTGGCGGCATACCAGTTAGCAACCACTCGTCCGAGCGTTCTGAGGGCGTTACGCCTGCTATCTGTCCCGGCAAACTGCGTTCACGCCACATCTCTCGCAGCGTTCCAAATCCAAGCATTTTCCACGAAGAAGAAACAATTATCTTCGGATTGCTCTGCTCCACAATATGCCGAAGTTGCTCCACTGCCTGCGTATTGAACACCTCGCCAAACTCATCCCGATACGACGGAGTGCCCGTATTGAGCACTCCGTCGAAATCGAGAAAAAGGATGTTGTTATGTGGTTGGTCTTGCATTAATATTGCTTCGTAGGAACACCGGCAACTCACCGCCCAAGCACGCCGAGGAGGATGATTTATATCTCGTTATCTTTATTCCATGCTTACTCGCCGGTTCGTAGTTTATTTCCTATTCCGCTGCCTTCAATGCTTTTTCCAGTAATTCGTACATTTTCTCACCATGTGCTTTGATAGTGTCCTTATTCCACCCATTCTTATAATCTTTGTATACCATAAGTAGTTTTAGACTTTCTATCGAACCTGTAACGCTCCGAAAATAGGACTCCACATGGGCTCTTTTCTCCTCAAAAGAAGAGTTGCTCAATGCCGAATTTAACCCTTGAGATATCATTACCAAATTTCCAAAACTATCCCGTAAAGCGGGGTCCTCCTTATCATTCTCCCATTTTATTCTTGATTCAGTCTTTGGGTGTTGTGGAGCAATATGTTCTATACTTCGGTTACGAGAGAAAACATAGTTATTGGCTATCTTTAGATATTCTGCATCGCCATCTTCTGACGAAAATAAATTCTCACGCTGCTGCCACAAATAGAAATCCAACCTCCAAAACCAATATCGAATATCCTTGCCAAAACATAAATTTTCTTCTTCCGGAAGCGGATTTGCCTTGTCGCACTGTACAATAAGATGCCGGAACAAATCTTTTGGGGCAGGAATGGATTGTTTCCCCTCCATATAATCCATTAGCCAACCAAACCACCGATAATTGGTGTAGTTAGACGATGAGACATACAAGAAAGACTCAAACATCAATAGTTCCTGCAGATCTTTGTCATACTCAGAGCATTCCATATCAAGTGTATAGCCATATTCTGAAGTCCGAATAAAGCAGATATCCATAACTATACGACTACGCACCAACAAAAAGACGAATTGCTGCAAATTTTCATTGTTGACATTCTCACCCTCATAAGGCAAATAGGTTTTGAATGTCTCCAGCAAATTACCTTGATTAAAGAATTCATCTATTCGTGGAATCTCAACACCTTTCTTTGATAGATAGTAATACAATGTTTGCAGTAACAAATATGGGAAACGCAATGTACCTCGAGAAATAGTATCTACACGATTCTCTTGCTTGGGTTTCTGCGATGATGGCGTCACATCTATTATTGTCCTCTCATCGTCATCAGACTTGTAATGGATTAGTTCCGGAAGTTGTGACGATAATGTATCCATGGTAATCGATAGTGCTCTATTTTTCTGTTCCTTTAGTTTGTTAGTATCCTCACATCTAAAAAACAAAGTATCTACATCTGCAATTTTATTCCATAACTGCATATACGAAACAACATCACCATCCAAATTTCTAAGCATCTTCACTTTAAGGATTTCGTGCTGTTCAAGATTTTTACCTCCACTGTTCATACGCTCAAAATACTTATTCAAATCTTGCGCATGATAGTTCTGTGGCAGTTCAGAAATAAAGAAACTAATATGTTGATACAGGTAGTGAGAAAATTGTTGTGTTTGATTTTTCAGTTGCTCTTCATTATCTATAAATTTAGTAATTTCATCTATTGCCTCCTTCATCTTTTGATTCATAGTTCCGACAGTATCTACCCTTTTGTATATAAGTTGTTTGAGGTATGCATTATCTTTTGTTCGTGCGTCAAAATAGAGACGAGGTTTCTCACCACACAAAAGGAAATTTTTCCATTCTGTTTCTGTTTCCTTGTCTTTCAGTATCTGTAATACACATCCCAACAAAGTCAAGACCGTAAAGCGTTGCTGTCCATCTACCAACTGCTTTTTACCATCAATGGTGGTGGTTGTTAGCATACCGATGTAATAATCCTTATCCGCAGCATCAATATATGCGTTTTTTAAGTCCGTAAGCAATTGATATACATTATCTCTACTCCACTCAAACAATCTTTGATAGATAGGAATAGAAAACATCAACCCTTCTTGAACTATTTTTTCCGGTGTATATTTCATAACTTGATATTTTTTATTGATTCAACAAATATGTAATCCGACATTTCATTTTTGATTTGTGTAACACATGCTCTCATCCGTTTTTGAATGGGTGTCATTTCACGCAGATATTTTAAGGGAAAATCCCTACACAAATTAAATGCTTCTGCAATAAAGAAAGTAGGCGATGTGGCTTGGTCTATCATTAAGACAATACCTAAATTCGAAATGTATGACGATATAGAATCACGCAACGCACGCGAAGTGTCGTACCTATGTTGCAACAAAATACGCAAAATCAGTACGGCAACATCTGCAATGCATTGTTCTCCAAACTTTTGGTAGTATGCAAAAAGAATAGCCTCTGCCGCATCTCGATACCATAGGAAACTTCCATAATCCGAAAACTGCGAATGTATCAAACGATACACTTCTGTATTTCCCAATTGATGATATTTAGCCCTTTGCAATTCCACAAATGTAAAGAAATGCGTCCCCCCTTGTATTGGTTCATTAAAATAGAACCGCTCGCCAAAAGGAGGAATCTCTGCCATTATGGCAGCCGCCTCATATTCTTTTTTCACATGATGGTCATTGGGTGTTATACGCACATCTTTCTTGCGCATCCATTGCCGAAGGTAGAAAATAAAGGTATCCAGCGTTCGCTCATAGTCAGCGAGAGATTGGTTGTCTTTTTCTGTTCTCCCCTGCTCTATCATATCATTCCATGTCTCAGCCGCTTTCTGCGATTGCAACTCAAAATTTTGAGGGATATAACGAAGATGATGAACCTTCAACAAATCATAGTCCGTCAGCATGACGCCTCTTGAGTTCTCGTTAGAGAAGAATGTGTATGCCAAATCCAACGATGCATTTTTTAGGACAAGCACACTGAACTCTATTTGCGACAAAAGAGTCCGAACAAATGACGCATGCTTGGCGATATGCTTTGCAATATAATTAGAAATAATATTCTTATTGTATGCTACATACTGATAGGCTTCGCTTGATGATAATTTCTCTCCCATTAAACAAGTCGTTATCCCAAGTTGGTGCAAAATAAGCGAAAGAGTGACCAAGCGTTGTTGTCCATCGATAATATCATATTGGTTGTCATGATAATGCAAAATTATTGTCCCCAATCGATAAGGTGCCTCTCCATAATGTTCGTTATGCTCTGCCAAATCATCAAGAAGACATTTCACATTATCCTCACTCCAACAGTAGATTCGCTGATAATCAGGGATTTTTAGATTCAACTTGAACACATTCTCCAGTCTTCTAATATCCAAGTCAACCGACGAAGCAAAGGTGGGTTCTTCGTTGGATACCTTAATTACCTCTTCTTTGATAGTAGTTTCTCTCGATTTGAAATCCTGCATCAAATTATCAAAGAATGGAATTATGATCTCCAATATCTCTATTAATTTATCCCAACTGTCTATTTCCTCTCGGAATCTACAACCAACGAAATCTGCAAACGAATTCCACTCATAGCGTTCATCTGCATCCGTTTTACGCTCTAAATAATCCACTAAATTTTCATGACTATCCAGATTTCCAATATGCAAAGTTACATAACGACAGGATATTTCATAGTATATACTCTCATCCGTATTTGTATCTAAGACACGAATAGAGCGATTTTGTTGCCACTGATGTTTGTAGAAATTCTCCTTAATGGTTTTACTTGTCCATTTTTGGGCAACTTTACTTTTCAAAAAATCGGACAAGCCTGTGTTAATCCAAATCATAATATTATCTGTTTTTGTTTATTTCCTATTCCGCTGCAAAGGTACATCGTCTACCTGCCACAAGACTGCACTGCAGTATTGCCTCGGTTATTTTGGAACAGGAAAATCTGTGTGGATTCTGTCTCGTCTTCAACGATATGCGTAGAGCAGGAAGCATTATTCAGCAGATTGATAAAGCAGCAAATATCTTCCTCGGACAGTTCTTTCAACTGCGTCTCAAAATAATTGTATGCAGCCACCAAACGCTTCTTTGATTCCGTATCCAACGCGTGCGAAACGGGTACACCGTCCAACAATTCACGCAGCACCAAGTCATCATAATCCACTGTCGAAAAATGGTAATTCCCTGCGTTTTTGATAGTCATCTTCTTTGCAAAGTCCTCAAATTCCGTCAGCGGACGAAGGTTTTCCAAGCAATGGTAAGCGGCAGAGAGGAACAGCACTCCCGTAGTCAGTCGTTGCTGTCCGTCAATCACTTCATATTGCAAATCGTCTTTTTTCTGAAAAAGAAAATGCCCCAAATTGTACTTGACAGAAGTGTCCCTGTAGGCGCATAAATTCTCGTAAAAAGTGTTTACTTGTCGTCCTTTTTCATTGGTATCCCACGAAAAGGCGCGTTGATAACTCGGCACTGTAATAAAATTACCACCCAACATACTTGCAAATGTGCATGTCGTTTCCATAAGTATTAAAATTTTGGTTGTAAAATTAGATTATGTTCGTTCTATTTTCATTTCCGCCGCAAAGGTACACTATCTAACTGCCACAACACTGCAGTGTACAAGAAAAAATGTCGTATGGATACAAAAAAAGCGTGATACGAACTGTTTTCTTTGTCCTTAGGTTCCTGCAAGACCCTACCACAAGAATAAACAACATCCGTCCACGCCGATATGTATGTTTGCCCTTGTGGGCAAGTGATATACATATCACGAGGACATCTATTGCCATCTTGTCTTGGGTGGTTGATGAATTTTGCAGGATTCAGGACACCAAAACAAGCGTCAATAAACGCCTTTTGTATTTTTCTGCTGCAAAGGTACAATTATTTCTTTGCGCACGCAAATACGCACCCGATTTTATCGTATGTTCTTGAGCATAGTTTTCCTATACTTCCTTATACTTACATATACTTTTCCTATACATCCACACGTTCCATATACATCCATACTTTTCCTATACTTTCCATAGTGTTACTATTGATCAAGAACTTTCGGCGTTGAGAGCGCAAGCCGTCAGGCAGCAGGCAACAAGCAACGAAACATAAGTAATTCTTATGTGATTCTTATGTTATTCTTATGTTATTCCTATATCAATATCGAATAAATACCGACCCAACACCGAAGCAACACCGAAGCAAAACAGAACCAAAACAGACCTAACACCGACTCAACGCCGACACAAAACAGAACCAACGCCAAAGCAATATCGACTCAATATCGCCCCGACGCTGACCCGATATCGAAGCAACACTGAAACAAAACAGAATCAACGCCAACACAAAACAGACCTGACACCAAAGCAACACAGTCCCAACACCAAACCTCTATCCTATGCAAAGCCCAGCACTTTCGTCTTACCACCGTGGAACTTCTCTGCTGCACACGCCTCTCGGATAGCGGACAGCAGATGTTCCCGTGAACCCTCGCCGGCACTGTCCTCATCGGCGAGAATGGCGTCCACGATATGTTTTCGGGCGATGTTCTCTATTTGTCCGCCGGAGAACGAATAGTCGTTCGCCAACGAAAGCGCCTCTGCTTCTGTCAGTTCCGGCAGCATGCTGTGCCAGATATGACACGACTCCGCAGCCGTAGGCTTGGGGAACTCAATCTTATAGAGGAAACGACGCTCAAACGCTGCATCCAAATTACCCGTCAGGTTGGTAGTCGCCACCAGGATCCCCTCAAGACTCTCCATCTCCTGCAAGATGATGTTCTGCATAGCATTCTCCATCTTATCCACGCCCGAGACGGCACCCTCGTTACGCTTGCATAGCACAGCATCCGCTTCATTGAATAGCAATATAGGAGCAACATCGGACGAAAGGCAGAGTTGGCGATAATCGTCGAACACCGCTTTGATGTTCTTCTCTGTTTCGCCCACCCATTTCGAGCGCAGGTTCGGCACATCGACCATCTGTATCGCACGCCCCGTCCGTCGAGCCAACTGATAGACAGTCTCCGTCTTACCCGTACCGGGGGAACCGTAGAATATGCACGCAAAGCCACGCCGCATACCGTGTTCTTCCAATCGTCTCTGTACGACCATGAAGCGTTCAGGACGGAGCAAATCGGCAAGTTGCCGCACCTGTTTCTCCACACGGGGAGCAAAATAGAGCGATTTTTCCACGATCTTATCCGCCTGCAACAGATTGGCATTCTGCGTCTTACGATAGTTCAACCCCTCAAGGAACTCCCGTTTGGCTTTGTCGGTTAGTTTCCAAGCGTTGGAGTCCACTTGTCCGTCCGAGCAGCCAAACTCCACCAATCGGCAGTTCTGTAAGGGGTGTTCGCCCAACTCAAGAAAACGCAACTCATGCCGTAGCATAACCCGCCCGCTATGGTCGCCGTCAAAATAGTCCTCCAAGTCGTGTTTCATGACATGGTCATCTCTATTCTGCACAAAGAGGTGCATCATAGCGAGAAATAGCACGAGACTCTCGGTGCAATCATCAATGTGATAGGTATGAATGCGCTGTGTGACGGGCAGCGTGGGATTAGAGGTGATAAGCCTGTCTAATTCTGCCGTCAAGCCGTCGTACGACAGTAGTCCGCGGCCTTTATCACATAGAAGCGAACCCAACATATCGAACCAATCGAGTATGGACAACCCTTCCATCACCGGTGGTACAGGGACGGTATTCTCGCGCAGGGCGTTCAGTGCCGAGGGCGGCACCATAAAAGAGATTTCGCCGTTATATTCCAGTTTCTTAACCAAGAAGTGTTTCTTTTCGAGCGAGAGCAAATCCGCCCAATAGGTTTGAATACGGATGTTCTTACAGCCGAAGTGCTTGGCAATGTCGCTGACATCGGTAGAGCCGTCGCAACAGAGATTGACGCACGCCGAGAGCATGAGTGCCTCTGTTTCATTAAGGGACAGTCGTTCACCTATAATACGCAGACAAGGTCGTGCTTGTGCAATGCTCGTAGCCTGCAGTTCTTTACCCGAAGTAAGGTCGATAATCCGCTCAAAGAGTTGCATCAGATTGAGCGAGGAGATAGTTGCTTTACGTGCCATAGTAGTGATGTTGTTTCGTTATGAGTTAAGTGTTTAGAGTTGAGAGAAGTTTATTAATTGATAAGTTGATAAGTTAATGCGTGGTTGAAGGTTGAATGAAGTTTATGAGTTCATGAGTAGTTGAGTGTTTAGTGCAGTGGAGAGTTAAGAGTTTAAGTAGTTGAGCATAAAAAAGCAGCGTCTTCGTTTGAAAGACGCTGCAAAGGTACATCAACCAACTGCCACAAACCGGCAGTAGAAGAAACAAAAAGTGTATTTCGTACGAAAAAAGTATACCAAGCCAGTACATTTATAGCATAAATCGGTGACAAATCACTGATTTATGCTATAAACCGCCTATGCCATTACAGTATCTCCAAGGCAATGGCAGCACAGGCTTCGGCATCGGCTAAGGCATGATGGTGGTTCGTTAAGTCGTAACCACAGAGACTTGCAATGCTGTCCAAGGTATGGCGAGGGACATCGGGAAAACAACGACGGCTCGCTATCAGCGTACAGAGAAACTCATACGACGGCTGTCCCATCTCGTAGGCAGCGAACACGGCTCGCAGGCAACCGCCATCAAATGCGGCATTATGCGCCACAAGCGGTACCTCGCCCGCCTCAAAATCGGGAAAATACTGCTCTATCTTCTCTACGGCATGCGCCCACACATCGGGAAACGCCTCCGCCGTATCGGTGTCCTCCGCACTCAGCCCATGCACTTGTTGGCAGAACCATGCGTAGTAGTTCGGCGTCGGGCAAATCAACGAATAGAAAGAGTCCACTACCTGACCCTCTTTCACAATCACTATTCCCACCGAGCAAACCGACGAACGGTTGCCATTGGCAGTCTCAAAATCTATGGCTACAAAGTCTTTCACAATTCAGTTATTTTATTTCTTGGGGATGTCCCAAAGGGTTAAACATTTGGCGTGGCGAAGTATGTAAATACTATATTTCCTGCTCGCTTCGCTCACGAAAAATAGAGGAAAATAAAGTTATTTTTTCTTGCCGCTTGCGACATAGGGAACTGCGGCGTCCGGGTTAAGGCTCTCTTGTGGGCTTATTGCTCTATGACGGGTGGGGCTTGTCGGTATTGGCTGACTATGGCTTCTGCTTCTGTTTGTATATCCCTGCGCAACCACGCTGGCGACAGCACCTCCATACCGCTCATGTTCCGAAACACCTCTTGGCGGAACTCGTAGTTCGGCACCAAACAGTACTCGAATACCGAATAGTCATCCTCCTTGAGTATCTCTTTCTGCGAGGGGTGCAGCGGCAGGGTGCGCAAATACGGCACCTGCCAATCCCACACCCGAATGCGCACCACTTCGCATTTCTCTTCCATGCCGCTCACGCCCATCACGGGGCGGAAATACGCCTCCGGGTCGAAGCCTGCAGGCAGTTGGTATGCCTCGTTGAGCAATTCGATACCCTCCACACGGTCGAGCGCATAGATGTACGGTTTCGGATAGCCTTCAGACAATGCAAGCATATACCATCGCTGCTGATAGACCTTCACGCAATAGGGGCTTACGGAGAAAGTGGATGGCTCATCGTGTCGGAAACTCTTGTAGGTCAGGCGTATACGACGGTGGTCGCGCATTGCCTCAATAATAGGCGTCAAGAATCGCTGCCCCGACGGGATATGCTCGAAGAGAATTTGCCCTTTAATCCGGTGGCTCTCGTTGATGAGATTGTTCACGGCAAAGGTATTCAGCAACCAGGTACGGATGCCGCCCGCATTCATCTCGTCGGCATTGAGAATATAGTAAGAGCCGGTCTTGCGGTCGCACTCGATGATAATCTCGAAAAGATCCTCGATAGCGTGCTTCCAGTTGTGGAAAGTGCGCTCGGGTATCTCATTCGATTGGTCGCTATTGAGCCGACTGCGCGCCCAACGGCGGTTAATCTCCTCGCGGGAGATACGCCCCGCTGAGTAGATGGTCTCTACTAACCATATATAATAGCGAAACAGCGATGCGGTAGATTGTTTTGCCATAGTGGGTGTTGTTTGAGGTTAATATGGATATTTGTATGTGCGTTTTCGCGTTTTCGGCTGCAAAGATACGGCTATTTCCTGCCATAACCAAGCAGTGAGAAAAGAATGTCTTATTTTTTTCGCAAAAGATTGATACGGATTCGAATTTGTTGGTTCGGAAGTTCTTCGGGGGGCATTTCGGGATGGGATGAGCGGTGTGTAGGAATTTGGCACTACGGTTCTTTGAAAAAATAACAGTGGTCCGGTACTCAATTTCGGCAATATTTTGTTTTATTGCCGAAATTGAGGTGTGCGGCAGTCCGTTATCAAAACGGAGATTTGAAATGCGTTACTTGTATTTGGGCAATATTACAAAACAGTACTTTTTTTGTATGGATGGTGCTGACGCTTGCGCAGTAGTGTTCCGACTTGCACGGGTGGGATAAATGGTGTATCTTTGCAGCGGAAAAAATTTACAAAATTATGGCACTTGACCTCTCAAAATTAGACGACATAGAACTTTATGTGTATTTCACAGAAAAACATCCCGACCGCAATATGCGCGATGGGGCGTTTTTACTTTCTGTTGCTCTGCACAATGTTGACAAAGAAATCGCATTACTTAGACGCATTGCAAGAACGGGAGAGAAATTTGTCTTCTACTACCCTGCTTTCGGTGGAGATGAGCCTGCGAATGCAGAGTATATCGGTTCTATACCCGATGGGGGATTGTACCTCACAGCCAAATAACCTGCTTCATAATCTTTATTTGAACTACAGTACGCCAGCGATGGCGAGGGGATGGGTGTGCGTTTTGGGGAACTTGGCGCAGCATATATAGCAGGGTATCGAAAGCGTCTGTGCCATCGGTGCGGTGCTGCAAGTGGTCTCTTCCGTCTCGGCGAGTTTCTCGCCACCATTGTCTTTACGAAAACCGTTTCGCCATCTACTAACGCCTGCTCTCCTCCCGCCACACGCTCAGCCGCCTGCGTGAGATATTGTTAACCAATTACAACAACCGTAAAACCAAACTTTATGAACCCGTCTATATCGAAATTATCGACTTTGACCCGTATCCTTTGTATGATGTGCCTTGTCCTTTGGACTAGTGCATGCACCACCTCTTGGCGCAGCGTGCCGCCCGTGAATACGACCTCGCACACCCGGACGAACGCGCAGTGGCATGATAGCACCTACCACCGCGACAGTATTTTCGTTCGCGAGTACATCCGTGGCGATACCGTCTATCTCGACCGTTGGCGGGACCGTTGGCGCGAGCGGGTGGTGCTACGGGCGGATACGGTCTTCCGCGACCGTGAAGTACAAATACAACTCCCGCCCGAGCGTTATGTGCCGCGGATAGTCAAGGGGTTAGCCTGCATCGGTGCCGCAGCAATACTGGCACTCCTGCTATGGCTACTCCTGAAAATTCGCGGTTAATTCGTGCTGTTTCCTCACATACCATTTCCTGTTTTTAATGGTCCTTTAATGGTCCTTAATGGAGATCTACATACGGGTATTCTTCCGCCTGCAGCCTACTAATTAAACATTAAACATTAAGAATTGTATTATTAGTGGGGACTTCTATAACCCGCTTTGTGGTGATTTTGGAATTCGGTTGCGGTTGCCTATATCGCAAATGAATGATTTGATTTGCATATCTGCAAAATTAATCGTAACTTTGCGGGCTGAAATCCACCCTGATATACAATGGCAGACGATATGGCAATGGCAGACGATAAGGTTCAACAGCCCATGATTTCTTACAACGACGACAACATTGTTCACCTCGACGACAGGGAGCATATTCGTCGCCGGCCGGGTATGTACATCGGTAAGTTAGGCGATGGTAGCCATTCCGACGATGGCATCTATGTGCTGATCAAAGAGACAATAGACAACTCCATCGATGAGTTCCGTATGGGGGAGGGAAAGACCATCGAGGTTACGGTAACGCCGGTTTCATCGGACGATGAGGGCGCGGGGGAACGCGTACGGGTGCGCGACTACGGACGGGGCATCCCGTTGGGAAAGATGGTGGAAGCGGTGTCGCTGCTCAACACGGGCGGCAAGTACGATACCAAGGCATTCAAGAAATCGGTGGGCTTGAACGGTGTGGGTACGAAGGCGGTGAATGCGTTAAGTATGGACTTTTCGGTGCAATCTTTCCGCGAGGGGAAGACGCGCCGTGCCGAGTTCCACCAGGGGCATTTGGTGTCGGACACGGGAGTGCAAGACTATAGCGGGACCGAAAAGCGGGGAACGCTCATCGAATTTGTACCGGACAATTCGCGCGGCTTATTCGAGAATTATCACTTTCGACCCGATTTCATCGAGACATTGATGCGCAATTATGCGTATTTGAACACGGGGCTGACCCTTGTTTACAACGGCAAGAAGTTCACCTCAAAAAACGGGCTCTTCGACCTCCTTACCGAAAACATGACGGTGGAACCGTTGTATCCTATCATACATATCTCAGGCGAGGATATCGAGATAGCCCTCACGCACACCAACCAAACGGGCGAGGAATACTATTCCTTTGTGAATGGCCAGCACACCATACAGGGTGGAACGCACCAAGCGGCTTTCCGCGAGGCGATAGGACGTACGATTAAGGAGTTCTACAACAAGAATTTAGACTTGAGCGACATACGCAACGGTGTGGTGGGAGCCATAGCCGTCAATGTGTCCGAGCCGGTATTCGAAAGCCAGACCAAGGTCAAGTTAGGCTCAA
Organism: Mycobacteriaceae bacterium; assembly: GCA_963630875.1. Taxonomy (GTDB): domain Bacteria; phylum Bacteroidota; class Bacteroidia; order Bacteroidales; family Paludibacteraceae; genus Colicola. The sequence goes on along the minus strand of CAVGOI010000005.1, from coordinate 30,664 downwards.
AAGATATGTCGCCAGAGGGAGGCTTGTCGGTAAACAAGTTTGTGAACGACTTTGTCAAGCAGCAATTGGATAATTACCTGCACAAACATCCGGAAATTACGGAGGTAATGCTCCAAAAGATACAGGACTCCGAGAAAGAACGCAAAGCCATTGCCGGAGTCACCAAAGCCGCTCGGGAACGCGCAAAAAAGAACCTGCTCAACAACCCAAAACTGCGCGACTGCCAGGTGCATTTCAACGACGCCAAGCCGGTGAAATCGGCAAAAGATGCCGACGATGACCTGCGTCAGGAGAGCAGTATCTTTATCACGGAGGGTTTGTCGGCATCGGGTTCCATCACCAAGAGCCGTGATGTACGCACGCAAGCCGTCTTTTCCCTGCGGGGAAAGCCGTTGAATTCCTACGGTTTGAGCAAATCGGTGGTCTACGAGAACGAGGAATTCAACTGCCTGCAATCGGCGCTCAATATAGAGGACGGATTGGACGAATTACGCTACAACAAAGTCATTATCGCCACCGATGCCGATGTGGACGGTATGCATATCCGTTTGCTCATGCTCACCTTCTTTCTGCAGTTCTTCCCGGATTTGGTCAAGAAGGGGCATGTCTATATCCTGCAAACCCCTCTTTTCCGGGTGAAGAACAAAAAGGAAACCCGCTACTGCTACAGCGAGGAGGAGCGGCTCCGGGCGATTGAGGACTTGAAGCCCCAACCCGAGATAACGCGTTTCAAAGGATTGGGCGAGATAAGTCCCGATGAATTCAAGGGTTTTATCGGAGCGGGCATTCGATTGGACCAAGTAACCCTGCGCAAAGAGGACGCTGTTTCCGAATTGTTGGATTTCTATATGGGCAAGAACACTTCAAACCGGCAGAACTTTATCATTAATAATCTGGTCGTGGAGGAGGATGACGCCGACGGATTGAACCTATGATTCCGCTGATACTCTTCCTGTGTTTGGGCGTGATTATCCTCGTGTTGTTCGAGTGGCGGGCGCGTCGGCAGAAACGCTCGTCCGCTCCGCCTGCTGCCCATCCACCGCAGCCTGCCCCCGACAGGGAATGCTGTGGTCAGCACCTCGTCTGTGAGCGGGAAACGCTTTTGCAGACCCATGCAAAGATTGAATACTACGACGACGAGGAGTTGGACGCGTTGTCGGGAATAGCCCCTCAAGATTACACCGACGAACAATATCAAATGCTGCGCAATGTGTTCGATACGCTGCGGGAAGAAGATGTGGCAGGTTGGGTGCGAAGCCTGCAGTTGCGCAACATTCAGTTGCCGTCTGACATTCGCGATGAGGCATTGCTCATCGTCAGGGAGCGGCGCAACAGATAGACACCTGCGCCTGCTGCTACGATACTCACTATGCCGATCCATAGCGTGTTGCCTGTGCCGAAGGCGTCCATGTTCGCAATGTCCCAACCGGCTTTGTAGGCGGCAAAGTAAACCACCACGGCTAAAGCGTTGTTGGTGAAATGCATCAGCATAGGCAGCCAAAGGTTTCCCGACCATACGAGTGCATAGCCGAACAACGCCCCCAGCAGCATACGGGGAACAAACCCGTAGAACTGGCAATGGATAGCCGAAAACACGATAGCGGTCGCCCAAATAGCCGCATGGGGTACGCCCGCGCACTTGCGCGAAGTAAACAGGTGCTGTAATACGCCTCGAAAGGTTAATTCCTCGGCAACGGCGGGCAGCAACGCCATCAGGGCAAGATTACCCAACAGTCCCCAACCGCTATCCGCACGCAAAAATCGCTCTGTCAGCACGGCAGATGCTTCTTCCTGTTGCTGCATCCATGCCTCAAGCCCCGACAAGCATTCGGGCAGGGTCATCTGTTGGTTGAGATAACTGAGCAGGTTAATGCCGGGGGAGGCCACGAGGAGCAGTACAACGCCGAAAAGTGCCGGTTTTATCGGTATTTTTCGGTCTAAGTGCAGCCATTTAAAAGGCTCTTTGCTCCAGAGATAAGCCATCAGCAGGGGCGGCAACAGGAATATGGCTACGGTCTGCAACAGTTGCAGCAGTTTGAGCGAACCGATGGATTCCCTATTGGGCAGCGTTGCCCATAGCCCTACGGCCATGCAGGTCAGCAAAACCATGCACAGCAGCCATTGGCACACGCGTAACCATACAGGGCAGTCGGCGTATCGTCCTTGCAGAGGTCGTTTCATACGAGAGGAATGTTATTGTTGCTATCGGGTTCCATACAAAAAATGAAGGCATAACCTGCCTTCATTTCTCCTGCCTTTTCCGGTTGTCGGGATGACAAGATTCGAACTTGCGACCTCCGGTCCCCCAGACCGTTGCGCTACCGGACTGCGCCACATCCCGTCGAAAGCGGCTGCAAAGGTACTGCTATTTTCTTATCTGTGCAAATAAAAAAGCAGGATTTCGTTGTTTTTGTGTTCCTCACACCGCTATTTCTTCCCGTTCATCTGTATCCGGGCTTTCAATTCCCAGGTACGGATACGGTCTTTGTAGAAATTATTGTTGTTCATAGCGATGAGGTCGCAATTCGCGTCCGAATTGTCGTCCCAACGGCGGCAGTTATATACCACGTCGTAGATGCGCCCGATCTGGTACTCACGGCTCACGCGCAATCCCACGGCATAATCTTCTCCGTACTTGGTCGTTGGGAAGTTTATCTGTCGCAGCATAGGCGTGTAGAATCCTCGTGGTGCCCCCAGTCCATTGATACGTAGTGCGTTATTGCGTCCGTTGTCGGGTGTCCACTCCCGGTGGTCGATGATGCCAGGAGGCAGAATATTGCCGTCGAAGTCCGTCATACGGTATGTGCCAACGACCATGGCGCAGTCCTGCTCATGGAAAGCATCAATGAATTTCTGCACGGTGTTTTCGTCATAGTAGGTGTCGTCCGAGTCCAACTGAATGGCAAAACGCCCGCATTTCGGGTGGTGCAGTGCCACATTCCAGTTGCCGCCGATAGCATGCCAAGTCTTGTCCTGCGCAATATAGACGAGGTTGTCGTGTCCTTCGGCAACGATACTTTTGATAATATCCACGGTGCCGTCTTCCGAGTTGTCGTCCACCACAATCACATTGTACTTGTAGGGTGCATTCACCTTCTGCGCCAATGCGCTGCGGATAGCCGTGCCGATGGTGCGCACGCGGTTCTTGCAGGGGATTACCACGCTTGCCTCGTATTCGAAGCCGCCCCCTGTGAGGTCAATATCCTTGAAGCCGGGAGCGAGGTAGCCGTTGATATCTTTCAGGTGTTGCGTTACGGCCTGTTCCATCTCTATCTGCACGCCGCGGTTCTTCGGATCCACATAGTCGAACAGTTTCTCACCGGACTTGCGGGTGTCAAGTTCCACATCATAGTACAGATACTCGTTGATATGCTCCAAGGCACCTTTCTGGCTCACCTTGAGACGCAGGTCATACAACCCTGCGTACTGATAGGTAACATCCATGCGCCCTACAGCCTCTTTGAGGGCATCCGTGCGGTAGAACAGCACGGAGCCGAAATCGAAGTCGTCCCGCAATGCCCCCAACTGGTAGTCGATGACGGGAGCATTGATGCGCACATCGCCGGTCTGGTTAAAGTGGTCGGAATAAACCATCGCCGCCTGCGTGTCTTCCATCAACGCCTCCATGCGCTCCAAGGCGAACAGCACAAACGACAGGGTCGTGTACTTGGTGTAGATGAGCGTGTACGGCGTAGTGGCATGTGCCGCAATAAACCGCATGTTCTCCGTCGAGCGTATGTCGCCCTTTAGGTAGTGAATCTCTCCCACCAACGGCTGTGCTTGCAGGTTGGTAACGGTCGTTTTCACTTGTTCCTCCGATTGGAACGGGATAAAGCAAGTTATATTCTTCATTGTGATAAAGGGATTAATGTGTCGCGCCCGCCGTGTTACGCCAGGCGCGGCACGGGTTTATTTACAAATATGATATTGCACAAAGGCCTCAATCGCCTCGTAGTTCGCCAATCCTAATTGGGCATAGAGTTCCGCCGTAGCGTGGTTGCGGTCTTCGGCGCGTTGCCAGAACAGCCGCTCGTCGTTGCCCATAAAGGGTGCCGACTCCATCTGACTTTGGTGCTTGAGAATGGTATTGCGTTTGAAACGCAACTCTTCGGGCGACATCGGCACCGCCATCTCAATAAGGTCCACTTCCCATTCCATCCATGCGCCGCGGTACATCCATATACGGCAGTCCTTCAGCCATTCGTCCCACGCGTCGGTGTCCTTCAATTCATCGAGTGCGGCCAACACGGCATCCAGGCACACACGGTGAGTCCCGTGCGGGTCGGCGAGGTCGCCGGCAGCGAATATCTGCTGTGGCTTCACCTGTAGCAGCAAGGCTTTTACGATATCCACATCAGCTTGTGTGAGCGGTCCTTTCTTGATAGTCCCTGTCTCGTAGAACGGCAGATTGAGAAAATGGATATGGTCGGTAGGCAAGCCCATGTGCCGGCAGGCAGCGGTAGCCTCTCCGCGGCGGATAAGAGCCTTGATGTTCAGTATCTCGCGTGAATCTTGGTCGCCCACTTTCTCTTGGTGGAAAAAGTGCATATACTCCTCATACTTGCGTTCTATCACCTTGTCTTCGGGCAGGTACATCGCCTTGTAGCCCTTGATAAAGTCCATGAAGCGCACCACCTCGTCATCGCACACAGCGATACATCCGCTGGTCTCGTAGGCGATATGCACATTGTGTCCTTGTTTTATAAGGCGGGCAAAAGTCCCTCCCATCGAGATCACATCATCATCGGGGTGGGGTGAAAATATCAGCACATCTTTCGGGTAGGGCGTGGCACGCTCGGGGCGGTTGCTGTCATCGGCATTGGGTTTGCCGCCCGGCCAGCCGGTAATGGTATGCTGCAGGTCGTTGAATACTTTGATGTTGCAGTTGTATGCCGATTGATAGAGCGTGATGAGTTCGCTCAATCCGTAGTCGTTATAGTCCTTGTTGGTCAATTTCAGGATAGGCTTGTGTATCTCGCCGCAGAGCCATACCACGGCGCGCCGTACCAACGCATCGTTCCATTCGCAGTTCGTTACCTGCCACGGGTGGTTGATACGGGTCAGCAGGTTGGCAGCACCCAAATCAATAACCGCTTGCGCGTACTTGTGCAGTTGCAGGAGTGAGGCGGGGCAAGCCGTCGAATAGGGGGTCTCAATGGCTTCGCGAACGATTGCTGCCTTGTGTTCGCCCCATGCCACGAGCATAATCTCGCGGGCTTGCATAATCGTGTCAATGCCGATAGTTACTGCGCTCACGGGTACTTGTTCGGTCGTGCCGAAGGTTATTTTGGCATCTTCGCGGGAGTTGTTGTCCAATATCACCAAGCGGGTCGGGGAGTTGCGTTGGGTGCCGGGTTCGTTGAAAGCGATGTTTCCGGAGCGCCCGATGCCCAACAACTGGAAGTCAATCCCGCCTTTTTCTGCAATCGTTTTTTCATACCGGTTGCAGAAGTCGATAATCTCCTCTTTCTTCAGGTTGAGGGGTATGGTGTAGATATTCTCTTGGGGTATATCAATATGATCAAGCAACTGGGTTTTCAGTTGTGCCATATTGCCCAATTTCGGGTCGGTGATAGGGTAGTATTCGTAGGCGTTAAACACCACAACATTCTTGAAACTCAGCCCCTCTTCTTGGTGCATACGCACGACTTCGGCAAAGATATCGCGTGTCGAACGCCCTGCTACTAAGGACAATACCGCATTTTTCCCTTTGGCTTGCCGGTCGCGTATCACTTCGGCAATCCGTTTGGCTACTTGGTGAATACCTTCTCCCGTAGTCTCATAAATCTGCGTGCGGAGATGCTCCATACGCGTTACGCGCGACAACTCGTAGGCGTCTGTCGGACGATACAGATTTTCGGCAACATGGCTCAATGAAATCTGTTGACTCAGGTTATTTCTCATATTCGGGTTGTATTAAAAATTCGGCATACTTTTCCGGTTGCAAAAGTACAACTTTCCCGCATTCTCTGCAAACGGTTGCGTTATTTTCTTGAAAAAAGACACTTTTCGTATGTTGTGCAACATAAAACGGGCATATTCTCTTGCAGGGTTTCTTTTATCGTTGTAACTTTGCGCTCCAAACTCATCAACGGATAACCTGTAAACGCACAAACGGATAAACCAAATGATACTGATCGCAGACTCCGGTTCCACCAAGACCCATTGGTGTTTAATGGCTGCCAACGGGCAGGCGAATGAATTTTTTACCGATGGCATCAACCCGTTCTACCAGACTTCGGATGCCATCAAAAACAGTGTGAGCAACCAACTCCTCCCGCAGATGGCGCATTTGATGTGGGCGGGCAAGGTTACGCGTATCTTCTTCTACGGTGCGGGTTGCACGCCCGAGAAGATACCTGTCTTGGTCTATGCTTTGGAGAGTGTCTTCAAGTCGGCGCAGGTCGAGGTGTATTCCGACATGGTCGGTGCGGCATGCGGTCTGTTAGGGCATAGCGAAGGTGTGGCTTGTATATTAGGTACGGGCGCGAACTCCTGCCTTTGGAACGGCAAAGAGATTGTGAAGAATGTGCCGGCTCTCGGCTTCATCTTGGGCGATGAGGGCAGTGGTGCTGTGTTGGGCAAGCGTTTGGTGGCAGACCTCTTGAAGAACCAACTCAACGACGAGTTGAAGGAGAAATTCCTCAAGCAATACAACATCACCGCCGCCGACATCATCGAGAATGTCTATCGCAAGCCTTTCCCCAACCGCTATCTGGCATCGCTTAGCAGGTTCTGTGCTGAGAATATCGATAACCCATTGATATACAAGTTAGTGTACGACCATTTCGATTACTTTGCCAAGCGTATCCTGACGCAGTATCCTTCCTTGCCGATAGGCTTTATTGGCTCCATAGCGTACTATTATCAGGAGGTCTTGAAGAAAGTCTTGGCGGACAACGGCTTTGCGGTGGCGCAGATTCTCCCAAGTCCGATGGAGGGCTTGAAGCAGTACCACGAGAACGCCGCCGTCCCTACAATGGAATAGCATCGTCCCCGCAAATCGTACATCGTACATTCGTAAATCGTAAATCTATCGTGTTTATAAAAATTACCGAACAACCCTCTCTGCACGACCATTTGGACGAAAAGTCGGTGGGTGAATTGTTGCGAGAGATGAACGAGGAGGATCAAAAGGTGGCTTTGGCAGTCCGTGAGGTCATTCCTCAGATCGAGAAATTGGTGGAGGGTATCGTGCCCCGCATGAAGCAGGGCGGTCGTATCTTCTATATGGGGGCAGGTACCAGCGGCAGGTTGGGTGTTTTGGACGCCAGTGAGATACCTCCCACATTTGGTATGCCCAACACCTATGTAATAGGGCTTATTGCGGGGGGCGACACGGCGTTGCGCAATCCGGTGGAGAAGGCGGAGGACGACCCCGAAAAGTCGTGGCAGGAACTGCAGGACCATCATATAACGCCCTTGGATACCGTTATCGGTATTGCGGCTTCGGGCACCACACCGTATGTAATAGGTGCGTTGGAGCATGCCCGTGCGTTTGGTTGCCTCACGGCGTCCATCTCGTGCAATCCCGATTCGCCGGTGGCGCATGCCGCCGAGATTGCCATTGAACCGGTGGTAGGTCCCGAATTTGTAACGGGTTCCACGCGCCTCAAGTCTGGTACGGCGCAGAAACTTGTCTGCAATATGATTACCACCACCACGATGATTCAGTTGGGGCGTGTCAAGGGCAACAAGATGGTCAATATGCAGTTGAGCAACAAAAAGTTGGTGGACCGCGGTACACGCATGCTGGTCGAGGAGTTAGGCCTGGACTACGACAAAGCCCAACACCTCCTGCTCCTCCATGGCAGCGTCAAAAAGGCTTTGGATGCATACCGTGCCAACACCGTTCCGCTGTCGGATCAAGGGTAGGTGATTCAGCAAGGGATAAGCAAGGGATACGCAAGGGATATCCCCCTAACGAAGAAATTAATGATTAATTATAGGGCATTTAATGGAGAACATCCCCAACAAATTCGCAAATCGTACATAAATTTGCGTGTCCCAAAAAATAGCAGTACCTTTGTCGCGAAATAAGGAATCGTGGCGGAGTATAACAATAGAAACGAACGATAAACAAATCTGATACTTTATGAAGAAAGCATTCTTTGTACTTGCCTGTTTGTTAGCAACTATGGCGCAGGCCACGGTTCGGGTAACGGGTGTAGTAACTTCTGCGGATGATAAGGAGCCTGTGATTGGTGCCTCCGTCTTGGAGAAGGGTACCACCAATGGTACGATTACCGACTTTGACGGTATGTACGAGCTGACCGTTCAGGACGGTGCGGTGTTGGTGGTCAGTTATGTAGGTTTGAAGACGCAAGAAGTGAAGGTTACGGGTGCGCAGCAGAACATTGTGCTTCAGAGTGATGCCATTGCCGTTGAGGAGGTGGTTGTTACCGCCATGGGCGTTGTCCAAGAGAAGAAGCGCCTCAACTTCGCCGTGCAGAACATCAATGCCGATGCGCTTAACGAAAGTCAAAACGCCAACTTTGTCAACTCCTTGCAGGGTAAGATAGCGGGTGTTTCGGTCACGAATGCGGGTGGTTCGCCGAATGCAGGCAGCCAAATCATTATTCGCGGTATCTCTTCCATCAACACCTCGCAGTCCAACGAGCCGCTCTTTATCTTGGACGGTGTCCCTGTCAGCGGCGGTGCGTCGGCTGCGGCGGATATCAACCCCAACGACATTGAGAATGTTACGGTCTTGAAAGGTGCGGCTGCGGCTGCTTTGTATGGTCAGGACGCTGCCAACGGTGTCATCATGATTACCACCAAACAGGGCGAGGTCGGCAAAATCAAAGTACAAGCCAACGGCAGTTGGCAGTGGGATACGCCGGTACGCCTGCCGCAGTTGCAGACCACTTATATGCCCGGTGCCAACGGCTTTTACAAGGAGAAAACTTCCGGCGGTTGGGGTCCTATGCTCAACGAGGGCGAACAGATTTACAACAATGTGGAGAATTTCTTCCAAACGGGCTTTTACCATAAGTACGATTTCTCTGTTACCGGTGGTACCGAGAAGTTCCAGGCCTACGCTTCGGCAAACTGGTCGAAGGCGGATGGTATTATTCCCGAGGACTACAAGCAGAAATTCGGTGCTTTGATAAAGGCTTCGTATTCTCCTGCCAAGTGGGTAACGATTAACATGAATATCAATGTTACCGACAGCAAGGCACACTCCATCAGCGATGTATCGTCAGCCTTAAGTTCTGTCTATGGCTGGCCGATTAACGACGACATTACTAATTATCAGCGCGATGACGGTTTTCCTCGTTTCCTCTATTTGAGCGACACCAAAAAGTACAACTCACCGATGAGTCCGCTCTATCGTATTCACAACGACCAAGGGGTCAGCAAGAGTACGCGTAATGTCATCAACGGAAGCATCACCTTCAAGCCGGTGAAGAATCTGCAGATTGTAGGGCGTGTAAGTTACGACATCACCTCTTCTTCTTCGGATGGTTACACCGTGCCGCGTTGGGATGATAGTTATGTAGTACAATCCTATAAACAACCCGCCTTGCCATCCGCGCCGAACAAATCCACCTATTACATGGATGATGGCAAGACTTTCAAGGATGCGACATCGGAGCGATTGTACAACGATGCATTGGCGCAGTACAAGGAGGATATGAAGACCTATAACAAGGACTTGGCGCTCTACGAGCAGTATGCCAAATACCTTTCCGAGGAGTATCCTTACGATTACACCCTTACTTCGGACGACATTGCCAATATGGACAAGAGCCTTTTGGGAACCTATACGGCTTCTTCGGGGCGCAGCCAGTTGTTCACGGCAGGGGCAAATATCAGTTACAAAGTGGAGTTGCCAAAAGATTTCTCCATCGACCTTATGGCGGGTACCGAACTCAAGATGTCGGAGGGATTCTCCATGTCCAACAAAGGCTATGATTTCATCATACCAGGCACCTACAGCCTTTCCAACACCAACGCCGACGAGGTGTACCTCTCCGACCGCACGGCAAGCCATAGCGGCAAGCGGCGTTTCGGTTACTTCGGCGAGATTCGAGGCGATTATAAGGGCTTGGCTTCCCTCTCGGTTACAGGGCGTTGGGACTGGTCGTCCACGATCAATGCAAATCCCTTTTTCTATCCTTCTGTTACAGCAGGTATCATCCTTTCCGAGTTGATACCCGGGCTGAACGAGACCAAGGATAACTGGTTCTCCTATTGGAAATTGCGGGGTAACTACGCGGTAGTGGGCAAGGACGCTCCTTCCTACCTCTACGACCGTCGCTTCAAGCAGTTCGCCACTTACCCCGATGGCGGGTATGGTATCGACCCGACAGCATCGTCGGCAGACCGTAACTTGGCACCGGAGATGTCCTACTCGTGGGAGGTTGGTATGGACTTGCGCCTCTTCGACAACCGTACCCGTTTGGACATTGCATATTACTCCACCAAGGTGGATAACCAAATCGTTACCGTGCGGGTATCGCCCTCATCGGGCTATATCCTCCAGACGCGCAACGAGGGTGCTATCCGCAACCAGGGTGTAGAGTTCACGTTGGAGCAGGATGTCATTCGTCGCAAGAATCTGAATTGGACGCTCGGGCTAAACTTTGGCTTGAACCGCGGTTCGGTAGTCAGCCTGCCAGAGAATGTATCGGAGATTACCAACAAGCAGTATGGCGATGTCTTTACTTCAGCCTATCTCGGTGGATCCACAACGGCACTCACGGGTAAGGACTATGTCCGCAACAGCGACGGACAAGTGGTGGTGGACGAGAACGGCTATCCGAAGATTGACCCGAACAAGAACAAACTCATAGGTAACCGCGAAGCCAAATGCAGCATGGGTCTTACCAGCAACCTCAATATCTATGGCGTACAACTGTCGTTCCTGTTCGATGGTCGTGTGGGGGGCGATGTGCTCAATGTTACAGGGCGTAACCTCATCTCCAACGGCAATGCTAAGATGTTGGAGCAGTACCGTGGTCGTCAGGTGGTTTTTGATGGTGTAACCGAGCATACCGATGCAGCGGGGAATACCTACTATGAGCAGAATACCAAGCCGATTACGCTGGACTATACGACGATTACCAACTATTTCTACAATGTATCGAGCAACTTTGTAGAGGACGGTTCCTATTTGCGTCTCAGTTATGTAACTCTGGGCTACGATTTTGCCCGCTTGATGAAGCAACAGAAATTCTTCAAGTCGCTGAAACTCAATTTCACCTGCAACAATGTGTTCCTGCTGACGAAATACACGGGCACAGACCCCGTCTGCAACGCTGCCACATCGGCGTATGGTACGGGTTCTGCGGGTATCGACAATAGTCCGGTGCCGAGTACGCGCAGTTACAATATCAGTCTTTCTGCATCCTTCTAACCTTTATAAATCAAGACAGATATGAAAAAGATAAGTTCTATATTTCCCGCTTTGTTGGCAGCCTTGCTGCTTACGGGTTGCGAGGATTTCTTGGATGTCAATACGAGCAAAGACGCAGCCATCACCACTTCCGTAGATCAGGTGTTGCCGGTGGCTTGTTTTTATGCCGCGCAGATATGTTACGACCATGCGGAATACAATGTCTATCTCAGCCAAGCCCTCACCACGGGGGGGAAGAGTCAAACGGGTAGTTATCCCTACAGTCAGGGGTGGGAGTTCTTGGGGGTGAACCGTCATCCCATGTGGCGCCGTCATTTCTATGACCTCGGTGCCAATATCAACAAGATGAACGAGATTGCCGAGGCAAACGGCAACCGCAATGCTATACTCATCGGTCGTACCATCATGTTGGCATCTACCCTCTACACCACCGATGCTTTCGGCGATATGCCTCGTTCGGAGGCGTATAAGGCAACATCGCCCAAATACGACACGCAGGCGGAAATCTACGATTGGATGTTTGCCGAGGCGGACGAGTTAATCGCGCTGTATGAGAATCCCGAGTGGGTGGAGTGTTCCACCAACTTGCCCATCTCCACGAAGATGGACCGTATCTACGGCGGTGATATGAAGAAATGGGAACTCTACGCCAAGGCTGTTCGCTGCCGCCTGTGGTTGCGTAAACTGCCGAATTGGGACAACACTTCGGCGAATTGCCAGAAGATAATAGCCATGGTGGACGATGTACTCAACGACCCGAACTGGGAGGAACCGCTCTACCACTACGATGGTGGCAAGACCGAGCAGAACTGCCCGTGGGGACCGTATGCACCCATCATCAACTCGTGGGAGAGCCGTGGCAACCGGTTGGCATCGTCTGTCCCGACGACATTCTTTGCAAAGGCCATTTTGGGGGCATATAGTGTCCAGCGTGATGACCGTGGTTATGCATTGGACCCGCGTGCAGTGAAGATGATGACACCGCGAAACAAACTGATAGATCATTTGGAAAGCAATATCGGTTTCGGTAGTGTGAAGAACAATTCCACCTATTATCCGGATTTATACGCTACGGATGCCCAGACCAATCCTTATACCCAAAACACGGGATATATCGCATTGATTACCGATGAGGAACTGATGTTCATTAAAGCCGAAGCACAGTATTGGTCGGGCGACAAAGTGAGTGCCTACGCTACCACCCGCGAGGCTACTATTCGCAATATGAAGCGTTATAGCATTGAGGAGTCTGCTTTGGCGGGCAACAATGCCAAAAACCAATATCGCCGTTTCTTTAGCATCAAGTTGCCGGGGGCAAACACCTTCACCATTGGAGATTTGATGCAGCAGAAATATGTGGCAATGTACTTGCAGCCCGAGCAGTGGACCGACCTCCGCCGCTACAACTACAGTTCCAAAACCAATGGCATTCAGTACGACAATACCTTCGTCTATACGGTTTACCGTGTGCACAACGGCGCAAATACCTCTCTCAAAGCCGACTCGGTGAATTTTGACAAGGAGTATTCTCTTCGCCGTCCCTATAATCTGTACGAAGCCTATTGGTGCAATGCCGATGATTACGGCACCAATGCCGAGTTGTCGCCCAATGCATGGGTGGCTCGTTTGAATGCGGACACAGAGACCGAAACCAAGTACAACAAGGGCGAACTCGACCGTATGGGGTACTACACTACCAATGCCCAAGGCGAGAAGATTTTGGACTACAATATCCTCAAACGCCGTATGATATGGGCGTACAACACGAGTGGCAAAGCGCAATGCGCCGACCCAACGCCGTGGAAATAAGCATTGTCTGACTACAAAACACATAGGAATATGAAATCAAACTATAAAATCATAGCACTGACCATATTGGTGGTGGGGGTATCTGCTTGTGCCAAGCACGATTTTTTGGACGAGGACACAATCACGGGCAAGGTTGGACCGGAAGCCTATTGGGATGTTAAAAGTTCGGCGGTTACAGCGGGTGATAGCATGGAGTTCACGGCGCAGTATTATTCCTCCAAAGATGCCATCAGTCATTCCGAGGTGTGGTATAGTATTGATGAGGTGATTGATTATACGGTTATTTGCCCGTGGATGAAATCGACTGCGTTCTCCAAAACCTCCAATACCACTACCCATAAACGCATTCTCCAATTCATCAGTCGCTATGCACATCAGGAGGAATTTTGGAGCGATTCGTTGCATGCTTATACCTTCACCGACCGTTTCCCTGTCAGTGGAACCTTGTCGCCGGTGCCATGGACGCATCCCACGGAATACGACGAAAACAAGATGGAATCCTATTTTGGCAAGGCTTTTATACAATCCTTCTGCACGGATGTGAAGCAGAAGATGCAGTTTGCCGACTACCGGAATCTGTTTACGGGTCTTACACTCATGGAGGATTTCGCATTGTACACGGACTCCACCTACAACAACAATACTTTGGAGTGGGAAAAGCATTTCCCGCAGGATACTCTTGCCGACGGTACCATACAGATACGGTCTTGGGTGTTGGATTCTATGGACCTCTATTGGAGTCGTGTTACCTTCCCCGACCTCATCTACAACGCCACCAACAACTACTACGATGTGGACTATAAACGAACCTATTCCATTGATGCGGAACTGCGTGTGTACGACACACAAGGCATTTATAGTAAGACGATAGCCAAAGAAATATCTATTAACTGATAAAATTAGGAGGATTGATACGATGAAAAGTCATATACATCAACTGCTGGTTCTTGCCGTGTTGCCTTGTCTGCTCATGGCGTGTGTGGATAATATACCGACAGAGGAGACCCTCCCTTCGGATGCTGTTTCCTTTGATTACCGCTGTATGGATGCCCGCTATCCGTTGGACTACTATGTGGGTTCTGCCATCCTGTTTTCAAACACTTCCCCCACGGCGGGAGAACTTACATGGGACTTCGGAGATGGCACGGAGCCTGTGGTGTGCGTTGCTGGAACAGATACCATTACGCACGCTTTCGCAACGGCCGGCACCTACAATGTCAAACTCTCTATTGCCGGATTTTCCAAGTCGCAGGTCATTATGATATCGGACATCAAACCCATTGTGGCTATCAACCCGATGGAAGGGGGAATGTGCGAAATCAACAGTACAAAGATATCTTTCTCCCTCGATGTCCCGAACCCGCAAAATCTGCCTTTGGAGTATATGTGGATATTCCCCGACGGAACCATGAATGCGGAAGGCGATACATTGCGCACAAGCACCGACACCCTTCCCGGGCAGGTCGTCTTCTCCAATGTCGGTTCGCAGACGGTGCGTTTGCAGGTTAAGTTGGGCGGGCGCTCGCTGGAAGAAACACTGCTCAATGTGCAGGTGGGCTACAGTAAACCGGTTCCTACGCTCTATTACGCGGAGCGTGGCGGACATATCATGGCATACAAACTGATTGCCGATGCGCCGGAAGGTATGAAAAACTTGCCTTTTGACTTGGGCATCTCGTCCGGTCAGCACCCTCTCAGTCTGCTCTTCAAAGATTCGTTGCTTTATGTCTTGGATTGTGGCAAACAGTTCTATTATGTCAACGACGAGAACAAGGTCTTGGGCGATGGGCGTATATCGGTTATATCCAAAGATGGCAAGACGGTTGAGACAATGATTACCAACGCGGGGCAAGCGGCTTTTGACGACCCGTTCTACGGTTATATCGAGGACGAGTATCTCTATTATGCGAACCGCAACACGGGTATTATCAGGGTAAGTCTTACTGACCGCAACAAAGTCTATAATTCCACCGACTATCCGTACTATGTACAGCATTCCACGTTGGGCTATTACAAGAATGGTTGGGATTATGGTTGCATAGGCGGTATGTTCGGCAAGGAGGATAATGTATGGCATTGGTGCAAACACTACAACGGAACGGGTATTTTCCGTTTCCGTGAATCGGACATACTTGCTTCGCCTATTTCGGAAGCCACTCCCTCAAAAACACCCAAGGACGGTATTGTGTTAAACGGGCAGTTGTTGCCGAAAGCCTATGCGTATGATAAGGAAAGGGATAATTTCTGCTTTACGCTTATCGGTACAGGCGTTTCCGGATTCTACGCTTGCAAACAAGCGGATTTGGAGGTAATAGGCAGTTCCTCCACCAAAGTAAAGCAATACCAGAAGACTTACAACGGGCTTGGCTTTGAGACATTGTCCAAAGAAAATTCCGCTTTGGCAGCCATAGAAGGTGTTTATCCGAGTGAGTTGATAGGTATATGCCAACTTACATTGGACAAAGAAACGGGTTGTGTGTATTTCGCGTATCGCAATTCAATGGCAGACTCCAAAATGGCACCTACCGGAGTATATTACTACGATCCTTCCACGGATAAGGTGGAATTGTTGATTGAAGGTCCTTCTGTTTACGGGTTGGTAATCAACCCCAACGCATCAAAATTGTTCTGATAGATGACATATCCCAAGCATTCCATATTGACCCGCTTTTTGCTTCTTGCTTTGGCGGTATGGTGTGTGGCAATACCTGCCACAGCGCAACCCAAGCGCGAGTTCCGTGCCGCATGGCTGACCACGGTATGGGCTATCGACTGGCCTACCACCTATGGGCAAGCCTCCGCTTCGGCTGCCTCCAAGCAGCAACAGGAGTTATACGCTATTGTGGACTCGCTCTCGGCAGCCAATATGAACGCGGTGTTCTTTCAGGTGCGCGGTTTCTCCGATGCCATGTACAACTCCAAGTACGAGCCGTGGAGCCAGTATCTCACAGGTACTCGCGGCAAGGCGCCGTTGTACGACCCCTTACAGACGCTCATCGAGTATGCGCACTACAAAGGCATTGAGGTGCACGCATGGATGAATCCCTATCGCTATGCCACCTCGGATGCTACCTACGGCCGGGGCGAAAACGACTATCACAATACGCATCCCGAGTGGCTGGTGAATTGCGGAGGTATCACCATTCTCAACCCCTGCTTGCCGGCGGTGCGCGAGCGTATTGCTGCTGTCGTGGCGGATGTGGTGCGCAACTACGATGTGGACGGGGTGATTTTCGACGACTATTTCTACCAGTCTGGCTACCAGGATAGTTACGATAGTACCTACTACAAAGCCTCCAGTACCTCGCTCAGCCGTGCCGATTGGCGACGTGAGCAGGTGAATACCATGGTGGCACAGGTGCGCGACTCCATCAAGTCGCTCAAGCCGTATGTGTCATTTGGTATCGGACCGGCAGGCATAGCGGGTAAAGCCAACACCTCGGCTTCGGTCTATGGCGTAGAACCTTGTCCGGTGGGTAGCGATTGGCAGTACAACGGCATCTATTCGGACCCCCTGGCATGGTACGACAGACATCTCATCGACTATATGGCTCCGCAGTGCTATTGGAAGATTGGCTCGGGCAACGACTATGCTCGCCTCTCCGAGTGGTGGTCTAAAATGGCATGCCATTTCGGACGGCACCTCTATGTCAGTGAGGATTTGAGCGGACTGCTTGCGGATGTAACCCCCGCTTCGGGTAGCAAGTTCCACGCGGACGAGATAGCCAATCAAATGCAACTCAACCGCGACTACGACCGTCTTGACGCACCGGGCTGTGCATGGTATTCCCTCAAGACGGGGTTGAATACCGAAGGCTTCATTCGCCATATCCGCAACCATGTAAATCAGCGTCCTGCCCTTGTGCCGCAAAAACTGTGGCATCACACGGAAGAGTGTGTCTATGTGAGCAATATCGCTCGGTCGGGTAGTCTGCTTACTTGGACGGCACTTGCGGAGGGTAATGTGCGCTATGCCGTATATGCTATTCCTGCCGATGAGGTGGGTAAACACGGGGCTGTGGGCAGTAGCCGCAACCTGTTGGGTACCACCTATACGCCGGCGTTTGTCCTGCCCGCAGAGGTAGAGGGGGTACTTGCGGTGGCGGTTCTTGATCGTTATGGTACCGAGTATCCGGCGCGTACGATGGACAACACGGTTTGGGGCGTTTCGGCGGTAGCCGGATTGGCATATCCTACGGCGGAGTCACAGCCGCTTTTGCCGTGCTATTTCTCGTGGCATCCGGCGGAGAACGCAGATTCCTATTTCTTCCAGTTGTCCAAGTCGGCTGATTTCTCAGCCATTGACTACGAATACGAAACCACCGATACCACATTCTTCATAGGCAATGTCTATTGGCTGAAGGCCGACAGTACTTATTATTGGCGTGTTCGTACGCGCTCGGTTAATTGTACGGATACCTATTCGTCCGTTCAGTCGTTCTCGGGGTCGCTTTTCAAGATTCAATCTCCCGTAGCGGATGAGCGCGACTGTTCCATGACCTTGACCATCGTATGCGATAGTGTGGTTACGCCGCAGGCGGAATATACTTTTGAGGTGGCATCGGCCAATTCGTTTGACAAAAACGCCATTGTCTTTACGGGCGTGTCATCGCAGCCGCGTATCACGCTGCCGGACTCCACCTTACGGGCTTCATCGTATTACTATGCCCGTGCCACGGTGCGTTTCAATGGTGTTTCGGCGCAATCGGAGGTTATCCGTTTCCGCACGGAGGCATTGGAGGTGCCGGTGCCGGTGATTGTTAGTCCGCAGGATGGCGACACCGTCCGCACCACATCGCTCACGGTGGAGTGGCAGCAGCAGTTGTCCTCGGGCTTTAGCGTGGAACTTTCCACGGTAGAAACATTCTCCTCGCGCAAGACCACATTGGCGAAGACCAACGAATATACCTACGCGCACACATTCACGGGGCTTACGGACGGCATACGCTATATCCGCGTGAAAGCGGTGGCGGATACGGGTTATACCGACCCCTCGGAGGTGGTGAAGGTTCTTGTACTCATTCCCACGGCGGTGGACGAACTACAGACCGAAAAGACCACGCGAACCCGCAAGGTAGTGGAGAACGGGCAGATATACATACTGCGTGATGGCACCCGCTACACCCTCCTCGGCAACCAAGTAGAATAAGAATTTTAGTAGGCGATAATATCGCCGTTTAGGATAACGGGCTTAAATGGAGAATAAATAAAACATATTATTAACAGCAACCGATTCGCGTGGGACGCGTCCCATGAGAGGAGGAAGCAAAATTACTAACTTTAAATTCAAAACATTATGAAGAAAGTATTTTCTTTTGTGGCTGCTCTTGTATTGGCAGTCGGAATGTATGCCGCAGACATCGTCGGTCCGATTGCAGGTACATTGACCCAGCAAGGTACGCTTGCTACCGGTTATTCGGGTTCTGGTACGAATCGAGGTGGCTTTGCCCTGATGGACGATGGCGTTTATTTCGCAAACTTCGCTACGGGTAAGATGGGTAAGATGGACCTTAACTTGACTACAATGGGCGAAACAGACTCCATTGGTAAGGGCTATTACATGGATGTGGATGATGCAGGTAATATTATCATTTACGCGTGGACGGGCGGTTCGGCAACACTTGATATCGCTCAGGTGTACGACAAGGACTATAAGTTTATTCGTGAGGATAGTCTGAAAATCAACGGTCGTTGCGATATGCCGCGTACGGTAGGTAACATGGTTTCCGGTCGTGGTGCATACATCGCAGCGTGCAATTCTGCAAATTCCGTACTTCGTTTCAACTATGTGGACGGTGTGCTTACCACTACAGACACGGTCGTTGTTCCTCGTGCTATGGGTGGGAATAATTCTGCCGATGGTTTGGATGTGGATCATATTGTTGTTCAATCGCGTGGTAATGGATTGTTTGGGATTGACTTTACGGGTTCCGCTCCGGTTGTAACGGATATTACTTATTTCGGCGCCAACACTTTCACATCTGCTTATGGTGGACGCGTCTTCAAGTTGGCAGGTCATACCTTGTATGTAATGGGGACCTACAAGGTAGGTGGTTATTTGGGTTCTTTTGCAGTGTATGATATCACAGACCCCAACGATGTATCGAAGATTGCAGAGGAAGTTACTAACGCTGGGACTAGTGCTATGGGTACTGCTTGCGTTACCTTCGATGTGATGGTGGATGGTGATGTAGCCACCATTTACGAGTACGCTTGTTTCACAGTTCGTAAGTACACGCTTACGGTGGCTCCCGCTTGCTACATGAAACAAGGCAATGAAGGGGCTGCATGGGAGGCAATGACCGCCGGCGAGAATGGTATCTTTACTTTGAAGGGTATCTATGCTGCCGACAGCCTGTATGTAAATCGTGCTGCTGCCGACGAGGGTGCTACTCTCTACAAGAAAGCGGACATCACATACAAAGGCAAGGTGCTGGTTAATGATACGGTGTTGTTTACCTACGATGGCGTGAATAAGACGATGGCCATCGACTCCATCGGGCATTTTGTTCCCACTTTGACCTTCAATGTACATGTGCCGGAAGAAACGCCTGCATGCTTCCTTTACGGTAACTTCACCAACAAGGCATTCCTCCGTATGAAGAAACTCTCTGACCGCGATTATACCTACACCTATCGCGCAGAGGATGCTCTGGCTGCAAGCGTTACCTATCTGTACGCTGCAGGTGAAGACGCTGCTTATTTGGAAGACTTGGCAGCAGAACGCTCGTATGCAGTCAACGATACTGTTCTCAAGTTTAAGGCGGTTCCTGCGGCACAAAAGATTGAGTACGAACTTAACGGCGGTATCACCAACGACTACGGTTGGACATCCAAGGGTGCTATCGCTATGGAACTCCAAACCGCTTACAATGCGGCTTCCGGTGCAAAGAAAGAGTTCGTAAAGATAGAGGATGGCAAGTATTATTACATGATTGGTGAGACTTGGATGGAAGAATCTGCGGCTGCCGGTCAGGCTTGCACCGTTGCGGGCTTCCTGCAGAATGTAACCTACAATGCAAATAACTATTTGAAGACGATCGTTGAAACAACAGAGGCTGCCAAACTCGGTTGGCTGAAAGATGTGATTGTGGCTACCCGTGCGGCTGCGGATTTGGGCGTTGATGAGGCGAGCATGGTAGAGAATACCTATCGTAAGGAACTCGCTGCGTTCTTGCTTTGCTCGCCGGCGGAAGCCAGTTGGCCTGCTGCCCCGAGTTATGTTATTGCCGGTCAGGTAGAATCGTTCATGCCGGTTTGGAAGCATGGCTTTGTAAATCCCGAGAGCGTAAATGCCGAGTTTACGCTGAATGCTCCTTACAAAGAGGGTGCTACATTTGATGGCTGGTATGCTACGGCTGATTTCTCCGGCGACAAGATAACGAAGATTGACCCGAAGACGGCTTCCGGCAAACTCTATGCAAAATGGGTAGAGTATATTCCTACGATTGCAGAGGTAGTTGCCTTGACCAATGATACCAAAACCAATGTTTCGGGTATTGTTAACCATATCCAGGGTCAGAATATCTACATTCAGGACGCTACGGGTGGTATTCTTGTTTTCACATCGGCTGATCCCACCTGCAAGGTAGGTCAGAAGATTGTTGCCAAGGGCGTAAAGACCGTTTATGGCGGTGCTCCTGAGGTAAAGGACGCTACCATCACTTCGGTAGAGGATGCAGAGTTGTACGCCCCTGTTAAGGTGGAGACGCTTGCAGCCTTGACTTCGGATCCGCTTAAGTATTTCGGACAGCGCGTAAGCATTTCCGGCGTGAAGATTGTTTCTTACGACAGTTACAAGAATCCCTTCGTAACGGATGGCGTGGATACCGTACAATGCTATCGTATGAGCCTTGATGATACCCAATTCCCCGTTGGGATAAAGGTTACCGTTACAGCTGTAGCAGGCTATTTCAACAAGTTCCAATTTGTAGGTGACATAGCTGGCATTGAGAAGGTGGTTGTAGGCAAGAAAGATTCGTATGCATATCCCGCTCGTGGCGAGAATGGCGAATACACCTTAGAGAACAACTGGATAATCTCGAATGTTGAGGACAACTTTGAGGCGAACAAGCCCGGTCCTACCGATTATGTTCGTGGCATGGCGGCTAAAGACGGCAAGATGTATTTCATCAATCGTGCGACGGCGTCCATCACCGTAGTGGATGCTGCTACAGGCGACATGTTGGATCCCATTGACATCAAGGGCGACCATCTCTTCGAGGTAGCAGACTCTACGGGTACTTACAAAGCCGCAGTTACCCTGGCTTACAATGACATCAAGTTTGACGGTGCTGGCAACTGCTTGATTGGCTGCTGCACGGGTACCAACAGTTGGTTCTTCGTTTACAAAGTGGATTTGGCTACCGGCGAGGCTACGGAATTGGTAAAAGAGCACCTCTACAGCAATCCTGATTTCAAGGATAACGGCTATCGTTTTGATGCCTTCGGTGTATACGGTGATGTAAACAATAGTGCTATCATCATGGCTACCGATGCCAATAGTTTCAATGCCTACAAGTGGGACATCACCAACGGCAAGGCGGGCGAAGCCGAGCAAATCATCTGCACCATTGATCCGGCAACGGATAATTCGTTGCTCATCAAGGACGGCGCACTCTCCGTAACAAGTTTTGGTACGGCTCCTCAAACATTCCCGGTTAGCGAAGACTTGTTCTATGTGGACGGTTGGAGCACACTGCCGATGTTGTTCGATATGTCAGGTTCGTTGAAGGATGACTTCATCAACAGCCCGAAGGGCGTTTCCATTGTTGACAACGAGGGCGACACCTGCGCAATGAATACGGGTCACAATGGCTTGGTTGAGTTCCAGGTAGGGGAGGAGTACTTCCTCTTGATGGCTGCTACCAACACCGTAGGTAGTCCTACATCTGCTTTCGCTCTCTACAAGTTTGCCGACGAGGCGAAGGAGTTTGCAGGTCTGGAGCCGATGTGGTACTTCCCGGCTAAAGGTATGGGTGCTGCCACCAACGGTTGCCGTACGGCAGTGCCTTCCGTAGAGGTGAACGGCAATAAGGCTACGCTCTATATCTACACCAACAACAACGGTTATGCGGTTTACACCTTCACGGGTATAGCGGCTACCGGTGTGGACAATGTGGATGCCGTAAAGATTGAGGCAAAGAAAGTAGTCGAAAACGGTCAACTCTACATCATCAAGAACGGAGTGAAGTACACCGTATTGGGTGCAGCGGCTAAGTAATCCGCTTACTACGATGACTCTGTAGTGAGAAATCACTAATCATACCAAGGCAGGGCGATGCCTGTGTGTCGCCCTGCCTTTTCTTTCTCTTTTAATGGCTTTAATGGACCAAATTAACGGTCCATTAACGGCGTAACGGAGAACCTGGCTATCAATGAATTAATGGCTAATTCGTGGAAAGTTATATGTCCCTCGTTTTGTACTGTATAGAACAGTCGATACTATGAAGCGTCTATCTCTTTTTATTGTTTCTTGTTGGGTAGCCATAATGGCGCAGGCTATCTCGCTCAATGGGGTGGAATACACCATCGATACCCTTTCTATGTTTCCGGCAGGACCGGGGGCTACCTACTACGAACTGCGTATGTTGCGCGCCGACCAAAAAGCAGGGCGGTTAGACTGCTATTTGATGACGGTGGATACCAAGAATCCGTATGTGTCAATCGAATCCGTCTTGGGGAAAGATGCCTTGGTGGGCACAGAACGCCCCTCGGCTATGGCGCAACGCAAAACCACAGAAACCAAAATCTTCTATGGAGGAACCAATGGCGACTTCTTTGCCACCCAAGGCGATGTGGGTTGCCCGATAGGCTTTTCTATCATCAACAATGAATTTGCATTCGTCCCAAATACCCACAGCGCACGGCGCTTAGGGGCAGTCAACGAGCAGATGCAGGGCGCAATAGGCAGCGTGGCATCGTTTGCGGCAAAGGCTGTTGTGGGATTAGATACACTGAATATCAAGCGCATCAATTATACGCGCGGCGCAGACGAACTGGTGCTGTACAACCGCCACAATGCGGCTTCCACGCTGACCAACGACTACGGCACCGAGTTGCTGTGCGAAGTGGCGCAGGGCGAGTCTTGGCACACCAACTGCCGTGTACACGCCATCGTAGAATCAATCGCCAAAAACCGAGGCAATACCGCCATCGGAGATGGGCAGGTGGTGCTGTCGGGACATGGCACAATGGCAGAACGCCTGAATACGGCACAGGTGGGCGATACCATCACGCTCCAACTGTCCTTCCAAATCGATGGCGTGCCGCAGAACATCAGCCAATGTGTGGCAGGCGATAACTATGCTCTTATCGTGAACAACGGACAGGTTGAGCAGTCCAACTTTTGGAACGAACTGCACCCGCGCACCGCCTTCGGGCAGAACGAAAAAGGCGATTTGCTCCTTTTCCTCGTGGTGGACGGACGGGGCGTTAGCAATGGCTGCACCACCAAGGTATTGGGTGAGATTATCCACCACTATGGTGCCTACCGTGCCTTGAACTGGGACGGCGGCGGCAGCAGTTGCCTCTATATCCGCCCGTTTGGCGAAGTAAACAACGGTTCCGATGGCTCGGAGCGGGCTGTGGCGAATGGCATGTTTGCGGTAGCCAATATCCCCGCAGCCGACAACACCATAGCCGCCATCGCCCCCTATATGCCCATCTATTCCCTGCCGCGCTATGGGGTGGCAATGCCCAAGTTCTTGGGCTATAACCAATACGGCGTATTGATTGACTCCGATGTGCAAGGCGTGCAACTCAGTTGCGCACCCGAGGTGGGCGAGGTCTTGAGCGACGGGCGTTTCTTGGCATCGGGGGAGAATGGCGGCACCTTGCATGCTGCGTTGGGAAGTATCACCACCGACCTCACGGTGCGCTTGATAGCATCGGCTCCCATCGCTATACGCTTAGACTCCGTGCTGTTAAATAATATCCGCCCTTATACTGTGGAGGTGCAGGGCACAATCGGCAACAATACCATATCGCTCTTGGCAGACGCACTGACATGGACCTCCTCTGACCCGTCGGTGGCTACGGTCAATGAAGCAGGCGAGGTAAGGGGCGTGAAGAACGGCTATGCCGATATTGTGGGCGAATTGGGCGATTTTCACGACACCTTGCGGGTACATGTAGAGATACCTACTGCACCTGCGATGATGTGGGACGCCTTCCGCGCTCCGGACACATGGACAATCAAATGCCCCTCTTCCTACAACCCGCAATGGATAGTCCCCGAAAGCGAAACCGCACTGGTGGACTTGCAGTTTACCTACAAGAAAGACCGTGAGCGCTATATCCGCCTGTCGAAAGACTCGACATTGTATTCCTTGCCCGACACCATTCGGCTTGCCTATACTACGGATGCCTCGCTCGAGAATTTCTATCTGTCAATCCGTGCCGACAATGTATTGCACGCACAGAATATCACCATCACGCCTGCGGCAGAAGCGGGGGAGGCGTATGTTGCTGACATCGCCGTGAAAGATTATTTCGGTACAGACATCGCCATATTCCCGTTGCATTTTGAGTGTGTCAATTTCTCGCTGCGTTCTTCTACATCGGCGGGAGAACATCATTTCCTGCTCAACGGCATATCGCTGATTTATAAGTATGACATGCAGAGCGGTGTGTCGGATGTAAAAACGCTGCCCGCTACGCCTGCCGTCAAAGTGATAGAGGGCGGGACAATGTACATCATCCGCAACGGTGTTCGATACACCCTGCAAGGGCAAAAGATAGACCACAAACGCTAATCGGTATATGAGGCATCTGCTCCTATTGGCATTATCCCTGTTCCTGTCCATAGCCGCTACGGCTATCACCTTGGACGGCATCGCTTACGACATCGACACGCTAGCACGCTATCAGGTCGGTCCTGGCACTTGGTACACGCAAGTCCGTTTATACAAGGCGGGAACCCTCCAAAACCGCCGCGATGTCTATATCCTTCAGGCAGACAGACGCAACCCCTATCTGTCTGTCCACACCGTCCTGAGCAACGATTCTATCGAGAAAGGTGAATGCCCGTCTGCGATGGCGCAGCGTAAGTCCCAGGCAGGCAAACGCTATTTCGCGGGCACCAACGGCGACTGGTGGTCAACCGACCGACCGGGCGTACCCGAAGGGGCTTTCGTTACCGAGAACACCATCGCCATAACACCGCAGAACGGACGTGCCGCACTCGCTATGTGCGCCATTGACCAACACGACAGCCTCTACTACGGACACGACTTCTACACCGATGTCTATCTACAAACAGCAACCGACACCATCCGTTGCAGCCATGTCAACGATACGCGCTTTGACAACGAACTGGTACTATATAACGCCTACAACGGGCATCTCACCCACACCGACAACAGCGGTACGGAGGTGCTGTGCCGTATCTTGCCGGGCTCTGCGTGGGGTACGAACACCACCTTGCAAGCCCAAGTGCTACGCACAGAAACAGACAAGGGCAACATGCTTATCGAAGACAACTGTTTCGTCCTCTCTGCCTCTGGTGAGATGCAACCGTACCTCAACGCTCTCGTCGAAGGGCAGACGATAACACTCCGCATAGCCACATCGATCAACGGCATATACGCAGACTTCAAAGCCGCACTCGGCGGACAAGACCGTACCTTTATGCTCGTCAACGGCGTGGTGGACAACAACTGGGACGAGCGACACCCCCGCACAGGATTAGGCTTCTCGCTCACGGGCGACACCATAATACATTGTGTCATCGACGGACGCGGCAAATCCGTCGGGGCGACCACAGGCGAACTGGCACAGATAATGCAGTTCTTTGGAGCATACAACGCCATGAACATGGAGGGCGGAGGCTCCAGCACGATGTATCTTGCGGCACAAGGCGTGATGAATGTCCCATCCGACGGGTATGAGCGTGCCGAGTCGCAGGGCATCTTCGTCGTCAGCAGTGCACCCGACGATGAGGTTATCGCGCGCATTGCAGCCTACGAACCGTATGTGCGGCTACCCCGATATGGAGTGCTTAACCCGCATTTCTTAGGCTACAACCAATACGATATGCTGCTCAATACCGATGTACAGGGCGTTTCCTTGAGTTGCGACGAGGCAGTGGGGTATATGGATGCCGCAGGGCACTATGTCTGCCTCGCTTCGGGGGATGTGCAGGCGGAGTGGAACGGGATACGCACCACGATACATGTACAGCGGGTGGATGAGGCGCCTATTGCTTTCCGCTTGGATTCTGTCTTGCAGGACGATTTGCACCCCTATGCGATGGAGGTGTTGGCTACAGTAGGTAGCAACACCATGCCTGTTCAACCCGCGGCACTCATGTGGGCATCGACCGACCCATCGGTGGCTACTATCAGTGAGGAGGGGGAGGTTATCGGCGTGAAGAATGGCTATGCCGAAATAATAGGTGAATTGGGCGACTTCCGTGATACACTATCGGTGCATGTGGAGATACCCACTGCGCATACCATGCTGTGGGACGCTTTCCGCAACTCGGATAGATGGACGGTCAAATGCCCCTCCACCTATAACCCGCTGTGGATAGTACCAGAGAGCGAAGACGCACCGGTGGACTTGCAATTTACCTACAAGAAAGGGCGGGAACGGTATATCCGCTTGTCCCAAGATGCACCGCTTTATTCGCTGCCCGACACGGTAGTGTTCGCTTTTGCCACCGATGTGCCTATGGAGAGTTTTTACCTGTCCGTGCGGGCAAACAACGAACTCCATGCGCAGAATATCACCTTTACGCCCGCTGCTGAAGCGTATGCGGATATGGTGGCAAAGATAGCGGTTAAAGACTATTTCGGTACGGACCGAATCATCTACCCGCTATTCTTGGAGTGTATCAACCTTTCGCCCATAGCAAATACGCCCGCAGGCATACATCATCTTTGGCTTAAGGGCATATCGTTGGTCTATGGTCTGGACAATCCGAGCGGAGTAGAGCAGACAGTGGTGTCGCCTGCCGCTTCCGTCAAGGTGTGCCGCGAGGGGCAATTGTATATCGTCCGCAATGGCGTATGGTACAATGCATTGGGAATTATCATTAAACAATAACAAATATGAAAAGAACTTTCACCTTATTTCTCGGTATCATGTCTGCCCTCACCATGAGTGCACAGATACAAGTCGTTAGCAACACCCCTTTGGGAAAAGGCTACTACCCTCGCTTTGCGGATGAGGCCACCCTAACCTGTTTCGCGGAGGAAAGTGCCGCTTACGACCAACAGGCAGCCGGCGATGACCTGCGTGTGGACAACCGCGACTTGACGCTCAATCTTTATCGTAACGGGGTAAAGAGTGTCCTTACACCTCACGGCGACGATGTAAACTATGTTTGGGCATCTCTCTCGCCCGACAAACGCTACATTCTCTTCAATACCAAGTACGGTACGGCAATCTGCGACCTCAACGGGCGCGAGATGATCAATCTTGGTCAAGGCTTGGACGCTCCCGTTTGGTACGGCAACGACTATGTGGTGGGTATGAACGACTGCTCCGACAGCCACCAATATACCGCTTCGTCAATTGTCATCGCCTCAATAGACGGTAAGGTGCGCCAAACGCTCACCGACCCTGCCGAGTTCGGTATGTACCCCGCTGTGGACGCACGCACAGGACGCATCG
The DNA here is from genome assembly GCA_963630875.1 of Mycobacteriaceae bacterium. Lineage (GTDB taxonomy): Bacteria > Bacteroidota > Bacteroidia > Bacteroidales > Paludibacteraceae > Colicola. The sequence goes on along the minus strand of CAVGOI010000005.1, from coordinate 2,874 downwards.
CCTATAATACATTGGAGGGCGACATCCGTATCCTCCAACTCAACCTCACGGAGGAGCCCATTCGTAAAACCGTACCAACTCTGCGTCTGTTGCAGAACAATCGCACGCAAATGCGTGCTACGGAGCGTAAGCGTGCCGCAACGGATGCCAAGCCATCGGACTTCCGTATTTATATCAACCCGGGGCATGGCGGCTACACAAGCGATGACCGCAATATGGCAATCTATCCATTTGCATCGGGCGATACACTCGGCTTTTGGGAGAGTACCTCCAACTTGCACAAAGGACTTAAACTTGATACCATGTTGCGTACACTCGGCTTCCAAACCAAGTTGTCGCGCGTTCTCAACCGACAAATTGATGACCGTGCTCTCTCGGCTATCGTGGCAGAGGCGAATGCGTGGGAGTCTGATTTTATGCTCTCTATCCACTCCAATGCGGGGAATCCGTCCAACTATATCCTCCAACTCTATGCGGGTATTGATTTGGATGATACCCAGAAGACCTACCCTACACCCACACCCTGCTCCGATGAGAGCCGTGCCATCACCACATTGCTCGCAAAGATACTTTATGAGAATGAGGTTACTTGCTGGTCGCGCGAACCGGTTATATCCGGCGATAAAACCTTTGCCCGCAAAATTATGGGTTGGAGCAATGGTTATGGTGTGCTTCGCGGACTTACCGTACCGGGTACCATCTCCGAGGGATGTATGCACGACTATATCCCCGAAACCTATCGTCTGATGAACTTGGACTACAAGTGGCGCGAGTCCTACTATTTTGCCCGCACCTTTATGGAGTATTTCTGCCATGCAGAATTGCCCTATGGGGCTATCGGTGGGCAGTTGCGTGATAATTATCAAAAGCAGATTTCACCCGATATTCATCCGCGTCGCGGCTCACGCGATGAACTGCGTCCGCTCAACCGTGCTACAGTGGAGTTGTATCAAGACGGAATTTTGTTGCAAACATATACCACCGATACCCTCTACAATGGTTGCTATTTCTTCTGGAACTTGCAACCCGGCAAATATGTGGTTAAGGGCAAAAAGGATGGCTACTATGACTATATAGACACCTTGGATGTTGTCAACAACAAAATTGCCTATTCCAATATGCTGATGTCTATGCAACGCCAAACGCCGCCGGAAGTAATCGATTACACCCCGAAAGTGGAACTGACGGATAGTGTACAGGTATCGACACAAATCACCTTGGCTTTCAACTGGGATATGCGTGAGGACAGCACGGCCGCTGCCTTCTCTATCTCGCCTGCGGTGGAGGGGACTATTACCTTTGAGGATGGTGCACGCACCATGCGCTTCACGCCTGCTACCCGTTTTGAGCCAGGAGTGGAATATACCATCACTCTTTCCACCGAGGCATGCCACCCCGATGCCATGTGGCCGAATCACTTGAAAGAACCGTTTATATTCAAGTTCCGTACCCTATACCGCGGGCATGTTAATATCGTACAAACTTATCCGAAAGCAGGCGATGCAGACATTCCCCTGCAACCGTCATTCATCACATTCTTTGATGCCAACATTGTAGGGTCAGTGGCAAGCAAGAATGTGGCGGTTTTGGATGCGGCAGGTGATGCCATAAAAATCAACTCGCGCTCTTTCACTTACAACAAGGCTTCCGACAAATACGGCTCTGCTACCTTTGAATTGACCAAAGCATTAAATCCCGAATCCGATTACCGTTTGGTTTGGTATCCTAATGTAAAAGATATAGAGGGCATTTTGCTCATGGATACGGTGGTTATCCCGTTCCGCACGGCTAAAGCCGTTGCATCGGATATGCCTGTTGTAAATGTGTTGGATACTGTCTTCTTTGAGGGGGACTTGGAAACATCTGTGGGAACAACTACTGCTTATGCGTTCCGAAACACCAATACGAAAGTTAATGGACAGGCATCTAATCAGATGTACTATACTTTCACCGAACCAACGGCTGAAGCAGTCTATGCGGCTATGGACTTGTCTTTGGTGGTAGGCAATAACAATTCTCGTTTGGGGATGCAGGTGTTCTCCGACTATTCTTTCAATGACTTGTACGCACGTTGGGCGGTAGCTGGTGATGTACAGTACACCAAAATTTGTACGCTTGACTATGCGGGCTGGAAATTCTGCGAGGCGGATATGACGACCCTGCCTGCAGGTGTGGACTACCAGTTCATGGGATTACGCTTGGTGCGTACTGCCGATTCCGAGAAAGCAACAGGCAGTTTCTATGTGGACGACCTTTCTGCTCAATATGTTGAGCCAACGGGTGTAGAAAGCGTGGAGGTTGAGCCGGTAACTGACAAAAAGGTGATGATTGACGGTCATCTCTATATCTTGCACAACAACAAGATATACGATGTACTCGGCGCGGCAGTACGCTAAGGATGTACTTGGCGTGATAGTACGCTAAGCGTATAATCATAGAAAACAATGGGAGTTGCCTGACGCGTGTAGGCAACTCCCGTTGCTGTGATTTGCCCTGCCCCTCTATCCCTCCTCTCCCTTCTCTCCACTCTCAACTGCACTCAACACTCAACCCTCAACAATGTCGTACCCCGCTTGCGGTCAGTTGGGTACAAACCGTTGTACCCCCCTCTAAAACCCTTATAAGAGTTATATGTGGTAAGGTAGTGCTATGGATATGCTATGGATGTGCTATGGATGTGGTATGGATATCCGTGCGAGATTGTCCCTATAAGAATGGGCGCAATATTCCTTTGGCAGACTATTTGGTGGCGTGGGGATTTTTCAGTATCTTTGCAAACGAATACAATACCATAACCATCTAAAACCAATATACCCTAATATAGTTTCCATTTAGAAACGCAATTTTTTAGTACATCAAAACCCTCTCTATCCT
>CAVGOI010000004.1:0-74233 GCA_963630875.1 Mycobacteriaceae bacterium | reverse complement strand
ATAATATAAGCGCACCCATAACGGGAGAGTGCTATAATTGGTAACTATTATGAACGCAAAGTATTTCGTGCCGTACGAAACGGCAAAAGCCCTGAAAGAAAAGGGAAAAGCATTGGAACTGATATGAAAGAGAACGCAACCATTCTGGACGCTTGCTGTGGTGGCAAGATGTTCTACTTTGACAAAAATGACCCGCGTGTGCTATTCCAAGACATACGCGACTGCGAAACAACCTTATGCGACGGCAGATACTTTGAAGTGAAACCAGATCTGGTTGGGGACTTCCGGAGTATGGAGTACCCCGATAATACCTTTGCTATGGTTGTGTTTGACCCGCCACACCTGTTGCGCAACACGGGAAAGAGCAAGTTTGCCGACATATATGGCAGTCTGAACCCAAAAGCACAACCAACAGGATGGCAGATGATAAAGTACGGCAATCTATCCGAAGATTGGCACGATACCTTGGCCAAGGGTTTCTTCGAGTGTTTCCGAGTACTCAAGCAAGGTGGTTTCTTAATCTTCAAGTGGAACGAAACAGACATCCTATTGAGCGAGGTATTGAAATGCACAGACCAAAAACCAATATTCGGTCATCACTCCGGCAAGCGAAGCAACACACACTGGCTGTGCTTCATGAAAGCGTGAGAATATCCGAACGATAAGTTCAAGCCCTGCAAGGTAAAAACGGACGCATGGTATTAGTTAGTCGTTATAGGCGGTTTGTCCGTTCCGCCTTTTTTTTAACATAGTTGCATGATTGAAAGTTATATCTACAACCAAGACTGCCTAAAAGGTATGCAGGAGATACCAGACGAGAGTATAGACCTCGTGGTAACTGACTGTCCCTATCATATTTCGCATCACGGCAAAAGTTGCTGTGGCGGCATATTCAGCGACTTACAGAACAAACACGCTAAAAGCGGAAAGTTATTCGCTCACAACGACATTGCTTTCTCCGAGTGGCTGCCCGATGTGTACCGAGTACTCAAAAATGGCACACACTGCTATGTGATGGTGAATAGTCGGAATTTGAAAGACCTACAAACCAAAGCAGAGCAAGTTGGTTTTATATTTCAGAACCTGTTAGTTTGGGATAAACGAACAGCCACGCCAAACAGATATTACATGCAGGCATTGGAGTTCATCTTGATGCTGCGCAAGGGTGCAGCAAGGAGTATTAACGATATGGGTTGCAAGAATATCTTTACCATTCCGAATATCGTAGGAACTAAACGACACCCAACCGAGAAGCCGGTTTTACTGATGATGGAATTCATACGCAACAGTTCAAACGATGGCGACATAGTACTCGACCCATTCGCGGGATCGGGAAGTACACTAATGGCCGCCAAAAGACTTAACAGACGGTATATTGGCTATGAAATAGATCCGGATTACTACACTATTGCAGTTAAGCGACTGCGTGAAGAACCGGTATAAACTGATATGTACAATGGATTATTTTAATTTTGCGGAGTTTATTTGTCTTAAACAAGTAAATTATCATTTCGGACGCAAAAGCGTCAGAGAACGAAAGTAAAGTGGCAACAAGGAGATTTTACAAATCAACTATGGAATGGATTTTAATATCATTGGCAGGAGTGGTGATTTCAACGGTAGTGTTTGTAGTTTTCAGACAAAAAAACAACAAGGACGAATACTATCGCGGTCGAAAACTACCGTGATTCTGATTGAAAAATCGGAGTGCCATCGCGCGTGCGCATAATACGCGAGCGTGTGATGAGAACGCAAGTAGCGTGGTGAAAATGTGGCTGAAAAACTACCCCATTTTTTTTGTGTTTTCTTTGGATAGATAAGTTAGTTCGTAGTACCTTTGCCGGCGAAAACAAATCGTGTGCATGGCGGAGTGTGCGAAATACTATGATTACCGTGCTTCTGTGGCTGATATTGAAGCGTTAATGAATGTCAGTCATCGCACCGCAGAACGACTAATGCATAAGTTAAAGAAAGACTTGGAAATACGCAGATATGCCAAACCCACAATGGAGCAGGTATTAGAGTATTTCAAGGTGGAGAATAAAATACGATAGTGTAGCATGTTGTAAATTTCATATCTATTTTTATTGGTTTTATAAAGATTTTTGGGTGGTGCAGCCGGTTCGAGAAGAATAGGCTGCTTTTTTTGCCCCATTTGGCGGAATTTTGGCGGCTTTGTATGACAAACACGCCGTACCTTTGCAGCGGAAATTTGAAAGTATAGTGAATGCATTCTCAATAATAGCAATAATTTTAGCCGTTATGAATTACAAAAGACGGCTATCTGAATATGCAAAATATGTGGATGACGAAGATGCTATACTCGTGAAATTAGCGATGAATACTTACGCGGCTCAACAGGAAGCCCTACGCAAACAATATGAGAACCAAACAAATTTTCAGGGCGACAACAATAGCCCATTAGCAGGTGTAAGTGTTTCGTATATATTAAGGGTTGGAATGCTTGTCGGAAAGAAGATGACTATACAACCGACTTTGGTATTGACAAACACAACAAAAGATAAAACTTACTATTTATCCAAGTTCAATGCAGGATTTAATATACAGAATAAAAGTTTGAACCATGTTTTTGAGAATAAAAACCAATCAGTGGTATTAAGACCCGGACAAACAGAAACAATTCAATTAGATGGGGTTAAAAATCAAGAGTTGCTTGGTAAAGAGGCAATGGATGATTTGAGAACTCTTATATGCAGCAAGAACGGTAAGAAGTTAATAACGAATTGTCCTAAAACAACAATCGAAAATGAAACAACGGGGCGAGTACAATTTGAATATTGGGGGATAGCCGGAGCGGGTGCACCCACAACGGCTAAGTATTATGATGTAATCGGGGTACTTCGATATTGTGGAGAAGCATATTATTTGTAAGATTATGGCAAATAAAACAGTTAGGATATTAGCAGGTATAGGGTTGTTATATTATAGCGTTCTGCGAGGCGTAAGCGCATTGGCTGTAGGGATTAGAGGCTATCAGTTGGCGGGTCTTGATTTCTCCGAGAATACACTACAGGTAAAACTGTTTTTTGCTATCAAGAACCCGCTATTAGTAGGAGTAAAATTACGGGGGATTGTTGGTGATGTGTACATGCAGGGGATTAAGGTGGGAGAAGTAAATTCGGAATATAATTACTTTTTGTCCGGTTGCAAGACCCATATCGTACCCATAACAGTTACCTGCAATATATCTTCTTTGGGTGAGGCTGTTATTGCGAACATACAAACGGGCAATATAAACACACTAACTATAGCATTTGATGGCTATGCGAGTGTGGGGAATAATGGCGTAACGCTGCCGGTACAGACAACTCTTAATTGGGAGGATTTGAAGAAATGATTTCAAACGGAGCAAATTGTCTGCTGAAATGTGGGGTGAATAGTGATGTTATCAAGGCAATACAATATTGCTATGAGATGTACAAGAATCAGCCGCAAGACCATGTGAAAGAGTTGCAGGGGTTATGTGTAGATGACCAGTGCAGGGCGATATTTTCGTATCTTGCAGAGCATGTAAGGTATAAGTTGGATAAAGATGGGGAACAATATATAAAAAGTCCGGCAAGATTGCTTGCAGACGGAATGGGGGATTGTAAGAGTTTGACAATGTATGTTAGTTGCTGCTTGCACTGTTTGGGCGTTTCGCACATCATACGATTTGTTAATTACGATGCAGGAAAGCAATATACCCATGTTTACCCGGTAGCGATTGATGAAGAGGGGAACGAAATAATATTAGACGCTTGCGAAAAGGATGAGCATGGCTATCCAGTATATAACTTCGCAAGGAAATATGCAAAGAAACAAGATTTTATATACAATGAGTGGTAAGTTGAAAATATACGCTTGTAGCGGGATTGGAAGTACCGATAGCAAATACGATTATTGGTTGGACAACACCCAGACTGTCAGCAATACGCAGGCTGTTAATTCCTTGCTATCTATGATTAACTTATGTTACTCCGAAGTAATCAACTTGGGATTAAGAACAGAAGAGGTTGTAGATAGGCTGAATCAGATAGACCTGTATAGTGTGGCAATGTATTATGCACAAGAATACCGGCATTCGCAGGAGGATTTGCACAGGGCAGGTCAGGTAATAGGTTGTCTGTTGGAGCAGGGTGTATTTAGTTTCGATTCGCTATCGAATGATGAGCGGGATAGACATCTGGATGAAGTGTTTGAAAAGGTATCTGATGTAATCAGTGATGATAGTCTAATGGCTTCTAAATCATTCTCCGATTGGTGGAAAGAGAATATAGAGGAAAAAAACAAGGTATTTCTCGATAAGGAACAGCAAGATAAAATCACAGAGATACTTCGCAAATCAAGTAAGAGTATTTCTGGAATTGGAGCAGCAGGTGATGAGTGGGAAAATAACGAGGATTTAGCAAAGTATCTCAATAACGCGAGCGAGTATTTCTTATACACTTATTTTACAGATGAGCAGTTAAAATCACTGCCGCAGTCTTTTAAGGCAAAAAAGGTCATTCAGAATAAGACCTACGATTATTGCAAGGCAATGTTTGTCGGCGTGTATGGTTCTGAAGAATCAATGCGTGAAGTTATTCGAGCAGGAATTATTAACTACTTTAAGGCAACTCCGGAGGAAGTTTGCCGCGCCATTACTAATAACAATGGCAAGTATGGAGGTGTGGGCATTACTGTATCAGCAATAATTTCCATCATAACTGCGGTACTTTCATTTATTCTTGCAGTAGTTAAAGTGATATGCCAGTGCGCAGCAAATATTAAAGTGGCAAAATATCAAGCAATAGATTCTGAAACAGCGAGCGCAGCAACTCCAAATCCAGAAGATTTTGATGAATTAAACTTTGACGGTACTTCTAAGAAATCCACTATGTGGATTGTGGCGGCTGTTGCTGCATTGGCATTGATTTTCAAGGATTAAAAATAATTAATTATGGCAGTAGAATTAACTATAGAGCAAGCGAAGAAGTCCCCTGCAAACTTCATGTACATTTGGGCAGATCCCCAGAAGTTTCTATCCAAGATAGATGCCAAGAGTGCGTCTATTATAAATGCAAAAAGGCTGAATCAGATAAAGGTGCTGAAGTTGTCTGCGGAAAAGTATAATACTTCCTACGATACTTATGTATCGGCTATCCGTACGGCGTTCATGGGTTACTATGGAATGACACCGGCAGAGGCTCTCGTGAAGTTGGCCAATGGCGAGGAGGTAGCAGGTAAGAACTGGTCGCAGGGTGTATATGGAATTGGTGCAGTAAAGCGTAATAACTTCAGCCAAAACGGAAATGTAACCGTAGATGAATCAACGGGGCATATCTTCAATAACGGTGTAGATGTAACTTCGTCAGATGGGGTTATTTATGGCACGGTGAAAGGCAGTGCGTTCCCGACTACATATGCGGCTACTATTGATGGAAATACCTATACAAGCCAATATAACAAGATTAAGAAGAAATACTACGCAGGTTCTTATTCTGCGGAAGATGGTATTATGCAGAATGCCAATGGTGATACAATTGATGCAAGCGATAGTTCCAGCGTCTGGGAGAATATTGTGCTTTGTTTAGAGCAGTTTTTGGAGTGGATTATATCATTGTTTGCAGGAGGTAAAACAGAAACGATAAATGCAAGCAATACCCTACCCTCCCAAACAGATGGATTCGTAACTGGAAGTACACAATCCACCTCAATTTTAATCGCATTGGTTGCAGCCGGAGCGTTGCTGTTTGGTGGAAAACGCAAAAAGGGTGGAAAGAAGAAAAGTAATAAATGAATGTTGAATATACAAAACAAGGAGTAAGATGGCTACTTTGAAAATGAAGAAATTGCCGAAAGCCCCAAAGGCTTCGGCTTCTATCCAGACCAAAGAGAATTATCTGAAACGCGTGGCGGAAATCAAGCGCGAAAACGCAAAGCGTGAGGCTATGAATCGCAAGTCTGATGCTTTGAGCAAGAAAATCGCCGGTGTACGCCGTAGTTTCAGGGGGTAAGTAACAATGTAGAGAGGGGTTAAGTGTGAGTAGTTTCCCTATAAATAAAAAACACACACAACAAAAAAAATCACTAACTAAAACAAAAGAAAAAATGAAAAAGAACCCATTTAAGAAACAAAGTATCATGGATACCCTTACCAATGTGGGTATCGGTGGTGCTGCCAATGTAGCGATAGACTATGTTGTCAGTTCTGTTGATGAACTGGCAAAGTTGGATTCGACTACGATTAACGCCATAAAGATTGGCGTAGGTGTATTGGGTGGCACGATGTCATCCAATAAGATGATTCGCGCAGCGGTAGATGGTATCGCTGTTGTCGGCGTGAGCAACCTTGTGCAGGGATTGATCTCATCGGGAAGTGAATCTACTGGAGGTCTTCCCTTTGGTACTATCGGTCTTCCCAATGGCACTATCGGTCGCCGCTTGGAGTTAGGTAATCGCTATGCAAAGCAGAAGCGAGTAGCGGGTGTAGCAGGTGGTATCATGGGCAAGTGATCCACGATGAATAAGTAAGTATAACAATAAAACAAAATCAAAAAATGACACAGACAACTTTTGATATTAACGCGATCAAGAAAGCGCGTTTTGACCAAGTTTGGGACATGATTACTAAGTCAGGTGCGAGTGGTAAAATCTATCCCGAAGAGAGCAAAATCCGTCTTGAGCAGAAGATATTGGACGGAAAGGGTCAGTATATCTTTAACATCAAGGACAATAACAGTGTGGACAATGTGGAAACCTTCGCACTCGACCGCAACGATGTAATGGTTCCAAACTCCATTGGTGTATTCTTGGGCTTGCGCAATACCACAACGAAAGAAGAGGTATTGTACCCCTACGCTCCTATTGCAGATGGTACTACGCCGAGCGTACATAAAGCCGGCTTCACCAATCCGAGCATCAAGAAATTGTACGATGGTTTCTTGTCGTGGAATGTAGATACAAGCGTTCTGCTTTCTCGTTACCCGATGGAGAAGTTCCTGCATGTTCCGCAAGTGCAAGGTGCATTTGTCCTTGATAGTAGCAACGCTACTGTTAATGAGGGTGTACAGAGCGAGTGGAATATTGATCAATATCTGTCGTTGCTCATGCCGCGCTATATCATAGCCGGTACGCGCGATCATAAACTTACGGTGAACTTCAACGCCGCAACCTTGACTTTCCCTGTAACTACCGGCTACGAGGCGTACCTCGTGCTGATACTTGATGGCTTCCTTGTTAAGGGTGGCTGCGAGTACTTCGGTGGCGAGAACTGGGCTGGTAAGGCTGTTGGCCAGTGGTAATTTGATGGGTGGGGGTTTTCTGCGCCATGATGATGGGGCGCATGAAAATTCCCCCACCCTATTTTTCTTTATCGAACGCAATCATGAAAGCGGCACTATACAAGAATGTAGATTTGGTTTTGATACCCATAAAAAAAGGTATAACCGAGTATTACCTACCTCAAAATGTGAGTTGGGCAAAGGAAAGTGTTGAAAAACTACTAATATGCACACCGACACTTGAATGCCTCTCTCCTATTGATGGGGTAACTCCTGTTATGCAGAAATCCGCGTTGCAGAATCTTTATCTGAATATCTTCACCGCCGATGATGAGGAGATCACCTACGAGGCAAGCGCAGGTCTAATATATCATACCAACAACTACCCTATCGAAATCGGTGCTGCACTTAACTTATCCCTGTGCCGCATGATATTCACAACAGCACCAGCAGAGGATTGTTGTATGTTGATGTATGTATTCTATGGCGGTCATACAGAAGATGATTACGAGCCTGCCAAACAATCCATTACGGTATCTTTCCCATTGCAAGCAAACGAGCGTTTGACTTTCCAAGAAATCATCAACACCTATATCCACGCACTGCCGCATAAGGTGCGAGCAATAACTTGTTGGGACGCAGAGAGCAACCCCGCCTATCTTACACTACGCGATCATCAACTATCCTATATCGTGCGCGATTTGCATACGGAAATGTGCCGTCCTCCCATGATTGGAGAAGACGCGGAAAGCACGCAGGCTTTCCCATTCCTTGTTGATAATATGGATATTGACTTTGACTATTCATTTATTCAAAACGCAGGCAGCGCAGCGAATAAGCAAACTATAACATTTCACTTCTAATTAACGAATTATGAACACCAAACTTTCAGGCGCACAACTTGTATTAGTACCTATTCAGCGATTGGGTCGTAACTATTTCCCGTTCGTGGAGAATATTAACCGCCGTATCATCAAGTATATAGATTTTGCCCCCGCTCAATATCTTCCGGATACAGATAAGACGGGTACAACAACTACGGACAACATATATATTACAGTTTTAGATGCAGTAGGCAATACGGAAATACAACGCAATCTTCCGTTGGAGCGTCTTAATTACAAGCAGACATTGGGAATTAGGAATCCGCTATTTAGCAAAATCAATCTGGAAGCGAGTTATGTAGATTGCCAAAACGAGAATATGGTGGGGACAACAGCAGCGTTTGTATTTTGGTACGACCTGCCGGAATACAGTAGTCGCAATACAACGGATATACTCATAACCGATTCTGTTTCCATTCCACTGGTAACATATATCCGATACAACCAATTTCCGGATAGCGACCGCATGGTGGGCAAGCGTTTCCGCCGTCTGCTACTTTCCGCGCCGTCTGTAACTCCAGACTTGCATACAGGAATAACACTTGAGCAGACGCAGAATATCTACCTTACATTGCGCAAGGGAAGTTATTGCATTGTGGATAATCTGCCGTTGAGCCTCCTATATCAGTTGCAAATGCTTACCAAGACGGAGTTTCAAAATATCATCTTCGACTTCCAAGCGTCCTACCTAACTATCGGAGGGGCAGGAACAATCTCGAATGTGCAAGCGGATTACATAGGTAAATCAGTGTTTATGAACTTACAATACGAGAAATAATTATGGGCAGTTGGCGATTCGAATTATTTATATACAGCAATAGGAGTGGTATATTATATATAATGCAATAGGAGGACTTAATATGTTTACGAAATGGCAACAAGTAGAGGACTGGATCCTCGACAATAAATTCAAGCGTTGGGTGTTTTACAAGAATGACCCGGAGAAGAATGATGAGCGGCAAAATAACAAGATACTCGATAGTAACTATTGGTCGGAGGAAACGCAAGATGAGAAGTTGCGCTTGACCAAGAAATATATCGAGCAATGGGGTTCGCGGGCTTACGGGTTGGCATTTCAAAACGAAAAAGCCAATTCCGGAGGTGTACAGTGTATCGTGTATATCGAACAGCAGGTGCAGCCGATTGTGCAAGCCCAGCAAGCACCTGTAGCAGGAATGGGAGGTATGGGTATTGGTTCGGCGGAATATGAGCAACTGAAAGCCCAAATCCGCGAGCAGGTTGAAACAGAGTTTGACAAGCGGGAATATGAGAGGAAGCGCAAAGAGTTTGACGAGGAAAAGCGAGAATTTGAGCGCGACAAAAATTCTGCCATCGGTCTGATGGTTGGGTATCTGAAGCCTGTAATAAGTGCATTGGGGCAGAAACGCGTAGCCGGTTTGGACGCGGAAGAGGATGTGCGTGCCGAGCGCGTTGCTCCCGTTGCACCGCAGGAAGAACCTACCACAGAGGAAGTTCAAGAAGAGGAGGTATTCACGGAGGAAGAGGGAGAAAAACTCTTTGCTCTTATGGCGCGTTTCAAGCAGGTTGAACCTGATTATATGATGCTTTTGGAACGGGTTGTAACAATGGCAGAAACAAACGACAATATGTACCAGATGGCAAGAGGAATGTTGTTAAAATAAGAGATAAGATTAAGTAAACTATGACAATGCAAGATTTTATTTTGGGTTGCATGCAATGCTATAAAGGTGCTTGCACCTATCTAACCGAAATTGAAGACGCTTTCGATGTCGAATTGACCGAGAGCGATGTAAAAGAAGGAACGATTTTTGCCTGCGAGCGAGTGAAAGCAGGCATTGACAAAAATATGCAATTAGGGAACGCGCTCATCGTGTGTATGTTTGATAAAATAAACAACAAAGCGCAGGAGCAGTACCCGCAATATGCGAAGCAGATACGCGGACTATTCGGGTACTATGCGGAAGACTACGCAAGCAGTCTGACTTTCGATGATGTACAAGTGAATAGTTGGGACGAACTATGCCAAGAAATCGAATATTGGATAGCAAGAACATAAGATAGGAGGTAGGTATGTATATCATCACTTATGCGCAAACACAAGCAGATGGCATTGATTGCGGCGTATTTAATATCGCCGCAACAAAAAAAGATGCAAGGGTTGCAGCCGATAATATCCGATACGATTTAGAGTTAGATGGCTATATGTTGGTTAAGGAGAATGACTTCTTTATGCAGTTTGCGCTGGAAACACATCTCGGTGAAAAGTATTTTTCTATAAAAATAACAGAAATTTAACTGGAGGTAAGTATGGCAAAGTATGTAATAGTGGCAACGGTAAATTCTAACGATAAACTACCGCGAGTATTAGATTTGTGGGCATTCAAATCGGACAATGACGCTTACCGGTTTGCGGAAGAACTTGCAAGTGCGAATCGCTTCGAATACGCAGGCAGGGATATAAACTACGATCCAATCTATGCAACGGCATTCGAGAACGACATGAATGGATCTGTTGAATATCGTACAATATGCGTAAAGAAGAGTAGGACAAAATAGTTCAAGATATGAAATTCAACTCAACATACGCAGGGCATGTTTTCCAGATGGAGAATGGCGAGGTTTATACAATCAACTCGTCCGGTAACTTCGCATATACAGGTGCGTATGTTGGCGACAATCCGGGAAGCAGTATAGTTTCCGTTGTTTTGAGTGGTTACTATACCACTACGCCGAAAGGAAATACAGCCTATCAGACCACCTCCGGCGGCTATATCTTTTTATCGGACGGATGGACGGATAATGGTTTGTCCCATAGGTCGTACTACAGCCAAACGCAAGCGCAAGCATTGGTAAATAAGATAATCAGCAACAACAAGATTATCATTCAGAATAATATCCTTTGCGCGCGCTTTGCCGACAAGTTAAGTATAACGGAACGGGAAACACTCTACAACCTGCAACTGCGACTGAATACCCGCAACGCTGCACTTGTTAATCAAGGAGTTTGCCAAGATATACAAACCTCCTACCCGAAGGGATATGCAGATATGGAGGTGTATCTTGAGAAATTCATGCAGAACGGAGGAATAGGCATATCGACTTTGGTTGTTGTGGTAGTTGCAGCAGTAGTTATTGCAAGTCTATCGACAGCAGCCTATTTCGCATACAAATCATTTGCGGACGAATCGGAGAAAGATGTTAAGTACAGCAAGGAACTCACCAAGACGCTCACCAGCAAACTCACCGAAGAGGAATACCAGCAGTTATTGGATGAAACAAAAGGTATAGTTACAAAGGCGCGTATCAAACAATCACTATCAAGTACGAGCAGCATACTCATGTTAGGGCTTGCAACAGTAGGCGGTTATTTCATTTACAAACATTTCAAATCGCAATCATGACTTATCAAGAGGCATTAAATACATCCACAATGGCAGAGGGTACAATCAAATGTACTTATGCACAGATATTTGATAAAAATGGTGAACTACTCTATACCATTCAAGCCGTTTCCCCCAAGAAATGGATGGAGAAACTATATGATGAATATGGAACATTTACGGGGGTAGAAGAGGAAAGACTACTGAATTTCATCGAGGCTACTGATAGTGGATTTGATTATTCATTACAAGTTGCTCTTGTGAAAGTGGAGGGAGAACCAAGCACAAGCAAGTTAGTTCCCTGCACATTACTGTATGATACTTATGTATATCTGCAAAATGCCATACTTGCATCCAAGAAGATAGCCTATACTCATAAAGAAATCACTCTGCTCTATGATAAGAATTACCCCAGACCGGTATTATATGCTGAAAAACAGGGTGTAAAAGTCGAATGGTTGGAGGTTGAAAATCTTGCTCAATACCTCAAGAAAAAGGCGGTAACAAAATATCAAGGCATACCTTGCCTTGAGCCTAAAATCGTTATCGATGGATATGATTATAAGCCGAAGTACAAGAAACTTAACGAACTTATGCAGAAGCATATACTCAACCCCAGTAGTAATATGTTCTACATAAAGCCTGCGGCGTTCGATTGGCATCCATTAGGTGATGCAGATACGCAAGCAACAGAACCGCGCAAAAAGAAATTAAGTAATTCCAAACTACTATTATTGGCTGCTTTCCTATCAACTTTTATACAACAATAAATATGTGGCAAGTAATTGAAAAATCGCAAGACATCACGGTGAATACAACTATCCGCCCTGATGGTAAAAGTGGAGGTTGGTTTGCGCTGAATACCGGCTCAAACACCGCCACAGTGAATGGCATACCTTTATCGCCCGGCGAGGGGTTGGACAAGACAAATCTTGACAAGGATGTCATCTGGAACTCGGAAATCAAGATAACATTGGAGGCGGGTGCTCGAATCCGATTGTTGCAATATCAGTACCAGCATTTAGCGGAATGATGGAGTGGTTGAATGTAATAGTGGGTGCTGTTTGTGGTATCGTTGGTGCGTTGGGAGGAGGCACCCTACTCCACTTTCGCCAGACGCGCAAGCAGAAAGAGATAGACAACGAACTCAAGGAAGCGGAAGAATGGGAAAGCCTTTATCGCGAGAAGAAAGAGGAATGCGCGAGCAAGGACAGCAAGATTGACGAACTACGCCGCGACATTAACAACTTGCGCGAGGGTAAACTGACATTGGTAGAAGAGAACGCAAGAGGGACACAGGTATTGCAGGCAGATATATTCAACTTGCGGCTCAAGTTGGCGGAGGCGGATTTCTACAGGTGCGAGAAACACGGCTGCAAGGCACGAATACCTGAGCGAGAAGAAACAATACCTATTTACGCCGGAGGATATGAAGAATAACAAATAACAAAACATACAATTATGGAACAGAAAATAAGAAGACCCAGACCAAAGGTATTGGGCATTCAGGGAAAGTTGATTTCTGTAGAGAAAATTGGCGAAAAGACAAAAGCGCAGTTCGCGGAACAACTCAAGCAAAATGGTATTGTGTTGTCCGATGAACATCTGCAAAGCGTTTATGATATGTTGCAGCGTCTTGTAGAGCAAGAAAAGGCATGGGCATCAGAGGATGCAGCAGCACAAGCACAAGTAGCAGATGCAACGCCGGCAGAGCAAACGACAGATGAAGCCAAAGAAGAGCAAGAATCAGCAGAGGTGCAAGAAGAAGTTAAACCTACTAACACGGAGGAATAATTATGAATATCCATACAACACCGAACGCACTGCAAAATGCAGGGGAGAAGTTATATCGTATAATATCAGTCATAACTCCAAATGCTGGTTGTGGATTTCCTGTCATAAGGGGTTATGGAGTACTCCGCGTGCGTTATTTTTCGGATGCGGCTGATGAATGGGTAGTTGAACAATACGACTTGAGCGATGCCATTTCTCTTACTATAAATTCTGCAAAAGCCTATAGCGAAATTACTTTAAGAGGGAACATTAATTACATAGAGTTTCGAAATATTTCTATAGTAGAAATAAACTTATCAGCAAACCACAAAATCACTGGTTTAAATTTAATGAGTGGGCTGCAAGAAGTTAAAACTCTGAACATAAGTGGCAATACATTGCTCGAAAATTTAATTATGGACAAACAACCACCAAAAGTTCGTCATATTCTCTGCGCTTCCTATTATGATGGGCATGATGTTGTAGAAAGTTTGGGTATTTTGATAAATGATAGTCCCAATGGTAAACTTACCTTATATGGTAACGGAAAGTGGGCAAAAGAACTCATGGAAACCGCTGAAGAAGCCGGTTGGACGGTTGAGAGGATATTCTAATCTATGCTCCGAAATCTGATAATAGTATTGCTATCGGTAGTATGCCTTGCCTCGTGCAGGACATACTACCCCACTACTACCAACACGCAGCAGAGCAAGGATTCTATCCGGAAAGAGTATGTGCATGATTCGGTGTTTGTTGAAAAAGAACGGCGGATATACCTGCAAGGGGACACCATTCTCATTCACGACACCGTTACCGTTACACGCGAAAAGCGCACACTAATCCACGATTCTATCTATGTACACCGCACCGATACTATCTATCAGACAGCACCTGCCCCAAGAGAAAAGAACACCTGCGACAAACCATTCCTGCACCGTAGCGGGATTGCCCTTTGGGTTATATTATCTATACTATTCGTAGCCGTTATTTGCGGCATTGTTTTTCGTTTTGCAAGGAGGTAGGTATGCTCAAGCCAACTAATAAGATATTACAGCCGACCAATGTGAAGAGTTTGGATTTGCAGATTTTCGCCAGCGTGCGCAAGAAAATTGCCATGTGGGCGGGTAAGATATTATCATATATCAACCGGGTTGGCACGCAGCAGGAGTATTCAGATACATTAACAAACGGGGCAAACCAAATCATCAATCTGAAAGATAATACCACAAAGGTATTCACGAAAGCGATAGATGTGCCCTATTTGGCGGTGGATCGCGAAGTACTCATCAGCAATGCACCTATACAGATTGTGGCATCAAGCGTAGATACACCTATCTTAAACCTTGAGCGTAGTGGCGATATATCGATAAACTATATCAATAATGGCGTGCCAACTACCACCACAGAAGCCAATTTTTACGCGGATGACGGGACACTCGTTTCAGCATTTGGAAAGATTACGAATATAACTGTTATGGGGAAAAGAGTTAAGTGCTATCATTCCTCACTCACGGAATTATCGGTGTCAGAATTAGATGGGTATCATGCAACCGAGTATGTAGATATTATTGGCAATCAGTCGTTAGAATTTATAACTTGTGGCAATCTGAAGAAACTAATATCAATCCGACTATTTGCCAATTCGCGGCTGGATCAACTGCTTATTTATGATTGCACACTTACTTCTATTGAAATCGAGGGTAATGACAGTTTGCGTTGGCTTGACCTGCATGGAACCAGTATAACTACATTGAACACAAGCCGGCAGCGGAATTTGGAATATCTAAACATCAGCAAGTGTAATAAGTTACAGAAACTGGACATCAGCGGTAATGATAAACTAATTTCTCTTGTTACCAGCGACTACGATTCATTGCGGGAAATACGCATGCATGCCAACAACTACCAAGTGTGCGGTGGTGTAGCGGAGTTAATGGCGGGTACAAATCTCAAGCCCGGTGTATTATATATCGGTCATTTAGATAAATATCGGGAATACATAGAGCAAGAAGCGCAGAAAGCGTTGTGGACAGTAGAATATCTATGAACAAGCGCGATGATATATTAGTGATTCTGGGCGTGGCAGCGTTGGGTACAGCCGCATATATGCTATATAAATCGAAACATCAAACAACGAATAACAATATGAACAACAGCAATCTACCTCGCGGGTATCGGAATAATAACCCGCTGAATATCCGCTACAATCCCAATAATAAATGGTTAGGTGCAGTAGCCAACAATACAGATGGGGCGTTTGAACAATTCACATCTATGAAGTACGGCTATCGTGCTGCTTTCCAACTCTTACGCAAGTATATCAACCAGTACGGATTGCAGACTGTTTCTGAAATCATCAACCGCTGGGCACCTCCTACGGAAAACAACACGGCAAGGTATATATCGCGCGTCATCGGCATCAACGGGTGGACGGCAGCCACAATCATCAACCCGGATGATAAAGAGCAGATGAGCAATTTGGTATATGCAATGGCAATAGTAGAGAATGGCAATACTATCCTACCGAATTGGGAGGAAATCTACGCAGGGTGGAACTTACTATAATATATAACTATGTTTAAGGAAATAATCATCGGAGTTGCTGCACTTGCGTTCATCAAGAACCGCAAGAAGAATAGCAGCAGAGAAGAACCCACGAGAAAGCGCAAGCGTAATGGTATCAGCGGGTTCGATAAGAGGCGTATATTTAGGGAAATAGCGGCTGCGCAGGAATATGGTATCGATCTCGACCAAAACTACAATTCCGACCAAGCAGAAGTACTCGAACAACTATCGAAGAAGTCTTGCAACTGGAAGCCGTCATCGCGTTCTATCACAAGTCCTACCCAGCAGTATTTTAACTCCCTACAACGCATGTACAAATCCATATCGGGTGTTGGCAGAACCGACCTACCCTACGAGGAGTGTTCTATTATGAACAATGAGGGAGATCTTATTATGATATACCGCGACTATGGGCAAGAAAGAGAAAAACTTCAAAATGCCATTGAAGAAATAAATGAACTGCCACTTAATTCCGCAGATCGGGCAGCGTTAAAGACATTAGCATATATTGCTGATGGCAAGAAGTTAATCTGGAAAAACAAGCGAGCAAAGGATGGTCAATTACTCAAGAGAGGTGTGGCGGATATACTTCATGGAAGTTCGAGAGAACACAGGAAGCGTAGTGGCTATACCGGCAAGGAAGAAGACGGTGCAATATCACTCGATGCTCTTGCCGAGCAAATAATGTGGAATCATTCCGGAGGGGTTGATTTTTACAACTCTACGGATTATCCCGAATTTATTATTGAGGGTGTAGAGAATGCCGTCCTCACTTGCGAAACAGTGAAGCAGGCACAGCAGGAGGTTCTTAATTGGTACTATAATATGCATAGGTTGGAAGAAGAACCCAAAGTACTACAAGAGGAAATCGATGAAGACATACCGTTCTAATTATGTTTTCACCCCATTTTTTTCGTAAAACATTTGCACGGATAATCCAATGGCACTACCTTTGCAGCGTTAAAATTTAGGTCTTTATTAGCGGCTTTTTTTTCTTTCTCACACACGGCGGCTCTGCGAAAGTTCTTCTGCTTCTTTATTACGAGTAGTATCCCATACATTAAGAAAATTTGCTGCTACGGATGGCGTAATGCCATCCTTTTTTTATGTATATTTGTAGGTGTAAAAAATATGTAGTATCTTTGCAGCGGATTAACCAATACTATATAGTTATGAAAAAAACATTACTCATCAGCGCAATCGCGCTACTCCTCTTCTCCTGTGAAGAGAGAAACCCCGTTTCTTATCCATCCTCCGGTGGAAACAACAGAAATAATACGACAACGGAAGATGTAACCCCAACAGCAGGATTTAATAGTAAAAAAGAAAGCGAGCCTTTCAAGTTTACATTTACAAGCACTTGCCAAAATGCCAAGAGTGTTGTCTGGGATTTTGGCGATGGAAACACTTCGAAAGAAACGAACCCTACGCATACATATAGTTCGTCCGGTAATTATACGGTAACATTAACGGCATATAATAACGATAAATCTGACAGGGCAACAAAGGTGCTTTCATTCAGCGACCCGACAGATCCGTATGTTACAGGTATCCGATATGACAATGTTGCTACTTATGGAATGTACTACTATACCCAATTGGATGACGATGGGCCATGGATTGTTTACACAAAATTCAAAACCAACTACACTTTGGTTGATCATGCGCGGGTTGAATATAAGTTTACCGAACCCGTGCTATTAAATAACATGGAAAAGCATGATTACTATACGCTCTATGTATATAGCAGTACAAACTCTTCAAAAAAGGGTACGCAAATTCTCAAACAACAAATATATAAAAGTACATTGAAAAAATTCAAAACGGAATTGAGTGTTTCAAACTCGGACAGAAATACAGAAGTAATTCTATTTTTGAAATGGACTTGGTAATCCGTTTTTGTTAAAAATGTCAAAATTTTAGGCAGACTATTGTACACCAAAGAAAACCGCTGTATCTTTGCAGCGGTTTTCTTTGGTAAGTGTACCTACAGAAACGGGGCGGTTGGTAGCGGATTAAGATAGTATGAAAATTTACAATTCACAAGAGTAAATTTTTTATTCGCTGAAAATCAGTTGTTTGTGTAGGGATTTCCTATTTTACATACTACCAATTAGTGTAGTATCTTGTGGGGTTGTTGTTGGGGACGGGAACGGTTATTCGTGCTTGCGGATATCCAATTGCAATTCGTCTAATTGTATCGGATCAAGGACGCCGGGTGCCCCTAACATGACATCGCGACCTTGATTGTTCTTGGGGAATGCAATACAGTCCCGAATGCTGTCCAATCCTGCAAACAGGCTCACAAAACGGTCCAAGCCGTATGCCAAACCACCGTGAGGCGGCGCCCCGTACTTAAATGCGTTCATCAGAAAGCCGAACTTCTTTTGCGCCTGTTCGGGCGTAAAGCCGAGTATCTCAAAGGTCTTCTCTTGCAGTTGGGCATCGTGGATACGAATACTGCCACCGCCTACTTCGACCCCGTTGATTACCATATCATAGGCATTGGCGCGTACCGCTGCAGGATTGGTATCCATCAGCGGGATGTCCTCCGGTTTCGGACTGGTGAAAGGATGGTGCATCGCCATCAGTCGGTTTTCCTCTTCGCTCCACTCGTACATAGGAAAGTCGATCACCCAAAGGCACGAGAACTCTTTCGGGTTACGCAATCCGAGTTGCTTGCCCATTTCCAAGCGCAACTCACTGAGTTGCTTGCGCGTTTTCATGGCATCTTCGCCGCTCAGTATCAGCAGCAAATCGCCCGCCTCGGCTTGCAGAGCGTGTGCTGCCTGCTGCAAGACTTCCTGCCCGTAGAACTTATCCACGGAGGATTTTACATGACCGTCCGCTTCCACACGCGCATAGACCATGCCCTTCGCGCCCACTTGGGGTCTTTTCACAAAGTCGGTCAACGCGTCCAATTGCTTGCGGGTGTAGGAGGCACAGCCTTTTGCACAGATTCCGCCGATATACTTCGCTTGTGCAAAGACGCTGAAACGCTCGCTCTCCGGCTTTTGGGCTTCGGCAGCGTGGAAGATGTCTTGCAGTTCCACAAAGGTCATCCCAAAGCGCGTGTCCGGTTTATCGCTACCATAGTATTTCATGGCGTCCGCCCATGTCATACGCGGCAGTTTGGGCAGGTCAATGCCCAGTATCGTCTTGAATAAGTGGCGCGACATGCCTTCAAACATATTCAATACATCCTCCTGCTCTACAAAGGACATTTCGCAATCGATTTGCGTGAATTCCGGTTGCCGATCGGCACGGAGGTCCTCATCGCGAAAGCACTTTACGATTTGGAAGTAGCGGTCGAATCCGCTGACCATCAATAACTGCTTGAGTATCTGCGGGCTTTGAGGCAGTGCATAGAACTGCCCCGGATTCATACGACTCGGTACAACGAAGTCGCGGGCACCCTCGGGCGTTGAATTGACCAGAACCGGCGTTTCCACCTCCAAGAATCCTTGCTCGTCCAAATAACGGCGCACCTCGAATGCCATCTTGTGGCGCAGTTCGAGGTTCTTGCGTACGCACGCGCGGCGCAGATCGAGGTAACGGTATTTCATGCGCAAGTCGTCTCCGCCGTCGGTCTCGTCTTCGATGGTGAAAGGTGGTGTTACAGCGGCGTTAAGTACATGGAGCGTCTGTACTTTAATCTCAATGTCTCCTGTGGGCAACTGTGCATTTTTGCTTTGCCGCTCAATCACGGTGCCGATGACCTGCAACACATATTCGCGCCCTATCGTATTCGCCTTTTCCAACAGCGCGTCCTCTTCGGGCTTGCCGGTGGTTTGAAAGGCTAATTGCGTGATACCATACCGGTCACGCAAATCAATAAAGGTCATACCGCCCATTTTGCGGATTCGTTGAACCCAGCCGGCAAGGGTAACCGTTTTTCCTGTATCAGCGAGGCGTAACTCGCCGCAAGTTGCTGTTCTGAACATATATCTTGCTTGTTTTAGTCGTTTCGTTTTCGTCGGGTACTGCCCTACCCTACACTTACCTCCGGATTTATCTTGCGTATCAGCCCTTTCAGCACATCGCCCGGACCGAATTCGTAGAACTCCGTTGCCCCGTCGGCTATCATCTGCTGCACACTCTGCGTCCAATGCACGGGGGCTGTGAGTTGCTGCAACAGTTGTTGGCGGATGACCTCCTTGTCCGTTTCCGCTTTTGCGCTTACATTTTGATAGACAGGGCATTGCGGTGTGTGGAACGGAGTGCGGAGTATGGCTTCTTGCAGTTCTTCCGCTGCTGGCTGCATCAGAGGTGAGTGAAAGGCTCCTCCGACCGGCAGGCGCAAGGCGCGTTTGGCTCCTGCGGCTTTCAGCCGTTGGCACGCCTGCTCTACCCCACTCACGGTTCCCGAAATCACTACTTGTCCCGGGCAGTTGAAATTGGCCGCCACAACGATATCATCGGCTATCCCCCGGCAGATGGTGTCCACCACCTCATCGGGCAGACCGAGCACCGCCGCCATTGCCGACTCTTGGCGTTCACAGGACTTCTGCATAGCCTGCGCACGCGCACAGACAAGGCGCAGACCCTCTTCCCACCCCAATGCGCCGGCTATCACCAATGCCGAGAACTCGCCAAGGCTATGCCCCGCTACCATATCGGGACGCTCTATGGTCATCAACTCTGCCGACACAATGGAGTGCAGGAACACCGCCGGCTGCGTGACACGCGTCTGCTTGAGGTCATCGCTGCTACCATTGAACATCACTTCGGTGATGCGAAAGCCTACTATTTCATTCGCGCGTTCCATCTTCGCACGCGCCGCAGGGTACTTTTCGTAGAGGTCAAGCCCCATTCCTGTATATTGTGCGCCCTGCCCCGGGAATACAAATGCCTTCATATTGTTTCGCTTTTGCCGTTCGTTCGCATTTAGCCTGCAAAAGTACAAAATAATATGCATACACACAATCTTTTTGTATTCTTTCCACTTTCTTCACGCATTCTTTCCGAGCAAAAGTCATAAGGAGGGCATGCGGGAGGGGTTTTTAATTTTTAATGTTTAATTTTCAATGTTTAATTGTTGTTGCGGGGTACAGGGTTGGTTTTGGGGTGGAGGTTGTGCGGCAGTGGTTCGAAAAAGATTCGGGAATCACATAAGAATCACATAAGAATCACATAAGAATTACATAAGAATCACATAAGGTTGAGTTGGAGGGGGTTTGAAGGCGATTTGGAGGTGGGTGCGAGGAGGGATGGAGGTGGATTGGAGGTGGCGCGAAAGAGGATTGAAGGTGGGTGCGATGGGGTTACGGGGCGGTTGGGAGGGGGTTGCTGGGAGGTTGCAGGGCGTTTGCAGGGAGGTTGGGAGGGGGATAGGCGAAGGTTGCCACAGGATAACACCCGAGTAGCAGCGGGGTAACACCCTCTTACCACCCACCCTCCTATCTAATTTTTAATGAGGCGGAGGCAATTTGGGATGGGGGATTGGGGGCGAGGGGAATGGGAAGAACTAGATGGTCTAGAAAATCTAGAAGAACTAGAGGATCTAGAAGATCTAGAAACACTATGGGAACGGGAGGGAGGAGGGGATATAGAAGCACTAGGAGGGATGAGGGGGCGAGGGGCGAAGGAAGGGGACGAGGGGGCGAGGGAGGGGAAGAAATAGAAAAAGAAATAGAAATTGGAGGATTGGGGAAGTTTTTGTACCTTTGTGGCGTATTTTTGTATGTGGCATGTTTTTGTAGGGGAGGGTTTGGGGGTGTTTTTATTGTTTTTTTGGGGGGAGTATTTTTATTGTTTTTTTTTGGAAGTGTTTAGGGGAGGGATTTTATAGTTTTAACACATAGTTTATGGAACTCATCGTATTGCTTATCGGAATCGGGGTCGGATTTGCACTGACTGCCGTCGGAACTTATTTTTTGGTGCGCCGCGAAAAACAATCCGCTGCTACCCTGTCGCAAGAAGTGGCGACACTGCGTGCTGCGAAGGAAGCATTGGCTGCTGACAACAATAGTCTTCGCACTGAGTTGCAGGTAACCCAAACCAACCTCCGCAACGCCCAAGAACAGGCAGAGAAAGACGACCGGCAACGCAAAGCCACCTTCCAGACCGAACTCAAACTCCTGCAAGAACAAATGCGCAGCCAATATGAGGAGGAAATGAAGAAAAGAGCGGCGGAACTCAAAGATACCAACCTCAACGAAATGGGACATGTGGTCAAACCCCTGTATGACCAGATAGACAACCTGCGCAAAGCCATTGACCTGACCAAGGAAACCAACACCCGCAACACCGCCTCCATTGCACAAAGTATCCGCGATATATTCGAACACGACAAGGAACGCGACAAGACCACACAAACCCTCGCCAACGCCCTCAAAAACAGAGGGAAAGTACAAGGCGACTGGGGCGAACAAGTGCTGGCGAATATCCTCAGCGACAGCGGATTGCGGGAAGGCGAGGAGTATTTCGTGCAGGACAATATCAAAGACGAGACCGGCAAAAACCTGCGCCCCGATATCGTGGTGAAAAGTGCGGACGGCACACGCATCGTCATCGACAGCAAAGTCTCGCTGTCCGCCTTCTCCGACTATGTGGGCGCGGAAACCGACGAGGAACGCAAGGCAGCGGAAAAGACAAACTACGACTCTATCTGGCAGCATGTCGAGGAACTCTCCGCCAAAGACTACTCCACCCTCGTGCCGAATGCCGCGCCCATCGTGCTGATGTTCGTACCCAACGAGGGCAGTTATATCCTCGCCATGAACCACAATCCCGCCCTCGGCTCCAAAGCCTACCAGAAGAATGTCCTCATCATTAACCCGACCAACCTCATGGTGGTGCTGCGCCTGATTTTCCTCACCTGGCAGAATACCCGCCGCGAGAAGAACTACGAGAATATCTGCAAGGCTGCCTCCAAAATCTACGACAAGTTCGTAGTCTTTGCCAATTCGTATGTAACCCTCGGCAATCAACTCAATACGGTGCGCACCACCTACGAGCGCGGGACATCGCAGTTGCGGGAAGGCAACGGCAATCTGTCGTCGCAGTTGCAAAAACTGCTGCGCTTCGGGGCAACCTCCGCCAAAGTGATTCCCGAAGAATTGCAATCCCTCACAGGGGAAGAAAACGAAAATCCCGCCTTGGAGGAAAACAATACCCCCTAAACTCATACACATTTCCGTTCACAATATGTCGCAGGCGGGGCGCCCGCGTCCCCAGTGTGGTCGAACGGTTTGTGCAAAAAATGGGGTGCGAGTTTGTGTAGTTCAATGAAATGGTGTATCTTTGCGGGGTTTTTCGGCACACTATAAAGTGTCTTTTTATACTACAATGGAATCGAAATACAATCCTACAGACATCGAAGCACGCTGGTATCAATACTGGCTGGACAACAAACTATTCCACAGCGAACCCGATGGGCGTGAGCCTTTCACGGTAGTTATCCCGCCCCCGAATGTAACGGGCGTACTCCACATGGGGCATGTGCTAAACGAAACCATTCAGGACATCTTGGTGCGTCGTGCCCGCTTGGAGGGAAAGAATGCCTGCTGGGTACCGGGTACAGACCACGCCTCGATTGCAACAGAAGCCAAGGTTATCAAGCGTCTGAAAGAGCAAGGCATCAATAAGTCTGACCTCACCCGTGAGCAGTTCTTGAAGCATGCGTGGGATTGGACAGACGAGCACGGAGGCATCATCCTCAAGCAGTTACGCAAACTCGGCTGCTCATGCGATTGGGATCGCACCTCGTTCACTATGGACGAGACGCGCTCGCGTGCCGTCATCCATGTTTTCTGCGACCTCTACCAAAAGGGACTCATCTATCGTGGTCTGCGTATGGTCAATTGGGATCCCGAGCGTCAGACTGCCCTGAGCGACGAGGAGGTCATCTACCACGAGGAGCATAGCAAGTTCTTCTATCTCCGCTACAAGGTGGCAGAGCCGGGTGTTACCAACCCTGAGACGGGCGCCGACTACGCTGTGGTGGCCACTACCCGCCCCGAGACTATCTTCGGCGATATAGCAGTCTGCATCAACCCCAAAGAGGAGAAGAACCAATGGCTGCGCGGCAAGCATGTCATCGTGCCGGGTGTTGGGCGTGTCATCCCTATCATAGAAGACCGCTATGTAGAGATAGGGTTCGGTACAGGCTGCCTCAAAGTAACGCCTGCACACGATGTGAACGACTATGCATTGGGGCAGAAATACAACCTGCAAACGATAGATATATTCACGCCCGATGCCCATCTCAATATGGACACCGTAGAGCCGAAGTTCCGTCAGGCGGTAGCCAAATACCACGGTATGGATCGCTTCGACTGTCGCAAGCAGATTGTTGAGGACCTGCAGACACTTGGGTTGGTCGAGAAAGTAGAAGACTACACCAACAAGGTCGGCTACTCCGAGCGCACAAATGTACCTATCGAGCCCCGCTTGAGCCTGCAGTGGTTCATCCGCATGCAGCACTTTGCAGATATTGCGTTGCCGCCCGTAATGAACGACGACATTGTCTTCTATCCCACCAAGTATAAGAACACCTACCGCAACTGGCTCGAGAACATCAAGGATTGGTGTATTTCTCGTCAACTCTGGTGGGGACACCGTATACCTGCGTACTATGCAAAATCGATTCTCGCCGCTACGGGGGCAGAGGCCTATCCGGAGGACAAAATTATCGTAGCCGAAACGCTCGAAGAGGCACAACAGAAGGCGGCTGCACTCGGGCTGCAGGGCGAAGAACTTGTACAGGACGAGGGCGCATTGGATACATGGTTCTCGTCGTGGCTGTGGCCTATCAGCCTATTCGACGGCATTGAGCATCCCGACAACCAAGAGATACAGTACTACTACCCCACGGCCGACCTGGTTACGGGACCCGACATCATATTCTTCTGGGTAGCGCGTATGATTATGGCGGGCTACGAGTATATGGGCAAGATGCCGTTCCACCATGTCTATTTCACGGGTATTGTGCGTGATAAACTCGGGCGTAAGATGTCCAAGTCGTTGGGCAACAGTCCCGACCCGCTCGACTTGATTGAGCGTTTTGGCGCAGACGGTGTGCGTATGGGAATGATGCTCAGCGCACCGGCAGGCAACGATATTCTCTTCGATGAGAGCCTGTGCGAACAAGGGCGCAACTTCAACAACAAAATTTGGAACTGTTTCCGTTTGGTCAAAGGTTGGGAAGTAGCAGACAAGCCGCAGGGCGACAACGAGAGCATTGCGGTTCGTTGGTTCTGTTCGCTGCTCGCCAAGACGGCTGCCGAGATAGCAGACCTATTCAAGAAATACCGTTTGAGCGAGGCGCTGATGGCTATCTACAAACTCTATTGCGATGAGTTCTCCGGCTGGTATCTCGAGATGATTAAGCCTGCCTACGGTCAGCCTATCGACCGCACCACCTACGAGGCGACACTCTCGTTCTTCGACCAAATGCTACGCTTGCTCCACCCCTTCATGCCGTTCATCACAGAGGAGCTGTGGCAGAACCTCACCGAGCGCAAGGCAGGCGAGAGCATTATGGTTACCCCGTTAGGCGAGTTTGGCACTGCAGACGAAGCATTGCTTGCCGATATAGAGACCCTCAAGCAGGTGGTCTCCAATGTGCGTAATATCCGTGCCGGCAAGAACATCCCGCAGAAGGAAGTTCTCACGCTCAACACGGCAGCCGCAACGCCTTCTGCATCGGGTTCGTTGGTTGAGAAACTCGCCAACTGCCAAATCGTTTATGGCATCAGCGAGAAAGCAACCGGCAGTGCGTCCTTCATCGTAGGCACCACCGAATACAGCGTGCCGCTCGACAAGTTCATCAATGTAGAGGACGAAATCAAGAAGTTGGAAGCCGACCTACAGCACCAAGAGGGTTTCCTGCGTGGCGTAATGGCCAAACTCGGCAACGAGCGCTTTGTCGCCAATGCCAAGCCGGAGGTGGTTGAGTTGGAGCGCAAGAAGAAAGCAGACGCCGAAGCGCGTATCGCCTCCATCCAAGAGTCCCTTGCTGCTTTGCGGGAGAGCCATTAAGGCTCATGGGGCTGCATTAGCGGATGGAATTTTCTCCGTTAAAGCCCATTAAAAGCCCATTAATTTACGATGTAAACAAAAACAATTCAAACACAACAATAAACCAAAAAACAAAGACAATGAAAAAAGTATTCTTCGCAGTAGCCGCTGCAGCAGTGGCACTGTTGGGTTTTACCGGTTGCGGTGAGACAGTCTCAAAAGATGTTTCCGTAAGCGCAATTGCCTATTTTGGCGGGAGCCTCCCGAAAGCCATGACCTTGAAGAGCGATGTAGAAGCCATCTTCATGTCCGAAATGAAGGCTGCCGGTGCGGTAGAATTTGCAACAGAACCCACTATCCTCATCTTCAAAGCCCAAAGCAGCGAGGCATCAGTCAAGAAGACCATCTTGGATGCCGCAGCCAAAGCCGACAAGAATGTTAAGACCAAATATGGCGATGGCACCACAATGATTGTGCCCGATTATATGGATTATTTGCGTATAACGGTATTCTACAACTGGGAGACTCAACCGACAGAAGCAGTCACCTATACATACAAAGAGGAAAAGACAGAATAAAACGCTAACAACTATGATCCCAAACCTGACTGAACTACGAAAAGAGATTGACGCTGTTGACGAGCAGTTGCTCACGCTCATTCAGCAGCGGGTGGATATCGCCCGCGAGATTGGGCAGTGGAAGCGCGAGCATGATGAACCTATCATCCAAGCCCAGCGCTACCAGGAAGTACTGAACCACTATTTGGAGTTGGGCACCTCCAAGGGCTTGAGCGAAGACCTTATTCACGAGGTCTTCGAAGCACTGCACAAAGAGAGCGTCAGAGTCGAACTCTGACGCTCTCTTTCTCTTTCCGCTTTCGCAACGACCCGCGATATTTTCACAGCGTTCTCTACCCTACTGCATTTCTGCAATTTGCCCGTTTCGGAACGCAATGCATCGTCCCGCAAAGCGTTCCGGCCACTGCATATTGTGCGTGGACATAATCACGGTCATACCCGCCTGACGGATGCTGTAAAGCAGTTCGATGATACCCTGTCCCGTTTCGGGGTCGAGGTTTCCGGTGGGCTCATCGGCAAGGATAATCTCGGGCGAATTGAGCAACGCACGCGCGATAACCACACGCTGCTGCTCGCCCCCCGACAATTGATAGGGCATTTTGTAGGCTTTCTCCGCCATGCCCACCTGCTCGAGGACATCCCGTATGTTGCTGCGCATCAGTTGTTTGTCTTTCCAGCCGGTGGCTTTTAGCACAAACATAAGGTTCTCTTCCACATTCCGGTCCACCAACAACTGAAAGTCTTGAAACACCACGCCCACTTTGCGCCGCAGATACGGTACTTGTTTGCGACGGATGGTGAGCAGGTCATAGCCCAACACCTCGGCTGCCGTCCCTTGTACGGGCAGTTCAGCATAGAAAGTCTTCATCAGGCTGGACTTGCCGCTGCCCACACGACCGAGCAGATACACCATTTCGCCCGACTGCACCGTCAGGTTCACATCGCGCAGCACAATCTGCTCCTCTTGGCAGACCTCCACATCGCGGTATCGTATCAGTTCCGACATGGTTACTGCTCCAATGCGTTGATTTTGTTCTCCAAATCGCGCAGTTGCTCCTTGAGGGTATCGATTTTCTGCTGCATATCGTCCACTAACTTATTGGCGGACTTTGACTTACCGGTGAAGAATAGGATATTGTTCTCGGCGGTACTTATCTCCTGCTGCAGGTTCTCGTACATACGGATTAACTTCTGGCGGTCGGTCATATCCCCTATTTTCTTCGACCACCGCTCTTTGGCTTCCGTCCGCTTCTGCTGGAACGCCTCGCGCTGCCCTTTGGTGGCTTCGCGTTTGGCCTCGAAGAAGGTATCGCATGCCGCCGTGAACTTCTGCCACAGGTCGTCCGAGTACTTGCGAGCCACCGGTCCCACTTGCTTCCATTGCTTCTGCAACTCCACCAATTTATCGGTCGTCTCGCGCCAATCGGTGCTGTTCTGCAGGGCTTCGGCAGCCGCAATCAGGTCGCGTTTGGCTTTGAGGTTCGCGCTGAAATCATCGCGCATACCCTTGTAGAACGCGGTTTT
The DNA here is from genome assembly GCA_963630875.1 of Mycobacteriaceae bacterium. Classification (GTDB taxonomy): domain Bacteria; phylum Bacteroidota; class Bacteroidia; order Bacteroidales; family Paludibacteraceae; genus Colicola. The sequence continues at coordinate 46,319 of CAVGOI010000004.1, read as the reverse complement.
CGCCTTGAAGAAAGCATCGCACAACCCGCGGTACTCCTCGTAGATGGCTTGATTCTGCTTCCTGGGGGCGAACCCGACCGTGCGCCATTCCTGCTGGATGGCTTGCACTTTCTCGGTGGCGTCGTTCCATTGCTTGTTCGATTTGATGGCGGACAAGTCCACCTCTTTTAGGCGGGCTATCAGGGCTTGTTTGCGCTCCAAGTTCGCGTCCTCTTGCGCGTGCAGTCCATCGAAATAGGCTTGATGTTTCTTGTTGATGATACTGCTTGCCTGCTTGAAACGGTTCCACAGGGCTTCGCGTTGCTCACGCGCCACGGGACCTATCTCCGCCCATTCGTTGTGCAGTTGTTGTAGGGCGCGGCTGGCCTCCACGATGTTGGGGTTTTCCTGCAGTTTCTCAGCGGCCTCGCACAGCAGTGTCTTCATCTCGAGGTTCTTTTTGAAGTCCAAATCCCGCAACTCGATATTGATTTTCACGAGGTCGTAGAATTTCTCCTGATACTGCTGGTATTTCTTCCAAATCTCTTGGGCTTTCGGAGCGGGTACGGAGCCGATGGTCTTCCATTCGGCCTGCAGGTCGCGCATTTTCTTGAGGTTGTCCATCACATCGGCGGTTTCCGACTCGGACATAACCTTCATTTGGTCTAGGATATTCTCTTTGCGCAGCAGGTTTTGCGCCTGTGCTTCCTCTTTTTGTTTCTGTGCCTCGGCGCGTTTCTGCTTGTAGGTATTCAGCAGCGAACGGAACTCCTGCTCCGCCTCATCCACAGCCGGTTGCCATTCTTCCAGCGCCTTTCCTGCCTGTTCCGCCGCCTCTTCGGCAGCCTTTTTGAGGGCTTCCTGTTCTTGGTGATACTGGCGGTAGAATTGTGTTTTCACTTGTTCCACCTGCTCTTTCACTTCGGTTACATCTTTCTGTAACAACGCCTTGAGTTCTTCCACGAACTGTTGTTTTTCGTTTGCCATAATGCTTACAAATTGCGCCCGTTGGGCGAGGTTCCTGTTAAATCGCCGCAAAGGTACGGATATATTTGGGTATTTGCAAATAAAAGTGTATCTTTGCAGCCGTTTTCACAAGATTATGACAGAGAGACAAGACAAATGGACGACGGTCATCCGTCCGAAAGACAAACTCCTTTCCGTTGATTTCCGGGAGATTTGGCGGTATCGCGACCTTCTCACGCTTTTCGTCAAGCGCAATATCATCACCCAGTACAAGCAGACTGTCTTAGGACCTCTCTGGTATGTCATTCAGCCTTTGATGACGACCGTTATGTACATGGTGGTCTTCGGCGGCATTGCCAAAATTTCCACCGACGGGCTGCCGCAACCCCTGTTCTATTTGGCGGGTATCTGTTTCTGGCAGTATTTCTCGGACTGCCTTACCAAGACCAGCAACACTTTTGTCACCAACGCCTCCATTTTCGGGAAGGTCTATTTCCCGCGCCTCATCACGCCGCTCAGCGATGTGGTGAGCAATCTGGTGCGCTTTGCCATCCAGTTCGGGCTGTTCCTGTTGGTGTATCTGTATTACACACTTTTTACGGATGTGCAGATTCACACCAACGGGTATGCTTTGCTCCTGCCCGTGCTGGTGCTTATGCTTGCCGGTTTGGCGTTGGGCTTCGGCATTCTCTTTTCGAGTATGACCACCAAGTACCGCGACTTGCAACTGCTGCTCTCGTTCTTCGTGAGCCTTTGGATGTACGCTACGCCGGTCATCTATCCGCTTTCCACCATCACCAACCCCAAGTTGCAACTTGTCATGCAACTCAACCCCTTGACGGGCATTGTGGAGTTCTTCAAGTACGGTATGTTGGGGGTCGGTTGCCACGAGTGGTGGATGTTGGGGTACAGTTTCCTCTTTATGGTGGTCTTGTTGGCGGTGGGCATTGTGGTCTTCAACAAGGTGCAACGCTCCTTTATGGATACGGTCTGATCCGCGGAATCTTCTTCGGCAAACGGTGCGGCTATGCTCACGCTCTATCCCAATTGCAAAATTAACATCGGTCTTCGTGTCATCGGGAAACGCCCCGACGCCTACCACGACCTCGAGACGCTGTTCTATCCTGTGTACGCTTGGCACGATGTGCTGACGATGGAGGAGGCGGAGTCGTTCTCGTTTGAGCAGGACGGCTTGAAGATGGATTGCGAGGGGTCGGACAACTTGGTCGTGCAGTGTTATCGGCGTATGCGCCAATGCTTCCCGCAGGTGGGGGCGGTGCATATCCGCTTGTGCAAGCATATTCCTTTCGGGGCAGGTTTGGGGGGCGGCAGCAGCGACGCGGCGCATACGGCGTTGGGGTTGAACCGCCTGTTCGGGCTGCACCTCTCGAAAGCGCAGTTGTGCGACCTCGTGCGCCCGTTGGGGGCGGATTGTCCGTTTTTTATTTACAATACGCCCTGTTATGCAGCGGGTATCGGCGATATCCTTACACCCATGCCGTTCCCGTTGTCGGGTCAGTTGGTGTTGTTGAAGCCCGCCTTTGCGGTCAGCACGCGCGAAGCATATCGCGGTATCGCCCTGCATCCGGAAGTGCGTGGCAACCTCTATGCCGCCCTGCAACAAGCCGGTTCTATAGGAGCGCAGCCCCAAGCGATGGCAACCTATTTCCGCGAGTACGGTGAGGCTTTTTGCAATGATTTTGAGCAAACGGTCTTTCCGTTGTATCCGGTTTTGGCGCAGATGAAGCAGTCATTGTTGGATGCAGGAGCGACCTATGCTGCCATGTCGGGTTCGGGTTCCACGCTGTTTGGCTTGTTCCCCACCCTCTCCGCCGAAACACCAACTGACATCCCTTCCCCCGCCGCCATCTCTACGCTTTGCCGCCGCCTCTCTCGCGCCTACCCCACCGCCACTCTCCAATCCTTTTCCCTATAAATTCCCCCTCCACTGGTTTCGCCGGACAGCCATAATTTATTTCTTTTTATTACTGCAGCAGCATTTGCCTTCCAGGTCAAAGCGGTCGTTGTTCATTACCTTGGTCCATGCTTTCACAAAGTCACGCACGAACTTTTCCTTGTTATCGTCCTGTGCATAGAACTCGCAATAGGCACGCAGTATGGAATTTGATCCGAAGACGAGGTCTATACGCGTGGCAGTCCATACAATGTTACCGGAGGCGCGTTCCACAATGTCATACATTCCTTCTGTGGTAGGTACCCACTTATACCTCATGTCCGTTAGATTTACAAAGAAGTCGTTTGTCAGCACTCCTTCCCGTTGTGTGAACACACCATGCTTCGTTTTTGCGAAGTTCGTTCCTAATACCCGCATACCTCCTATGAGTACTGTCATCTCTGGAGCGGTAAGCCCGAGTAGTTGTGCACGGTCTATCAGCAGTTCTTCCGGTTTTTGTTGTGTGCCACATTGCAAATAGTTACGGAAGCCATCGTGTCGTGGTTCGAGATAATGGAAAGAGGGTGCGAGTGTCATCTCGTCAGTGGCATCTCCTCTCCCGGGCGCAAAAGGTACAGTGATATCCACTCCGGCCTCTTTCGCAGCGGCTTCTACGGCGGCAGTACCTGCTAATACGATGAGGTCAGCCATGCTGACTTTTTTCTCTAAGACCTGTTGTACCTCTTGTAGTTTGTCAAGAACCCGTTGCAGTCTTTCTGGTTCGTTCGCCTCCCAGTCTTTTTGTGGTGCAAGTCGTATGCGTGCTCCGTTGGCACCTCCTCTATAGTCCGATTTGCGGAAAGTACGCGCACTGTCCCATGCTGTGGCTATCATCTCCGAACGGTTAAGCCCGCAGTTGAGTAGTTTATGTTTGAGTTCGTCTATCTCGTTGTCTGTGAGTGTGTAATCCACCGTTGGTATAGGGTCTTGCCAGATGAACTCTTCTTGGGGTATATCCGGTCCCAAGTATCTGCTTTTGGGTCCTAAGTCTCGGTGTGTGAGTTTGAACCATGCTCGTGCGAATGCTGTTTCAAAGGCCTTGGGGTCTTTATAGAATTTCTCACATATCTTTCGGTACTGAGGATCAAATTTCAATGCCATGTCGGCATCTGTCATCATCGGGTTTCTCCGTTTGGACGGATCATGTGCATCCACAGGTTTGTCCTCTTCTTTGATATCAACAGGCTCCCATTGGAACGCTCCGGCCGGGCTTTTCTCAAGTCCCCATTCGTAGTCGAGGAGGAGATGCAGGTACTCGTGGTTCCAGCGGTCGGGGTGTGTGGTCCATGCCCCTTCAAGTCCACTGGTGACTATATGCCCGGGTCTTGTGTCCGGGTTCATCCATCCTAATCCTTGTCCTTCGGGTGTATTGGCTTCAGGTGCCGGTCCTAATTTAGAGGCATCTCCATTGCCATGCGTCTTTCCTACGGTGTGTCCTCCCACGATGAGTGCTACGGTTTCTTCGTCCCCCATGGCCATACGCTGGAAAGTTAGGCGCACATCTCGTGCCGTTTTTAGCGGGTTCGGTACGCCGTCCACTCCTTCCGGATTGACATAGATAAGTCCCATCTGTACAGCCGCAAGCGGGTTGTCAAGGGTTTCTCTGTCCTTATCATCTTGGTATCGGTGTTTCGTTGGCGCAAGCCATTCCTTTTCGTTCCCCCAATGGATATCTTTTTCGGGGTGCCAAATATCCTCTCTCCCTCCTGCAAATCCGAGTGTTTTAAAGCCCATAGACTCGTATGCCATATTTCCTGCGAGTATCATCAGGTCAGCCCATGATATTTTGTTGCCGTATTTCTTTTTGATAGGCCATAGTAGTCGGCGTGCCTTGTCAAGGTTAGCATTGTCAGGCCAACTGTTTAGCGGAGCGAAGCGTTGGTTACCGGTTCCTGCTCCTCCCCTGCCGTCGAATGTCCTGTATGTTCCTGCTGAGTGCCATGCCATGCGTATCATCAATCCTCCGTAGGTGCCATAGTCTGCAGGCCACCAATCTTGGGAGTCACGCATCAATTGTTTCAGATCGGACTTGATCGCCTCTAAGTCCAGTTTTTTGAATTCTTCTCGGTAGTTGAAGTCGCAGTCATTGGGATTGGTTTTGCGATCATGTTGTGCGAGAATGTCCAGGTTAATAGCCTCCGGCCACCATGACATGACAGCGTCTTTGATCTCTGTGTTGGCTCCGTGTACTGTGTCCGTTCCGGGACTTTGTCCATGATTGAATGGGCATTTCATTTTGTTTTCCATACTTGTTAGGTTTTATTAGTTAATCATTCATTATTCGCCAGAAATAATGGTGTTGGAATGATAGTGTCTTCTTGCGTCCGTGTTTTTCCCAACTACACCGTAGTCTGGCAGGTATATCCTGTTTTTCCGGATGTACCTGCGGCAAAGGTATAACAAATAATTGGAACGCACAAGTCTATAGCCAAAAAAAATTTTTAGGTACTCTCTTAGGTATGATTGGAATACTATCCAACCGGAAACGCGGGGGTCTTCCTCATCCCTCCCGTTCCCCTCATCCCTCTATATCTTCTCGTTCTTCTCGTCCTCTAGATCTTCTTGTCCCTCTTTATCTTCTAATTCCTCTCGTCCCTCAACCTCCCCTTAAACATTGAACAAAAGTGGGGATGCAGCCTTTCTTCTGCACCCCCTCCTTCGAATTACAGGTAGGTCCTCCCTTACCCTTCAAGCGCTTCCCATTCCAAGGCGAACAGATACCCGAACAGGGTCGGATATTTTTTCTGTTGCTTGAAAGCGATGACATCCTCCGTCATTTTCGTCGGGTCGTTCAAGCGTGCCCGTGCAGCGACAGACACTTTTCCAAATCGTTCTTGGAGTGCTTTCTGCGTTGGGGTTTGTTTGAACTTACGCGCTTTTTTGTTCTTGCGACTCAGACGCGGCATCATGCTGGTGTAGTCGTAATCCAGATCATTTCGGCGCATATAGGTTACGCGCCCGTTTTTCTTTGACAACTTCCCGTGCAATTCCTGGAACGGGTCGTGCAAAATGATCTCTGCCATGGCTCAAAAAATTAGAAAGTTAAACAATACGATAACGATGCTGAGTTTCTTCAGTTCTTGGGCTATTTTGTAGCCTAAGAACGAATGATACTCCCTCTGCTTTTTGAACGCTGTCCGGTAAGCAGTGTTTTCCGCTTCGCTCAGTGCCAAGGCGTTCGCGCGGGCTTGTTTGAATTTCTCGCGTTGTGCCTTTTGCGCCGGGCTGGGTTCTCCCTTATAGGGGTTACAAATCTGACTGGTGTACAGGGTGTCGTACACTTTTTTGTGGATGATACGCGCATGTTTGCATATCTTGCCCCGGTATTCGTCAAATGGGGCTTCCATCTCGAATCTTGCCATATCCTTAAATATTAGAATGGTTTGATAAACAATTACTTTGGGGTCTTTTCTTTTTCGCATCGCTTTCCCCGTTTTCCGATGTTTTTCTTCTTTACACATAATACTACACATAACACTACACATAACACTATATATTCCATTTACTTACATTCATTCCCCCTTGGTGGATGCCTCCCCTTGGTGAACGCCTCCCCCTGGGGGACAACGCGGCTCGCGTCGTCAAAACTGGGGACGCGGGCGCCCCGCCTGCGGCTTCCCCCTGCATCGCCCCCCCTGCGACTTCCCCTTGCGTCTTCCCCCCCCTGCATCGCCCCCCCTGCGACTCTCCCCTCTTTCCCATTTGCCCCATTTGTCCTATTTGTCCCATTACTCCCCTTAATCTATACAAAGTGTTATCCTGCTGCTATGCGGGTCTTACCCTGTGGCAACCTAAAGCGTACCGTTTTCGAACGACCTTCGAATCACCTTCGAATCACCTCCGAAGCACCTCCGAACAAACTTCGAACAAACTTCCTGCTTTCTCCCCGTCATTTGGGTGTCGGGTTGCGCTCACCTGCGCTGCATGTCTGTTCTTTTTCCGCTGCAAAATTACAGCACTTTTGCCGCGTGATACAGGAAAAACACAACAAAAAAGGGGAGGTAGGGTAACCTCACCGTACCTCCCTCCCTATAACGGGTATTTTAGGGTCCTTATCGGGGTATTACAGGCTTATCGCTGTACCTTTTTAATGTCAGCCAACGCGTCTCGGTAGTCATTGAGCAAATCCTCTTTGAACGCACTCAATGTACCGGTTTTAACAAATTGGCTTATATCTTTGCTTACTCGTCCTGCCTCGCACTGAAAACCCTGTTTCATAATTTCTTGCACAGTCTCGTCTCGCCCCAATTTCACACCTTTGTCGTCCACGAAATAGTCGCTATAATACAGACCGCACAGGATTACTTCCATTTTTCTCTTTTTCCCGTCGGCAACCCGTATCTTTGACACCCCGCCGTTGTTGTTGAGAGCCTCCGCCTCTTTTTCTTTTTCAGCCAACGCTTTTTCCAACTCTTTTGTGCGCTGCTCCAACCGTTCTATTTCCTCTTGGGCTTGGCGTATAAGCGTCTTGCTCTCTTCCGTCGTGGTCGTTACGATCTGTGCAGGCACTTTGCCGCTTTTCCCCTCGTTGCGTACAACCGCTGCTATTTCTTCCGATATGCGCCGCTCGGATTGCATATACTCGCGTATATAGGCAATGATATTGTCGTTATTGCTATAGTTCTCCGTGTCCCCTTGTTCTATCCTTCTTGCAGCAATCGTCATCGGACTTTTGTAGCGATATTCTTCGGATATCCGGTTAGACCAATCCTTTAGTTCTTGCTGGAACGAATCCTCAAAATCCGCTAAAAATGTGACTATCCACTCAAGGAGGACATCGGCAATCTCTATCAACCTCTTGTCTTGGGGCAGGCGTAGTAACTCGCACAGCGTCGTAACAATCAAAACAATGTCATAATACAAGTAGTCGTCCTCACTTGAACCGTTTTCTTTGCATAATTCATCGTACAAATCATCGGGCAGATACTTTATTTTTTGCAGGGCACGATGGTCTTTGGTGCCTCCATACTTTTTTAGAGTATCCAAGCCGATGTAGCAGGCAAAGAACAAACTGCTCGGATTTAACATCCCTTCTTCGGAATAGAAATGAATACAGGGTCCCTTTGTCCAAAGATAGACAAAATCGTCTTCAAAAACACTTTCCACCAGGTCAGCCATGTCGCTGTTTAATAAATAATTCATACACTATTACATTTAAATATTGTGATTATTCGGATGGGGTTCCATACTCCACCCCGTTTCCTTTTTACAATTACCCTGCAAAGTTAAAGAAAAAAGCCGACCTCCGCAACACTTGTCCGCACATCGTTGCAAAAAACGCCCGTTTTTGTGCGCTCTCCGCCCATAAACAGGGGCTTGCGAGAACTTTTCCGTCATTTTTGGTGAAAAAGTGTATTAAACATATTTTCCCGTCCCGTTTTCTTTTTGTACCTTTGCGGGAAAGAATGTTTTACCAAACCATTTGACAACCATGAAACAAACGACCAAGAAACTGATTTGCGGGGCGACCCTGTTGGGTATTATGTTGAGCGCGTACGCGTGGAAGCCGCTGTTTGTAGGGCATCGCGGCAGTTACACGGGGGTAATGAACACCGCCGAAGCCTTCCGGAACGGAATCCTCAAATACGGTTACACGGGCCTGGAATGTGATGTGCGTACCACCCGCGACGGCTATTATGTTATCAGCCACGACGAGAGTACCGAAAAAGTAGGTGGCTCGTTGGTGGTGGCGAACAGCACTTTAGCGGAACTGTTAGCAGAAACCTACCGGCAAACACGCAGCGGGCAGACCTACACAGGGCATCTCTGCACCGTCGATACCTTTCTGCAAATCTGCGTGGACCACAACGCTTTTCCAATCCTCGAACTCAAATGGTCAACCGGTATCAATAACAACGACATGAGCCGTTTCGCGGGGCTGTATGCGCTGATTGAAAAATACGGATTGACCGACAGGGCGATTATCTTCACCTCTATGAAAAAGTCATTGGAATATGTGCGGACCCATTACCCGCAGTTGCAATGCCAATACCTGTGTTACACCCTCGATGAGGCCAAGTTGGCGTGGTGCAAACAGTGGGGCATTCATCCCTCGGTGCAGAGCGGCGGCATGGATTTGCTGTGGGTAAAGCGTTGCCGCGATGCGGGTCTGCAAGTGGCAGTCTGGACGATAAACAGCGAGGAGGCATACCGCAAGCACGGTGCAATGGGTTGTTCCATGATGACCTGCGACTACCTTTACGCGGACGCGATGCCCTCCTTGGAGGATATCGACTGGGATAGTATAGTCCTGCCCGAAGACACCACGACCGTCATTGCCGTCGAGTCGGTGTCGTTGCCCGTTGCGCATTTGGATATGACGGTCGGAGACACGGCGTATATCGATGCCGTTGTGCTGCCCGAAAACGCAACCGACCCTTCTGTTTCAGCACGGGTGGACAAGTACCGTTTCATCGCCACATCCTGCAGCGGGAAGCGCATACGCCTGATAGCCTCAAAAGCGTGCGACGCTACCTTGACCGTAACGGCAGGCGAACACAGCACCACTTGCACCCTGCATGTATCGGAAACCCCGTCTGCTGCCACAAACGAGGTATCCGTCGCCGACGCCCCTGCGCGTGTCTATGATTTGTCGGGGCGGGAGATACGGAGAACCGACGCTACCCTGCAACGCGGCATTTACATTATCCGACAGGGGGCAAGCAGCCGGAAAGTCTTCATCTGACCGTTTTCCTGCCACCGCGCGGGCGCACGCGGTAGCGCGTAAGGACGGAAACGGGGCGCTACAAGGGCTTTTATTTGCGATTTAAGATACATTGCGCCCGCACACCGACATTTCCTCCAAACGAAAAATAATCGTAAAAACAACGGCGGTATTTGCGCGTTCCGCGTATTTGTAGTATCTTTGCAAGCCAAAATGCGGAGACACCGCATAGAGTGCCGTTTAACGGAAACAACGCAACTAACGAAAACAACATAAAATGATTGACAACGACAGAATTATCCCTGTGAAGATTGACGAGGAAATGCGAACCTCGTATATCGACTACTCGATGAGCGTCATCGTGAGTCGTGCATTGCCGGATGTGCGGGACGGTTTCAAGCCCGTACATCGCCGCGTGCTGTTCGGAATGAACGAATTGGGTAACACGAGTGACAAACCGACCAAGAAGTCCGCGCGTATTGTGGGTGAGGTAATGGGTAAGTACCATCCGCACGGCGACAGCAGTATCTACGGTACGCTGGTGCGCTTGGCGCAGCCTTGGAACATGCGTTATACTTTGGTGGACGGTCAAGGTAACTTCGGCTCGGTGGACGGCGACGGTGCAGCGGCGATGCGTTATACGGAGGCACGCCTCAGCAAGTTGGCGGAGGAAATGCTCCGCGACATTGATAAGGACACGGTGGATATGCAACTCAACTTCGACGACACCTTGCGCGAACCGGTTGTGCTGCCCTGCCGCTTCCCCAATCTGTTAGTGAACGGAGCCAGCGGTATCGCCGTCGGTATGGCGACGAACATGCCTACGCATAACCTCGGTGAGGTCATCGACGGCTGCGTGGCATTCGTCAAAAACCGCATCGCCCGCCTGAACGATCCCCATGTAGAAGAGATAAGCATTCCCGAGTTGATGGAATATATCAAGGCGCCCGACTTTCCGACGGGCGGCACGATATTCGGCTACCAGGGAGTGCGCGACGCGTATGAAACGGGTCGCGGGCGTATCGTCATACGCTCTCGTGCCGAGATTGAGACAGAGGACAACGGGCGTGAGCGCATCGTAATCGGCGAGTTGCCTTACGGTGTGGTGAAGTCCGACCTTGTCAAAAACATTGCCGACTTGGTCAACGAAAAGAAGATTGAAGGCATATCGGGCATCAGCGACCAATCGAAGCGCGATGTGCGTATCATCATCGAGATAAAGCATGACGCAAATGCACAAGTGGTGCTCAACAAACTCTACAAATACACGGCGTTGCAATCCAGTTTCTCGGTCAACAGTATCGCATTGGTCAAAGGACGCCCGATGCTCCTGAATTTGCGCGACTTGGTGTCGAACTTCATCGAGCACCGCATGGAGGTCGTAACGCGTCGTACACGATTTGAACTTCGCAAAGCAGAGGAACGCGCCCATATCCTGGAGGGCTTGATTATCGCGGTGGACAATATCGATGAGGTCGTTCGTATCATCCGTGCCAGTCGCACGCCGGCGGACGCCCAGACGAACCTCGAAGTGCGCTTCGGCTTGGATAACTTGCAGTCAAAAGCCATTGTGGACATGCGTCTGAGTGCGCTCACGGGCTTGCGTATCGATGAACTCAAAAACGAGTATGCCGAACTCGAGAAGCAGATTGAGCACCTCAAAGAGTTACTCGGCAGCGAACAGTTGCGTTACGAACTCATCGACAGCGAGTTGGTCGAGATAAAGGACAAATACGCCGACGAGCGTCGCACGCAAATTGTAAAAATGGCGACCGAGTTTAACCCGGAGGACATGTATGCGGACGACGACATGATTATCACCATTTCGCACCTCGGCTACATCAAACGCACCCCGCTGACGGAGTTCCGCCAGCAAGGACGGGGCGGCATAGGTGTAAAAGCCACCGGCGCACGCGATGAAGACTTTATCGAGTATGTGCATCAAGCCAACATGCACTCTACCATGATGTTCTTTACCGAGCAGGGCCGACTCTACTGGCTCAAAGTGTACGACATCCCCGAGGGCACCAAGCAATCCAAAGGACGCGCCCTGCAGAACATGATTAACCTGCAAAAGGGGGACAAGGTATGCGCCTTTATCCATGTTAGGAATTTAAACGATGCGGAGTATGTGAATAATCACTACCTGATATTCGCCACCAAGAACGGACTCATGAAGAAGACCACTTTGGAGGCATACAGTCGTCCGCGTGCCAACGGTATCATCGCACTCGGTCTGCGCGAGGGCGACCAACTCATCCGCGTAACGCTGACCGACGGCGAGAGTCAGATGCTCATCGCTTCCCACAACGGCAAGTTGGTGCGCTTCCCCGAAAATACGGTACGCCCCATGGGACGCACCGCAACGGGTGTACGCGCCATCAAATTGGATGAGGACGGACAAGACCGCGCCATCGGCATGATTTGCGTGGCAAAAGACGGGCAGGAAACGGTCTTGGTTATCTCGGAAAACGGCTTCGGCAAACGCACGGCTTTGGACGATGAAAACGGAGAGCCGATATACCGCATAACCAACCGTGGCGGTAAGGGCGTGAAGACGATGAACATCACCGACAAAACGGGCTACCTCATCGGTCTGGACGCCGTTACGGACGACATGGACCTCATGCTCATCACCAAATCGGGAACAGCCATCCGCATGGCGATGGATACCATACGCGTGATGGGGCGTGCCACGCAGGGCGTGAAACTGATAGAACTCCAAAAGCGCAATGATACCCTGATGTCGGGCTGCACGGTACCCAAAGAGGAGCAAGCCGACGACAGCGAGGCAACCACGGCGGACGCACCGGCGGAGAACAACGAACCCACCACCGAAAACGAACAATAAACCTATAAAACAATGAAAAAATCATTATTCTTGGCAGTCTTAGTGCTGATGAGCGCAGGCTGCTTCGCCCAGAAAAAAAATGTCAGCAAAGCGCGTAACTTGGCTGATGCAGAAACACCCGACTACGCGGCTGCACGCGAAGCCATCAACGAGGCTCTCCAAAACGAAGAGACCCAAGGACAAGCCAATACATGGTATGTGGCGGGATGGATCGGCTACAAGCAGTTCGAGAGTGAGGGGCTGAAAGCGCAACTCGGCCAGTCCTACGACGAGCAGGCACGCGGCAACGCCGTGTACGAGTCCATGGATTACTGGGAGCAGGCGTATAAAATCGCCATGACCCCCGTCTATGACAAGAAAGGGAAAGCCAAATACGACACCCGCACGGTCAAAAACATCTTGCCCAAGATGGTGGAGTACTACCAATCGCAAGCGCTTATTGTGACGGGCTACTCGGCATACGAGAACAAGGATTACACCCGCGCGTATGCAATGTTCATGCGGCATCTTGGCATTCCGGATATGGCGATGATGCAGAGCGACGAGAAGATAGCCGCCGAGTTGGTCAAAGACAGCACCTACTACACCTATGTTTACTACGCAGGGCGTTTCGCCTATGAGGCAGAGCAGTTCGACACAGCCGTTCAAACGCTGCAAATTATGAACTCGGAAGCGGCAACCAAGACAGCATTGCGCCACGATGTTATCTACGCTAACGAGTTTATCTACCAAATCTACATTGAGCAGCAAGACACCGTGAACGCCGTAGCTACGCTGCAGCAGTGCATAGAGCGTTTCCCCGAAGAGGCATGGTTTGTCCAAAACCTCATCAATCTGTACATAAACTCAGGTCAGGAGGACAAAGCCGTCGAGTATCTGGATATGGCGATTCAGCGCGAACCGAATGTCGGGCAGTACTACAACTCGAAAGCATCCATCCTCGCGCGTATCGGGCGCTTCGATGAAGCCTTCAGTACTTTTGACAAAGCCCTCGCCTTGGAGCCGGATAATGCGCTGTTCTTAGAGAGTTACGGATACGCCTATGTGGACTTGGGCAACAAACTGAATGACGACGCCGCATATTTGGACGCCAAGGCTTATGCCAAAGCCAAAAAAGAGATAGACGCCGCTTTCGAGAAAGCACTGCCTTATTTCGAAAAGGCGTACAAGTTGGAGCCGGAAAACGACAGTTACAAGCGTTCTTTGCGCCAACTCTACTACCGTCTCGGTAAGGTGAACGAGTACAACGCCTTGGCAGACTGATGGGGCGCATACTCGCTATCGATTACGGAAAGAAGCGAACAGGATTAGCCGTTACAGATGCTCTCTGCATAACGGCTAATCCCTTACTTACTATCGAAACGAAGTCTTTGTTGTCGTGGCTGCAAACTTATATCCGCCGCGAGCAGGTCGGGGAGGTGGTCATCGGACACCCCCGACAGATGAACGGCGAAGACTCCGAAAGCATGCAATACATCCGTCCCTTTATGGCAGAGTTCCGGCGTATGTTTCCCGACATTCCTTTGGTGGAGTACGACGAGCGTTTCACTTCGGTGCTTGCGCACCGCGCCATGATAGCCGGTGGCATGAAGAAGAAAGATCGTCAAGACAAAGCCGTAGTGGACAAACTCGCCGCTTGCATTATCTTGGAGGGATATATGGACTATAAAAATTCCGGTTCCCTGTCGGAAAACCGAAACAATACATAAATTTATAAATGAAATCCCCCTCTTTGAAGGGGCAGGGGAAGTCTATGATACTACCTATATATCTATACGGTCAGCCCGTGCTACGCAAAGCGACGGACGAGATTCAGGAGGGCGAATTTGACCTCAAACAGTTGGTTTCCGACATGCAGGAAACCTTGACCACGGCGGAAGGGTGCGGCTTGGCGGCACCGCAGATAGGCAAATCCATCCGCCTGTTTATCGTGGACGGTACCGAACTGGCGGAGGACTATCCCGAGTGCGCGAACTTTAGGAAGACCTTTGTAAACCCCGAGATTATCGAGGAGAGTGAGGAAACTGTCTCCTACGCGGAGGGTTGCTTGTCGCTGCCGGGGATATCGGAGAATGTGGTGCGCCCCCGAACCATCACCGTCCGTTATCAGGACGAGGATTTTCACACGCATACCGAGACTTTTACGGACTTTGCCGCCCGTATCGTGCAGCACGAGTACGACCACTTAGAGGCGCATGTCTTTACGGACCGCATCTCCCCTATCCGCAAGCAGTTTGTCAAGAGCAAACTCACCAACATCGCCAAGGGTAAAACCACGGCACGCTACAGAACTAAACACTAACCCATGGACCTCCTTTCTATCATCCTCATTGCAGTGGGCTTGGCAATGGATTGCTTCGCAGTCAGTGTCAGCAGCGGATTGCGTGTGGAAGCCAAGCAAGTGTTTTCCAAGCCCAACAAGCCGTGGCTCATGGCGCTGATGTTCGGCATATTCCAAGGCGGAATGCCTCTCATCGGCTACTATGCGGGCACGCTGTTTGCCGGTTTCTTTTCCCGTTTCGCGCCATGGATAGCCCTTGTGCTGCTCTGTTTGATAGGCGGAAAAATGATATGGGAGTCTTTTCACGAGAACATCGTGCTATGCGTCTTGGATAACAAGCGTTGCTCCAAACACAACCCGCAGTGCACGCACACCTACCGGCAAGAAGACTGTCCCTACCATGTGCATCCTACCGAAGAAGGCTGTGCTGACTTTTCGATGCGGCATTTGGTCATATTGGCGATTGCCACCTCCATCGATGCCCTCGCCACGGGCGTCATCTTCATTCCGCACCCCGAAATGTTGTGGATAGGTGTGGGTGTTATTGCGTTCGTCAGTTTCCTGTTTTCGATAAGCGGCTATCTCATTGGCGTGTTCGCAGGCACCAAGTTCCGACTGAACGCCGGCTTGATAGGCGGACTTATCCTGATTGCCATCGGCTTGAAGATATTCATCGAAGGCGTCCTGCTTTGATTTCGTGCCGTCAGGCACGCAATTCCCACAAAAGTATTAACTATTCAGCAAAGAGCCATTAACAATACAAGGGCAGACTTTTTAGCGGTGGATAAGCGGAGTATATGGGGAGGATAAGCGGTTCTTGCGGTGGATTTATTCTTAAAAAAGACAAACGAAATATGAAACTAAAAACTTGGACTATGGCAGCCATGGCGTTACTCACAACCGCTTGTGCCCATGAAACCACAACGGAAAAAGAACCCGTCCGCAAACCCGACATCACCCTTACGGGCGACCGACTCACCCCGGAAGCCCTGTGGGCGATGGGGCGAATCGGCGATGTCGTACCCGACCCCGAGACGGGAGGCGTCCTCTATACGGTCAGTTACTACAGCGTTCCCGAAAACCGCTCAACCACATGGGTGCGGGTTGCTTACGAGGAAGGGGAACGCTTGCAAACCACGCACGAATGGGTCGGAAACAGCCCTATGTGGTGGGGAAACGGGCAAGTGGTCTATCTCAAGCAGGGAAAGTTGTACCTCACTGCCGGCATGTCCAACGCAAAGGAATTGTGCTTGGAGGGTTTCGACAAAGACATCGAGGGCTTCCTGCTCTCGCCCATGCGGGACAAGATTATCCTGATAGCCCAAGTGAAGACCGTACCCACAACGGCGGATAAATACGCCGACCTTCCTTTGGCGACGGGGCGTGTGGTGGACGACTTGATGTACAAACATTGGGATGAATGGACACAGACAGCACCCCACCCCTTTGTGGGCGACCTCGTGAATGACGGCAAACGCTTGGCAGTCAGCAATATCCGCGATTTGTTGGAGGGAACGCCTTTTGAGTGTCCCATGAAGCCTTTCGGCGGTGTGGAGCAGTTGGCATGGAGTCCGGACGAGAAACAGATTGCCTACACCTGCCGCAAGAAAACAGGTATCGACTACGCCGTTTCCACCAATTCCGACATCTATCTCTACGACTTGGCAACCGGAGCGTGCGAAAACCTGACGGCACCCAACGGCGGCTACGACATCAATCCCTCCTACTCCCCCGACGGACACTATCTTGCATGGTTGAGCATGGAGCGCGATGGTTATGAAAGCGATGAGAACCGTCTGATGGTCAAAGACTTGCAGACGGGGCAGGTCTGTTTTGTCAGCAAGGGGCTCGACACCAATGTCGATACCTACTATTGGAAAGACGGCAGCACGCTCGTTTTCAGTGCCGTGTGGCAGGCAACGCAACGCCTGTATCGCACCGACCTTCTCGGCAACATGCAGTGCCTGACGAGCGGGCAGTACGACTATGTCCCCTGCGGGAGTATTGCAGACACTTACTATTGCAAACGGCACTCCATGCAGGAGGCGGACGAGATTTACCGCTTTGCTGAGGGGCAGAATATGGTGCAACTCACCACGGAAAACAAGAATATCTACGATCAAATCGACAGGGGTACCGTCGTACCCCGCTGGCAAAGGACAACGGACGGCAAGAATATGCTGACTTGGGTCATATATCCGCCGCATTTCAATCCTCTCAAGCAGTACCCCACCCTCCTTTATTGCGAGGGTGGTCCCCAATCGCCCGTCAGCCAGTTCTGGAGTTACCGTTGGAACTTCATGATGATGGCAGCAAACGACTATATCATCATTGCGCCCAATCGGCGCGGTCTCCCCGGGTTCGGCAAAGAGTGGAACGAGGCGATTAGCGGTGACTACGGCGGACAGTGTATGCACGACTACCTGACCGCTATCGACGAGTTCGTGCAGAACGAGCCTTATGTGGACAAGCAGCACCTCGGCTGCGTGGGAGCCTCCTTTGGCGGATTCAGCGTGTACTGGCTTGCCGGACACCACGACAAACGCTTCAAGGCCTTTATCGCGCACGACGGTATCTTCAATATGGAGATGCAATACCTCGAAACCGAAGAGAAATGGTTCGCCAACTGGGACATGGGTGGCGCGTATTGGGACAAGGACAACAAAATTGCGCAGCGCACTTTCGCCAACTCGCCGCACAAATTTGTCGATAAGTGGGACACGCCCATTCTCTGTATTCACGGCGAGAAGGACTATCGTATCCTTGCCAACCAAGGAATGGCGGCTTTTGATGCCGCCAAGATGCGCGGTATTCCTGCCGAACTCTTGATATTCCCCGATGAGAACCACTGGGTCTTGCAGCCGCAGAACGGCATACTCTGGCAGCGCACTTTCTTTGCCTGGCTTGACCGTTGGCTCAAATCCTCTCAACAATAATGCTCACCAAAAATCGCCAAATGCTTGGCGGACAATGGTGTCATGCCAACCCCAACCCATCGTAAATCGTAAATAACTATGCTATTACAAGGAAAATCAGCCCTTATCACAGGTGCCTCGCGCGGAATCGGTCGCGCCATTGCGTTGCTGTTTGCCCGTCAGGGGTGTAACATCGCTTTCACGGACTTTCGTCATGACGAGGCGGCGGAGTCGTTGCTTACCGAATTACAGACCCTTGGCGTGCGCGGAGTCTTCCATGCGGGGGACGCGTCCGATTTCGAGTCAGCGCATAGGATTATCAATCAAGTGGTTGCCGACTTTGGCAAGTTAGACATTCTGGTCTGCAACGCGGGCATTACTCGCGACACTTTGCTGCTGCGTATGACCGAACAGCAATGGGATGCCGTCATTCATACCAACCTCAAGTCGGTCTTCAACTACTGCCACGCCGCCGCGCCGCAGATGATGCGCCAACGCGCGGGCAGTATCATTGCCATGTCCTCTATCGTGGGTATAGCCGGCAACGCAGGACAGGCGAACTATGCCGCCTCCAAGGCGGGTATCATCGGCTTGGTCAAGTCATTGGGCAAGGAACTCGGGGGGCGTAACATTCGGGTGAACGCTATTGCACCGGGCTACATTCTGACCGACATGACGCAAGCCCTGCCGGAGTCGGTGCGTGAAGCCACGGTGAAGATGATACCTATGCGCCGTGCAGGCAGCGTGGAAGAGGTAGCGTCTGTCGCCCTCTTCCTTGCGTCCGACCTGTCATCGTATGTATCGGGTCAGGTGATACCCGTTGACGGGGCTATGGGATAGCAGTTTCTATTTCTTTTTCTCGGGAGCGGCTTCTGTGTCGGAGGGCGTATCCTGTGTAGCCGTTGTCGTGGTGGTGGGCAGTGCGTTCTCTTTGGCGGCAAGGGGCTTGAAGCGTTTCTGCCGTTGCTGCCACCGCTCGCGGGCGTACGCCTGCATATCGGTAACGACATCCATCTCGTCGATGATTTCCAACCCGAAGATGGTTTCTATCACATCTTCCAAGGTGAGAATTCCTTGGAAGCAGCCGTATTCATCGATGATAACACCGATTTGGGACTTTTCTTTGAGCATTTTATCAAAGATATCATTCACCGTCATTTCCTCTTGGAAATACGGCAACGGACGCTTTATTTCGCCCAAAGTCTTTTGGAAGTTATCTTCTGTCAAGTCCTCCAACGCGTCATCGCGCAACACATAGCCCGTAATAAACTCTGGCGAGTCTGCATACACGGGGATACGCGAGAAGTGATCGTATCGGTCGCTGTCGTAATATTCTTTGAGGGTCATCTTTTCGGGCGCAATGGCAGCCACCACGCGGGGTGTCATCACCTCGTAGGCTTTTACTTCGTTCAGTCGCATGACATTGCGGATTATCTTGTTCTCATCTTCTTCTATCACGCCTTCTTCTTCCCCCACATTGGCCATGGCAATCACTTCTTCGCGGCTGACCGATGCCTCGTCCGATTCGGGGAACAGCCGTGAGATGAGTTCCAGCAACTTAACGATAGGGTACATGATAATGATGAGTACGCGGATGACATAGGCGGCAAAGCCCATAAGCCGCTTCCAGTAGAGTGTTCCGATGGTCTTTGGGATTATCTCCGAGCAAACCAGTATGAGCAGGGTCATCGTGAACGAGGCGACTCCGAACCATTGGCTGCCGAACACAGCGGACGCTTGTTGTCCCACTCCCGCCGCGCCTACGGTGTTGGCTATGGTGTTGAGTGAGAGGATAGCCGCTAACGGACGCTCTGTTTCCGTCTTGAAGCGTTTCATGAGTTTGGCAGGCTTGTAGCCTTCCTCTTCGCGGAGTGTGATGTACGAGAGCGTGGTGGAGAGCAGGGTTGCCTCCAGGAGGCTGCACAGAAAAGAGATGCCTAAGGCTAAGAAGAGATAGAGTAGCAGATAAGATACCATTACAGATTTCCCGAAGGGATATGTCCACACCTGCGGGAAAAACACCGCAAAGGTATAGATATTATTTTATTCCTGCAAATATTCCCCTAAAAAGACCCTCTCCGCCTTCCCCAGATACCCTCCCTTGGAGAGGTCTTCTCCCTCCATTTGCCCATTTGCCGGAAAAGCATTACCTTTGCAGCCGGAAACGAACCAACGATCCATGCAAACGCTTCGGCATATCTTCTCTGCTCTGCCCTTGTTGTGGGTAGCCTTGTCCGTTGGTGCGGCTTCCTACACGCCGCAAACGGTGCCTAATCCGAAGCAGGAGGGGCAAGCCAACTATGTCTGCAATCCTTCGGGCATTGTTTCGTCCGACGACGCGCAGTATCTGAACCAATGTGCAGCGCGTTTGGAGGCGGCTACGGGGGTGGAACTGTGCGTGGTCGCTTTGGATGCGATCGGCGCGTACGACGCTTTCGATTTCTCGTACGAACTGTTTCAGCGGTGGGGGATCGGAAAGGAGGGGAAGAATACGGGGGTCTTACTCTTTTTGGCGTTGGAGTCGCGTGATGTGCGCATTATGACAGGCGGGGGAATAGAGGGCATCCTCACCGATGCTGTCTGCAAGCGTATTATCGAAACCGACATAATGCCCTTGTTGCGTCGGGGCGATTACTCGGAAGGTCTGTGCGTGGGAGCATTGCGTATCTACGAACGATGCACCGACGGCGAAGCACCGGAGGAACTGCGCAACGCCTCTTCCGTCACAAACCGCTACGGCTATACCGACACCGACGAGGGCGAATCGCTCTGGATAGGGTTGTTCATCGCCCTGTTTATCATAGGACCTCTCATCGTGTCCGTCTGGTGGGCGAACCGTCCCAAACGCTGCCCCCAATGCGGTCAGCGGGAACTCCGGAAGACCGGTTCACAGATTCTCGTAGCAGCGACCTACCAACATGCGGGCAGGGGCGTTACATCATACTATTGCCGTCATTGTGGCAAGCGTGTGGATACGCCTTTTGTGATACCGAGAAAGATGCGCATTACCGTTAGCGGAGGCAGCGGTGGCTTCGGAGGGGGCTTTTCAGGAGGAAGTTTCGGCGGAGGAAGTACCTTCGGCGGCGGAGCCGGCGGCAAATTCTAACCGTTGCACCCTAGCACGGACCATCTATTGACAACCAACCGATAATCAACTCATAACAATATGAAAAAAGTATTACCTTGGATTGTGGTACTGGGAGTATTGGCAATCCTCTGTCTGTGGGGCGTTGGACGCTACAACGCCATAGTAAGCGCGGACGAAAGTGTAGCAACGGCATGG
Organism: Mycobacteriaceae bacterium; assembly: GCA_963630875.1. Classification (GTDB taxonomy): domain Bacteria; phylum Bacteroidota; class Bacteroidia; order Bacteroidales; family Paludibacteraceae; genus Colicola. The sequence continues at coordinate 25,426 of CAVGOI010000004.1, read as the reverse complement.
TCTCAAGTCGAGAACCAGTATCAAAGGCGCAGCGACTTGATTCCGAATTTGGTAGAAACCGTCAAGGGGTATGCCAAGCACGAGAATGCCACCTTGGAGGGTGTAGTTTCGGCGCGTGCGCGTGCCACGCAGGTTGTAGTGGACCCCGCACATGCAACCGCCGAGCAACTGGCTGCGTTCCAAAGTGCACAGAGCGAACTCACGCAGGCGTTGGGTCGTCTGTTGATGGTCGCTGAGAATTATCCGGACTTAAAGGCGAATCAGAACTTTTTGGAACTCCAGTCGCAGTTGGAAGGAACGGAAAACCGAATCACCGTCGCGCGTAATACCTTCAACGAAACTGCGCGCGCCTATAATACGATGATACGCCGTTTTCCCACGAACCTGATTGCTTCGATGTTCGGGTTTGAGAAAAAGGCATATTTCGAGGCGCAGCCAGGTGCCAACCACGCTCCTCAGGTGCAGTTCTAATCCCGCATTTCCGCAAGATTTGCACAAGTCCCACCAAAGCCGTACCTTTGCCGCAGTTATGACTCCCGCTTCTTCCTCCCTCCGCATTAAATTCTTCTGCCGCTCGTTTGACTTGCGGCTATACACGCTTTCCAAGCGTTTTTACGAGGACTTGGGTTACCCCTGCGTACGGCTGACCGACCAATCTGCCGATGGCTATTTCTATACGATATTGGACGATACCGCCTGCGACATTGCTATCAATGTGGACGAAGACTGCTTCCTCCTCGATCCGCAGGCGGTGCTTCGTTTGGTGGACTATGTAGTGGCAAACGGCTATGCCAGCGCGGGCTGTCCGGATGGCGGGGAAGAACTGCCGAGAAGCGGAAATCCTATTGTCACAAATCCTTTCTTCAACATCTTTGATTTGCGGCAGATACGCACCAAGTTCTCGCGGGAGGCGGTGCGCCGTTTCCGCTATACCGACCGCAAAGCGGAGATGATAGCCGCCTTCGACGCCAGTTCGTTGGGCGGACACTACACCTTCGACCGTCCGGCGGTCATCGAACCCTATTACGCCTTCTTTCTTTGGTTGGCGGATAACTTTACCACGCTCTATCTAACGCCGCGTCGGCATACCGACGGCATCGCCACCATTCTCTATGATCCTGCGGGCAACGCCCTGTGCGCGCACGCGTGGTTTGCACGCTTCTACGCCATACCATCGATGGTCGTACGCCTCTTCCAGCCGAATGCCGGCAAGCAGAAAGCGCGCATCGACGCACTGATTGCCTTCAGCGCCGAAGCATGCGGGAAAGACTTGCCTCCCAAAGAGCGATGGCAGGATAGCCTGCGCTATGCCTTCGACAAATGTGTACGCTATCTCATTAAAGGGCCGCAGCGAATAGCGGCGTGGCCTGCCAAATACCACCGCTACCATACTCCCTTGTAACTCCCCGCCTTTTCTATCCCTTTTCCCTTGTAAGTATGAACAAATCTTCTCGCATCCTCCTTGGGTCTGCCTTTGCTATTCTGCTCATCGTGGCAGGCACTATTGCCGGCGTTGCTTACTACCGCCTTACCACTTGCAATTTCCGCAGTACCGACGGCGAGGAGCATGGCTATTACATTTATCCCGGCACCCCTATAGACTCCGTACTGACTACCTTGCAGCAAGACTACCGCATCGGATCGTCTTTCTCGCTCCGTCTATGCGCCAAGCGACGGTCGTTCACGCACCCCAAAGCGGGCTACTACCGTTTCCCCTCGCAATTCGGGAGCCGCTTGCTGGTACAACGCTTGCAATTTGGAGAGCAAAGCCCGATACGCCTGACGCTGACACAACGCATCCGCACACGGGAGCAGTTGGCAGGCTATTTGGGCAACCATCTGCTTACGGACTCCCTTTCCATCAAAGTCCGTTTGGATTCGGCGGAATATCTGCAGGCGTACTATCTGCGTCCGGAGACAGCAGTATGCTTGTTCATTCCGAACACCTACGAGGTCTATTGGACGATTACGGCAGATCAACTCTTTGCCCGTATGTACAAGGAATATCTACGCTTCTGGAACGAACAGCGTACGGCGCAAGCCCGAGCCTTGCACCTCACTCCCGCAGAGGTCATGACCATCGCCTCCATTATCGAATCCGAAACAAACAAGGACGACGAATACCCCGTCATCGCATCCATTTACCTCAACCGTCTGCGCAAAGGCATACCTTTGCAGGCGTGTCCTACGGTCATCTACGCCATAGGCGACTTTTCAATGCGAAGGGTGCTAAAACAACATTTGGAGTACGACTCTCCCTACAACACCTACAAGTACCGCGGACTACCGCCGGGTCCCATTCGTCTTCCGCGCCCCGATGTTATCGACGCCGTACTGACAGCACCCCGGACCAATTACTTGTACATGTGTGCCAACGCCGACTTCTCGGGCACGCACATCTTTTCGTCCACTTACGCCCAGCACGCCGCTGCCGCACGCCGCTACCAACAGCAACTCAACCGCCGCCATATCCGGTAGCACCGCCACACAAACGCCGCGCCGCCCCCTACTCTATCTTGAGCAGCGAGCGCACAAACGCCTCACGGTCAAAGACTTGGAGGTCTGTCATCTTCTCGCCGATACCGATATAGCGTACCGGGATTTTGAATTGGTCGCTGATGCCGATAACCACGCCTCCCTTAGCCGTGCCGTCCAACTTGGTAATGGCGAGCGAACTGACTTGCGTGGCACGCGTAAACTGCTTCGCTTGTTCAAAGGCGTTCTGTCCTGTACTGCCGTCAAGAACAAGCATCACATCGTGCGGTGCGTCGGGTACGATTTTCTGCATAACGCTTTTGATTTTCGTCAGTTCGTTCATCAGGTTTACTTTGTTGTGCAGACGACCTGCCGTGTCAATCAATACAACATCGGCATCATTGGCTTTCGCCGATGCAAGAGTATCGTAGGCAACACTGGCGGGATCTGAACCTTGTTGCTGCTTGATAACCGGCACGCCCACGCGTTCTCCCCAGATGCACAGTTGTTCTACGGCGGCAGCCCGAAAGGTGTCTGCAGCACCGAGGAAGACCTTCTTACCGGCTTGCTTGTACTGATATGCCAACTTCCCGATAGTGGTCGTCTTACCCACTCCGTTCACCCCGACAACCATGATTACATACGGTTTGTACGGCAGCGGAGCATCGAAGTCCCCAAAGGTGACCGTGCTGTTTTCCGCAAGGAGCGCAACAATTTCTTCCACGAGAATACGATTGAGTTCCGCAGTACCTACATACTTGTCGTGTTTGACGCGTGCCTGAATACGCTCGATGATACGCAGGGTCGTCTCCACGCCGACATCGGAAGTAATCAACGCCTCCTCCAAATCGTCCAACACATCGTCATCGACGGTCGTCTTACCGGCGATAGCCCGTCCTATCTTGCTGAGAACGGATTCATTGCTTTTGGCTAAGCCTTTGTCCAAACTATCGGTCTTCTCTTTACCGAACAAACCCAAAAATGCCATAATCTGTCTATTATTCTTTACTGTATTGAAGGGCATTGACCAACATACCGCAAGCGGCGAGAATATCCTCTCCGCGGCTACGCCGAATGGTGGTCGTTATGCCGTGCTGTGTCAGGTAATCGCGCAACCATTCCATTTGCGCCTCATCACTATCTGGAAACGCCTGTTCCACGCCCGCATGAAAACGGATTAAGTTCACGCGGCAGTTCAGTCCTCGCAGCACGCGCAGTAGTTCTTGAGCGTGCTTGGGTGTGTCGTTCCAACCGTGCCAGCAGATATACTCTATGCTCACGCGCCGTTGGTGCGACCAGTCGTATTCGCGCAGCAGCGCAAGGGTCTTTGCAACAGGGTGCACCCGCTCAATGGGCATGATACTCTGCCGTTCCGTGTGGAAAGGGTTATGCAGCGAAATAGCGAGATGACACTCGGTTTGTCGAAGGAACAGCCTCAGTCCTTCGGGCAGCCCCACCGACGACACCGTAATGCGTTTGGGCGACCATGCACAGCCCCACGGAGCGGTCATTACCTGCAGAGAACGCAACACATTTTCAAGGTTGTCCATCGGTTCACCCTCGCCCATATAGACAATGTTTGTCAGACGCTCCGCCTCCGGAATGGAGAAAATCTGATTCAGTATCTCGGCAGCCTCCAACTGCCCATGAAAGCCGAGTGTACCGGTCATGCAGAACCTGCAACCCATCTTGCAACCGGCTTGCGTGCTTACGCAAAGTGTCGCCCTGTCCTCTTCGGGGATATAAACGGCTTCAATGCACTGTCCTCCCACCTGAAACAGATACTTGCGCGTGCCGTCTTCGGACTGCGCTTGTGCAACGGGTGCATGCCGTCCGATAGTATAACGCTGTTTGAGGGCTTCCCGTCCGCGCAACGACAGATTGGTCATTGCGTCAAAGGAGGAGACCCGTCGTTTGTACAACCATTCCGCGAGTTGCCTACCTGCGAAGCGTGGCAGTCCCACCTCGAGGGCAACCTCGTTGAGTTCCTCTTGTGTAAGCCCAAGCAGACTTACCATGCAAACAACGGATATTGGTTCATCTCGCGATTCACTTCCTCGCGCACTGCGGCAATCGTGGTATTGTTTTCGGGGTCGCGCAGCACGGTGTCGATGAGATCAACAATCCACGCCATTTTATCCTCTTTCAAGCCCCGCGTGGTAATAGCGGGTGTGCCGAACCGCAGTCCGCTAGTCTGAAAAGCGGAACGGTTGTCAAAAGGAACCATATTCTTATTGGTCGTGATGTCTGCAGCAACCAAGGCTTTCTCAGCCACCTTGCCGGTCAGGTCGGGGTATTTGGTACGCAGGTCCACCAACATAGAGTGGTTGTCCGTACCGTCGGAAATAATTTTATATCCCTTCTCTATGAACTGCTGCGCCATAACGGCGGCGTTGCGTTTCACCTGCTGCTGATACACTTTGAATTCGGGTTGCAGTGCCTCATAGAATGCAACGGCTTTCGCGGCAATGATGTGTTCCAACGGACCGCCCTGCACGCCGGGGAACACAGCGGAATCAAGGATAGCGGACATCGGCTTGATTTCGCCTTTGGGGGTTGTCTTGCCCCACGGGTTCGGAAAGTCTTTGCCCATCAGGATAACGCCGCCACGCGGTCCCCGCAGGGTCTTGTGGGTAGTGGAAGTTACAATATGGGCGTAGCGCACGGGGTTGTCTAATAGGCCTGCGGCAATAAGACCGGCGGGGTGTGCCATATCGACCATGAAGATAGCCCCTATCTCATCCGCCACTTTGCGGATGCGTGCATAGTCCCATTCGCGGCTGTATGCGCTCGCACCGGCAATGATAAGTTTCGGACGGTTCTCGCGGGCAACCTGCTCCAACTGTTCGTAGTCCACGCGTCCGGTATCCTCGCGCACATTGTAGGCGAGGGCGTGGTACATAATACCCGAAAAGTTCACGGCAGAACCATGACTGAGGTGCCCGCCGTGTGCTAAATTGAGTCCGAGGAAAGAGTCGCCGGCATGGAGACAAGCGAGAAAGACAGCCATATTGGCTTGCGCACCGGAGTGGGGCTGCACATTCACATATTCGGCTTGGAAGAGTTGGCGCAGTCTTTCGCGAGCGATATTCTCACTTTCGTCCACCATCTCGCAGCCGCCGTAGTATCGTTTGGCGGGGTATCCTTCGGCGTACTTATTGGTAAGGACGCTGCCCATGGCTTGCAAGACTTGCTCGCTCACAAAGTTCTCACTGGCAATCAGTTCGATGCCCTTGGTCTGACGCTCCCGCTCTCGGCGGATAATGTCAAAGATTTGTTGGTCTTGTGTCATACGATTTTTCCCTTTCCCCAAATGGTGCGGCAAAGGTACTCTTTTTTATGCGAACCTGCAAACTCCTTTTCCTCATCGGCTTCGTTGTCCGTGGCGACACCCCACCCTTAGGCAGCGTTTTCTCTTCCTTACACTTTCCTTATACCTCTCTTATAGCAGTCTTATACCAGTCTCTCGAAATTCGTTACCAACTCGTTAGGAACTCGTTACCAACTCGTAACAAAAAAACGCCCCAAAAATAGCGTTTTCTCTCTCCAAACGATAGCGGCAATATGCGTTTTTGTGTCGCTATTATTCCAGTCGAAAATCCTTGCGTATTTGCGCCCCCAACAAGTCCAATTTGCTCCGTGCCAGAACCCCGACAGCAAGAAAATAATAAAAGTATTGCGCACCACGATTGCCCGCTTGTACGCCTCTTTGTTCTGCACACGCGCCGGCACGGTCGGGCGACTGCCGCCCAAGGGAATATACACATAGTCCCGAAACCAAGTGGTCAGCGAGATATGCCACCGCCGCCAGAACTCGGCAATATCCCGCGAGAAATACGAAGAGAAAAGTACTGCTTTTTCTGCGCATACGCAAACACGGATATTAGACCGAACAATCATTTACCATCGCTAAAAAAAACTTGCGCCGTGCTTGCCAATACCAATCAAAATATCTATCTTTGCACACAAATTCAGACACCAGATACTTATGCCGTTTACACACCTTCATGTTCACTCCCACTACTCGATATTGGACGGAATGTCCAAAGTTCCCAACCTCGTTGACAAGTGCCTGCGCAGCGGTATGAATGCCATTGCCCTGACCGACCATGGCAACATGTACGGTATCAAGGAGTTTTTGGATTACTGCCAAAAAGTAAACAAGAAGAACAGGGAAGCCTGGGAAGTTCGTCAAGCCGAACTTGCTCAAGCCGCTGCCGACAAAGGCGAGTCCTTTACAAAGCAGCCTTTTGTGCCTTTCAAGCCCATTGTGGGCGTAGAGACCTACTGCGCACGCCGCGGACGCCTATTGCGCGACAAAGACTTGCGTGCCGTTAATGCCGAAGGTAAACAATACACGGTAGATATCAGCGGTTGGCATCTTATCTTGCTGGCCAAGAATATACAGGGCTATCGCAACCTCTGCAAAATCGTCAGCGAGAGTTTTATGGATGAGTGTTTCTACCGCACACCCCGTATCGACAAAGAACTGCTGACGCAATATCACGAGGGGATTATCTGCTCCTCGGCGTGCTTGGGCGGTGAGTTGCCGCAAAAGATATTAGAGGGATTAGCGGCTCCCGCCAATACCCCTACAGAGCAACGGTTTGCCGAAGCCGAGAAGACCGTTCAATGGTTCAAAAATCTGTTTGGGGAAGACTACTATATCGAGTTGCAACGCCACCAGACCGACAAGCCCGGAGGCGACCAAGAGGTCTATCAGCGGCAACGCGAGGTAAACCCCGTGCTCATTGAACTTGCCAAGAAATACCATGTCAAAATCATCTGTACCAACGATGCCCACTTTGTGAATGAAGAGGACGCAGAGGCACACGACCGGTTGATTTGCATCAGCACCAACCATTTTCTAAGCGATGCCGACCGTATGCACTACACCAAACAGGAGTGGCTGAAGACTCCGGAAGAGATGCAACAACGGTTTGCCGACCTCCCCGAAGCCTTGGAAAACACCCAAGAGATTGTGGACAAGGTGGAAGTCTATGACCTTAACTCCGAGCCTATCATGCCCAAATTCCCTATCCCCGAAGAGTTCGGTACTGAAGAGGAATACCACCAACGCTTTACCGAGCAAGAGTTGTTCGACGAGTTCACGCAGGACGAACACGGTCATGTCGTCCTGTCGCAAGAAGAGGCCGAGGCAAAAATCCATAAATTAGGCGGCTACGACAGACTCTACCGTATCAAATTGGAAGCCGACTATCTGAAATTGCTTACTTACGAAGGTGCCAAGAAACGCTACGGCGAAACCCTCACGCACGAACAGGACGAGCGCATCCGCTACGAACTGCATATCATGAAGACGATGGGTTTCCCTGGTTATTTCCTCATCGTAATGGATTTTATCCGCGCGGCGCGTGAAGAGTTGGGGGTGAGTGTTGGTCCCGGTCGTGGTAGTGCCGCCGGTTCCGTGGTCGCCTACTGCCTGCACATCACGGATTTAGACCCGTTGGAGTACGACCTGCTGTTTGAACGATTCCTTAATCCCGACCGTATCAGCCTACCCGATATTGACACCGATTTCGACGATGAAGGACGCGGCAGGGTGTTGGATTGGGTGAGCGAGAAATACGGGCGTACCCATGTCGCACACATCATTACTTACGGCACCATGGCAGCCAAGTCGGCATTAGCGGATGTGGGGCGTGTACAGCGTGTGCCGCTCGCCAAGGTCAATGCCATTAAAGCACTTGTCCCCGAGAACTTCCCCGATAACATTAAGGACGAGAAAGGCAAATCACCCAAAGTAAACTTGCCAAACTGCTACAAGTATGTGGACGAATTGCGGGCTATGCTCCACGGCGATGACAAAGAGAGTGCCTCCCTGCTCCACTATGCCGCGCAGTTGGAAGACACCATACGCCAAGTGGGCATTCACGCTTGCGGTGTTATCATAGGAGCCGACGACCTGACCAAATATGCCCCATTGAGTACCGTAGAAGACAAAGAAACCGGAAAACGCGTACTCGTTACCGAGTATGACGGGCATGTGGTAGAGAGTGTCGGACTCATCAAGATGGACTTCTTGGGGCTGAAGACGCTGACTATCATCAAGGAGTGTTTGAACAATATCCGCAAAGCCCGCGGCGAGGAGGTGGATATTGACCATATCTCGAGAGAAGACCCCGAGACCTACAAGTTATTTCAAGAGGGGCGTACCACTGCCATATTCCAGTTCGAGTCTGCCGGTATGCGCAAGAACCTGCGCGAACTCAAACCTACCGTTATGGGCGACCTCATCGCCATGAACGCTCTCTATCGTCCGGGACCAATGGACTATATCCCGCAGTTCATTCGCCGCAAGCAGGGGCAGGAGCCCGTTACCTATGACATTCCTATCATGGAGAAGTACCTAAAGGATACGTACGGCGTTACGGTCTATCAAGAGCAGGTCATGCTTCTCTCGCGTCTGTTGGCGAATTTCACCCGTGGTGAAAGCGACAAACTGCGTAAGGCGATGGGTAAGAAGCAGATGGCTATCCTGCAAGAACTGAAAGGCAAGTTCATGGCGGGCGGCAAAGCCAACGGGTACGACGAGAAAGTGCTCAACAAGATATGGACAGACTGGGAAAAATTCGCCTCTTATGCCTTCAACAAGTCGCACGCCGCCTGCTATTCGTGGGTGGCATACCAGACGGCATACCTTAAGGCGCATTACCCCGCCGAGTTTATGGCAGCCAACCTGACTATCTCAAAGGACAACATCAAGAGTGTGACCAAACTCATGGATGAGTGTAAGGCGATGGGTATTAAGGTGTTAGAACCCGATGTAAACGAGTCGGAACTCAACTTTACCGTAAACACTCATGGCAATATCCGTTTTGGGTTAGGCGGCATAAAAGGTATCGGTGAAGGGGCTGTGGAGGCCGTCATTCGCGAGCGCGAACAGAATGGCAAGTACAAAGACATCTACGATTTTGTAGAACGCGTAAACCTGCAAGCTTGCAACCGAAAAGCCATGGAGAGCCTCGCATTATCGGGTGCATTCGGTTGCTTTGAGGGGCTATACCGCGAACAACTTTTCGGAACAACCGACAAAGGCGAAGCCATCTTAGACACTCTCATCCGCTACGGGAACCGCTTCCGACAGGATAAGGCGGAGCAGCAGAATTCCTTGTTTGGCGATTTGGGAGGCGGTATGGGCGTGGATATCAAACGCCCCGACCTGCCTCAAGCCCTCCATTGGGCACCCATTGAACTGCTGAACCGTGAGAAGGCTCTCATTGGTATCTACCTCTCGGCACACCCCTTGGACGAATGGGAATTTGAGATGAACCATGTCTGCACCATCACGGCAGAGCAACTGACGCGCTTTGAGGCTTGGCGGACAGCAGAGGGACGGGAAGCCGCCTCCGAAACCGACAGCGACGCTGTGGATGATGCGGATAGTATGGACGGCGAGCCGAATCTGCTATCTCCTTTGGAATGGATACAACAGCACGAAGATAAAGCGGTTCTGCTTGGCGGTATCGTGGTAGAGAGTACACAGGCGGTATCGAAGAAAGGCAATCCGTATGGCAGATATGTGGTTGAGGACTATACGGGCAGTTATAATCTCACGCTGTTTGGCGACATCTACCAACGCTTCTCGCCGCTACTCAAACCCAATGTGCCCGTTCTCATAACCGGTAGTATCCAGCAGCGCGGCAAGGGACGCCCCTATTTCCGTCCCGCACCAGCAGATAAAGCAGAATACGAGTTTTCCGTACAACAAGTGGACTTGCTGCAGGATGCCCAAAAGCGTATCACCTCGTTCACCATGCAAGTCCCTGTTGAAGCGATAGATGCCGTCTTTATCAATGAATTGGCAACGCAATGCGAAGCCAATCGGGGGAATATATTATTAGCAATCGATGTATTTGACAAAGAGAAACAGAACCGTATTACTTTCTCTGCCCCTGCGATACAGATGAACCGCGCCTTCTACCAATGGTTCAAACAACAAGCCTCCATGTCGGAAATTATTATATAGCAATGTAAAAACCGCTACGCAACCTTGCTGACGCGCAGTTTCTGCCCCTGTCGTATCAAGTCGGAGTGCAAGCCGTTCCACGCCTTGAGTTGGCGTACGGACACATGGAACTTCTGGGCGATGCCGCTCAAAGTGTCGCCTTGTTTCACCTTGTAGTAGGTAATGCCATTGACGGAATAGCCCCCGCCAATGTTTGTCTTGTGCAGCATATCTATTTCGGCCCTGCGGCTGCAGAGCAACTCCTGCGCCTGATAGGCAAGTATCGTATCCTGCTTGTCGATATAGGCTCCCGTTTTATCAATGGGCAAGCACAACGCATACATCTTGCCACCGGGCAAAATATCACGGGCATACTGCGGATTCAACCGACGCAGTTCGGCGATGCTGACATCCAAGTTATCCGCTATCTGCTTGAAGTGTTGCCGTTGATCGGTCATGATAGTATCCACCAACATCGTCATATCCCCATCGGCGGGGCATATCCCGTGCAAATCTGCATAGTTCATCACGTATGCCGCCGCAATGAATATCGGCAGATAGCCGCGCGTCTCGCGAGGCAGGTATTCGTAGATACTCCAAAAGTCCCGTTTCCCATCGGCACGGTGAATGGCCTTATTCACATTGCCCGGACCGCAATTGTAGGCTGCTATTGCCAAGTTCCAATCTCCAAATATATTGTACAACACCTGCAGGAACCGGCATGCTGCCTCCGTAGAGCGCAACGGGTCCATACGCTCATCGACCAGCGAGTTGATTTCCAATCCGTATTTCTTGCCCGTAGAAGGCATAATCTGCCATAAACCGGCGGCTCCCATCGGCGAATGGGCTTGTGGATTGAGAGCAGACTCTATCACGGGCAGGTAGCACAACTCATAGGGCAATCCGTACCGCCCCAACACATCTTCAAACAAGGGGAAATAATACTGCTTGCGCTGCTGCAAAGCCGCCAACTGACGCGGGGTATGCTTGATGTAGCGCAAAATATACCGCCGCACCAAAGGGTTGTAAGGAACCTCCACCACAAACGGCAGAGCTTGCAAACGCGCCTTATAGACAGAGTCCGGCAACTCGGTAATCAGCGTATCGGATACACATTCTATCTTGAACGCTATCTTCGCCAACGCCTCATCAAAGAAAACAGGCAACTCCACCTCGCTGCTATCCGTTTCCCATATATCCTGCTCACGGGACGCGAGCGTATCGGTGTCTGCACCCACTATGCTGTCTGTCGGCGTCATATCCTGTGCAAACAAACACAAGCCGCCCACCAACAGGCAACACAACCCTATCATTCTCGTTCTCATCAAAACTTTATGGCTACTTTCACCTCTGCCGTACGCGGATGCTGCAGGTCATAATACATCTGCGGAGTCACATCCATACTGAGGTCGGGCGAAATATCAAAGTCAAACAACTGGGCATCCACATAGGCGTCCACCAAAGTCAACGCATACACCAACACAGCGGCCAATATGGATATATCGCGATAGCGGCGTGAAGCATTCTGCCAATCATTCAGACGGGTTTTATATGTTTCGGCACCGCCCATACGCTCTATGGTGTACCCATTCGGAAGAATGGCGTTATACGACTTTGTCGGGTCGTCCGACACTGTCCCGTCCGCAATGTCGTAATAGATATCCCGATATGCCTGCTTATAACTTTCATATTGTGTGCTATTCCATGTAATGGCATAAGCACACCCCATAAAGCCGCCATACACAATAGGTAGTTTCCAATAACTGCGGTTGTATATCTGCCCCAATCCCGGGACGATAGCCCCCAACCAGACGGCGCGAATTGGGTCAGGTTTCCAAAACAAGCGGTCTATCTCCTCATTGGTCAATGCGGCGGTATCGGTCGTATGGACATAGGCAAGCGTATCTGTAGCCCCTTGCGCCCACAAGGTACAAGACAGCAGACAAAGCCCTATACAATACACCCACCTTTTCAACGCAATCGCTCTATTAACTCCTCCAATTCCTTGGGAGTGCGGAAAGTTATCGTCAGTTTATGGGCAGTAATCTTCACCTCTTTGCCCAAATGCTGCGTCAGAAACTGCTGCTGCTCGGCATAGTCGCTCGGCTTTTTGGCTTGCGGCTTTGCGGCTTTGTTGGCACTCACAATCTCCTCCACGCGCCGCACCGACAAGCCGTTTTGCAATATCCGCTTGTAGAGGGACAACTGCTGTTCGGGCGATGGCGACCCCAATATGGCACGCGCATGCCCCATATCTATCTTCTTCTCCTTGATACCCAGTTGTATCTCTGCCGGCAACTTGAGCAGGCGCAAATAATTGGCAACCGTGGCTCGCTTCTTCCCTACCCGCTCCGACATACGCTCCTGCGTGAGGTTGTAGTCGTCCATCAACCGCTGATAGGCAAGGGCTATCTCAATGGCGTCCAAGTCTTCGCGTTGGATATTCTCTATCAACGCCCATTCCATCACCTGTTCGTCCTTCGCTGTACGGATATAAGCGGGTATCGTGTCCAACCCCGCCAATTTCGCTGCACGGAAACGCCGTTCACCCGCAATAATCATATAGCGGTTGTCGTCATCCTTGCGAAGCGTGATGGGCGAGATAACCCCGTGCTCGCGTATGGACTGCGCCAACTCCTCCAAGGCATCCTCATCAAAGGTATGGCGGGGCTGGTCGGGATTGGCATATATATCCGCTAAGGCTATCTCATTGATGGACGATGACCCACTGGTTGCGATGTGCGTAGTGTCTATCAAGGCGTCTAAACCGCGCCCTAATCCTAAAGTCTTTTTCATACTTGCGTTGTCCTCCTAACCAATTCTTTTGCCAACGATATATAGTTCTTTGCGCCCTTGCTACTTTTGTCGTATTCTATTACCGACATTCCGTGGCTTGGAGCCTCGCTCAAGCGTACATTGCGGGCAATAACGGTGTCGAATACCAAATTACCAAAGTGCCGCCGCACCTCGTCGTGCACTTGCATCGACAGCCGGAGCCGCCCGTCATACATGGTAAGCAAGAAGCCTTCCACCTGCAACGACGGGTTCAGGTTCGACTTGATTATCTTGATGGTATTGAGCAACTTGGCTATTCCCTCCAAGGCAAAGAACTCGCACTGCACCGGTATAATTACGCTATCGCTGGCAGTCAGCGCATTGATAGTAATCAGTCCCAATGAGGGGGAGCAATCCACCAAGATATAGTCGTAGTCCGCCCGCAAGGGCGTCAGCATACCTTTCAGCCGCCTCTCCTTATCCTCCAAATTCAGCATTTCTATCTCTGCCCCGACCAAGTCGATATGCGAGGGGATAAGGTCTAACCGCTCCACCTCCGTATGCAGGATAGCCGTTTGGGGCTCTATGTCCGTTACTAAACACTCATAAACGGTCTTGTCCAAATCTCTAATCTCCACGCCTAACCCCGAAGAGGCGTTGGCTTGCGGGTCAGCGTCCACCAGCAGGACTTGCTTTCCAAGCCCTGCCAATGCCGCTGCCAAGTTAATCGCGGTTGTGGTCTTGCCGACCCCGCCCTTTTGATTGGCTATTGATATTATCCTTCCCATCATAAAACTTAACTATTTCTGTTATCTACTGTTTCTATTATCTGTTGTGCAGATATATCGGTGCAGGCGAAATTACGGTACTTGCACTTCTTTGTCCCGTGCACTGTACACGGGCGGCAACTCAAATTGCGTTGCACCCGGTCCGTTTCGGGCTGGTTCCATGCCGCAAACCCCATGATGGGGTGGGTCCCGCACCATGCACTCACTTTCCGTGTTCCCACCAAGGCGGCCAAATGTTGGTTGGCGGAATCCATACCGACCATCACATCCAACTGCCGCATCAGTTCCAATTCCTCCTCCATCGGCAGCACACCTGCCACACTGATTACATTTTCATACAGGCTTGCCCATTGCCGCAACACCTCACACTCGATACGACCGGCTCCGAACAGGAATACTTTCGTGCTCTCCTGCCGGCTGTAATAGCCTATCACCTCTTTCACGATACGCGGTGGCAATATATTGCTCTTGCTTTTGGCGAAGGGCGCAATGCCTATCCAAAAGCCCGTCTTTTCGCCCAATCGCTCCACAACTTTTTGCCGCGCACACTCATTCACCGGTATCGCCTTAAACGCCGTATCCGTCCGCAGTCCTGCCAGGTCGAAAGTGGCGGCATAGCGTTGAAACTCCGTCTTGAGGGGCGTACTGTGCTTATAGCCCCGCACCACCACATGGCGTTTCTCGGCTCTGCCGTAATCAATGACATACACACTTTTCCCGTTCAGTCGGAACAGCATACGCAACACCCACGAGCGCAAGGTATCCTGCAAATCGAACACGGCATCAATCGAATAGGCGCGCAACTCCCAATACACCTGCAGGATTGACTTTGCCCCGCGCCCCAAATCCGCCTCATAGCATTGCACATTCGGCAACCCGTAGAAGAGCGGCGACAGACGGTGCTTCGACACCACCACAAAGTTGTCTTGCGGATAGTTGCGGCTCAACGAGGTTATTACGGGAACACTCATTGCCACATTGCCTATCGAGCCAAAGCGTATTATCAAACAGGTCATCGTCCCTTTATTTGCCACATATATGCCAAGCCGATACTCAAATCCATCGCATTGGCAAAACTAAAGTAATCGGTCTTTCGCACCGGATATATCGCGCCCAAACTATAGTTAAACCGTGCCTCCAACTGAAACAGCCCCACGCGTGCATGTCGGTAATAGAAACCGATACCGCCGGCCAATCCCCAGTCGAATTTCTGTGTGACAGGCTTATATTGATAGCCCTCATCCCTTGTCGTTCCGCTTGCTTTGTCCCCGATACAATACCCTGCCTGCGGTCCCAAATTCAGGAATCCCCGCCAATGTTCTCCCCCGAAATACAGGTGCATGAGAAACGGTACTTCCACATAGTGCAACCGACGCCGATAGTCCACGGCCTGCGTGCTTTCGGTAGCCGCCACCACTTCGCGCCACCCCCGTTGCATATAGTTCACCTCCACTTGCACGGCACACACCTTGTGCCCCGCATAGCGGAACACCAAGCCTCCGAAGGGGGAGAAGGCAGGGTTGAGCGGGCTGACACCTGCCACCTCTGGCGTGAAATACACCATTGATGCCGTAGCGCCTCCGTGCGCCCCGACATACATTTCGGGTGTACGCAAACGAGGTTGTGCCATCACTCCCACGCTGCACAGCCACAGCCCCCACAACACGATATGTTTCCTCGGTTTCATCGGCGGATTACTTGTATATTCCGGTTCTCCCAACCGCCTTGTTCCCCCACGCGCTCATAACGGATATTGGATTGCAGCCCCCAATAAGTGTGCTGCAGGAGTTCCTCTTGCGTGCCGATACGGGCTTTTTGCTGGGACAGGAGTTGCAGGGTTTGTCGGGTCAGGTCATACCCCAACAGGTCAAAGCGCGGCAGCCACGACGACAAAGTATGTCCGAAATACAACCGGTAATTCTCCTCATAGTCCTCGCTCACTTGGGGTTGCACCCTAAATACGGAAGTGTAGATTTGCGGCAACATCACCTGTTCTTTCTGCCACGCATAGTGCGACAGCAGCGTAACCGGGTATTGCCTTTGTGCTGCCAGCAAATGCGGCATCAGGGTTTGCAGATGGCTCCACCGCTCGGTGTTGAATACCACAATATTCTCCCGCTCCGTATCGAACACCCCCTCTATGGAATCCGTCAGCAAGGCGCGTATCGAAACGGTGCTTGTCGGCACACGGTAGGTTTTCAAAGCGCGGTGCAGGGCGGCAATACCGGCAGGCAGTGTCTCGTCTTCCCGTGGTTCGACCAACACGCAACGCACGCTGTCGCTCTTCTCGGACAGGTATTGCGCCAACCGCTCGGCTTCTGCCTGTTCCGAGGGGTTAAACTGCAGCACAAACGGGTTCTCTTCTATCCCTTCCACGCGGGATATAAACGGCACAACCATAAACACGCTGTCTTGCCGCGAAATACTGTCTTGCCGCAAGAAATTTGCCACCCTTGCCACTTGTGCGCTGTACGCCGGACCGATGATAGCGTCCATTCGCGCCATCTCGGGGCGGAGCAACGCCTCCTCCACTTTGCTTTCCGTCTTGCCTACATCGTAGGTATAAACCGCTATCGCCTGCCCCTTTTCCTGCTCCTCATACACTGCCAGCAGCACCCCCGCATAGAAATCATAGAAACGGTCGGTCGCTTTGTCCCGTTTCAGCACCTCCGTCTGAAAAGGCAGCATAACGGCTATGCGAATCGTGGTATCGTTGTCCCCAATTACCTCTTCACCGATAAAGAAACTATCCACCGGCAGCTTATCCATTGCCGTCTCCCATATAGTATCTATCACCGTTTCCTCCGATTTCAACGGGTTTTCCGCTAACGGGAACACAGTATCTTGCAGCGGAATAACGGTATCTTGCAGCGGAAGGCTTATCTCCTGTGCGACCGGTTGCGCGATATCCTCCTCGCGGGCAGGAATCAGCAGCACATCGCCGTATCGCAAGCCGCGGTGTTGCAATTCGGGGTTCGTGCGGAGAATATCCTCTTGCGACACGCCGAAATTCACGCCGATACGGTAGAGTCCGATGCTTTTTTCCACCGTGTAACGGTAGTATATCCGCCCGCCTACCGTATCCAACGGGCATTGCGGACAGGGCGGCAGGGCAAACACCATACTGCACAGCCACGCCATACAGCCTGTCAGCAACAGACTATGTATTCGTTTGCTTTTCATCTACCTTACATATTGTTTCTTTCGCGCTATCCGCACACTCCCGCCGATCCCTGCCAGCAGCACCAACGGCACCGCAATACTCACGCATTGCGCTATAGGGCGTTGATTGATAGCGCGTTGGTCATTCAGCAGGCGCAGCGTTACTTCCTTCTTGCGCAGTGCCATCCACCCGATGTCATCGGACAGATACAGCACGGCATTCACAAAGAACTCCCGATTGCCGAATTGTGTGCGCGTATAGCGGTCGTAGCCCAACGGCACCACTTGGTTCTGTTGCACCTCGTTGCGTATCGCGCTGCCTGCCGCCACCACTATTTGTTTGGCAGGTACGCTCTGCTTGCGCAGCGGGCTATGCAGCACCATATCCTCCGGCGGCAGTTGATGGGCATACAACGAGGGGAACACCCCCTCCAACGCCATAGCAACCGGTATGTGCGCATACTGGTAGTCGCTTTCGTCCCCCGTATCGAAACTCAGGTTCACTTCGGCGGGTGCCGCCGTTACGCGGCTGTTCGAGGAGGTTGCCAACAGCACCTCTTTGCGGATGCCATCGTCCGCCCCCACCCGGTCGATACCCGATGCCATCATCGCGCTTACTTGCATCACATTGCGCGTGACGGGCGACTCCTGCGAGGTCAGCAGCAGCGGCGAATATGTCCACGGCATGGGTTGCCAATTGGGATGGTTCGGGTCGTCCGACACATCCACCGGAACGGGCAGGCATTGCAAATCCTGCACCAATACGGCATTGACGCGCACCCCGTAGCGGAACAGCATATCCGTCAGGTTCAAGTCCAACGGCACAATCGGTGTCTTGCCTTGCGCCGACAGGTTGTCGGCCGAGAAGCGCACGCCGTTCAGCACCCACAGCACGCTTCCCCCCTGCATGATATACTGGTCCAAGATATACTTGTCCTCGTCCGAGAACGGCTGTTGCGGGTCGGCGATAATCACCGTTTTGTAGTCGTCCAACACGCCGGTTTCATTGCCCAACACCCCTCTATCCACTTGGTAGTAGTGCGCCAAAGCCTGCGTGAGGTCATACACATGGGCTTCGGGCAATTCGCCGTGCCCTTCCAGGAACGCCACCTTGTCCACGCGACTTTGTGTCATACCGCGCAGGCATTCCACAAACGCGAACTCTAAGTTTTCGATACTCTGGTTGAGGTTCTCCTCGCCGCTCAGCCCGCGCTGGTTGCAGAGCAGGTTCACCACCCCCTCTTTGCCCCCGTAGTGCAGAACGGCGTAGGGATACACGGTAGTCTGTTCGGTTTTTCCCTTGCGGGTACGCTCGTGAACAACGGTGGGCGACAGGTCTTTTTGCTGCCCCCCGTCCGCATAGTGTACCCGAACCGGCGTGCGGGCATACACCCGCATTTCCTCCGTAAACTCCTCGGTGGCTTGTTGCAGCCGTCGGAAGCCCGCGTTCAAATCCCCCTGCAGCAGCAGGGTTATCTCCATCGGCTCGTCCAATCCCTCCAACAGTTGTCGGGTCGGAGCCGAGAGACTATAGCGTTTGTCGTCGGTCATATCCCAACGCACAAGGCAGTGCTGCACACCTATATTGAGCAGCACCAACCCTGCCAGTATGGGAATTATGACCCGTACCCTCATTGATTCAGTGTCTCTTTGAGGGCATTGAATACCTCTTGGTTAATCGTAACCGGGTATTTCTCGCGCAGGGCAGCCACCCATTGCCTGTCTAAATAGTCCTGATAATCTGCCGTTACCTGGGCACGCTCGTCGGTGTATTCTTGGGGGGCTTTCAGCACCTTGCCTACCGTCAGTACCACGGGGAACTCCTCGGCGAGCGTATATTCCGCCGCTTTGTCCTTGAAGCCGTACTTGTCCACGGCGGCGTTCTGCCCTTTCGTCCACAGTCCGCGCTCCACTTTCACATAGGTAACGCTATCGCAGTTCACCCTTTGATTCAGGTAACTCATCACCGAGTCGGGGTTCGCGTTCTTCACAATCTGCGCGGCACTCTTGGCAGACACCTTGTCTTTGGCGTAGATGACATACCCTTTGTAGTGCGGTTCCGTCCATGTATAGTCTTTCTTGTGTTTCTTGAAGTAGTTGGTCAGGCCTTCGGTATCCTTGTTGGCTTTGTCCCACACCTCTTCCAACGACACATCAAACAGCAGAATCCCATCGTGGTATTCCTTCACCAAATGGCGGAATTCGGGGTATTTCTCCTCCAAGTGTGCATCGGTATATGTCCGCACGTCCTCGTCGCTCATTGTTTCGGGGAGGTTGTATTCAGCGCGGTTCTTGCGGATAAAACTCTTGTCGGCTTCCTGCATACGCTCGTCCCGCTCCACTTTCTTCAGCAGTTGCGCATACAGGCTGTCCAACGGTTGTATGCCGCGTTTGTCGTATTGTTTGATGATATGCCAGCCGAAACGCGTCTGGAACGGCGCACTGATAGCCCCGTTTTCCATAGCAAAGGCAATGCTGTCAAAGGGTTGCACCATCATGCCTTGCCCGAACCAGCCCAAGTCGCCTCCACGCATGGCAGAACCTCTGTCTTCGGAGTTCTGTGTCGCCACTTCGGCAAAGTCTGCTCCGCTTATCACCACCTGATACAGGCTGTCTATTATCTTTTTCGCCTCCATGGCACGCTCCTCATTGCCGCGCGGGGTCATACGCATGATATGTGCGGCATGCACTTCGATGTAGGGTTTCTCCTCTTCCACTTTGGCGATATGGAAGCCGTACGGGGTGCGGAATACGGGCGTTACCTCGCCTATGGGCGTGTTATACACGGCATCCTCAAACGGATATACATAGCGGAAGGGCTGTATCCATCCCACCTCGCCGCGGGTCTCGCGGGCTTGCGGGTCATCGGATATCTCGGCGGCTACTGCGCCGAAGTCTTCGGCTTTCTGCACCATTTTCGCGCGTTTTCCCTTGCCTGTTTTCTGCAATACGCCCACCGTTACGCGCTCGCGGGCAGTCGTGATACGCGCAAGGGCGTCAGCCGTTGTGGCGGAGTCTGCCGCCATCGGGCATTGCACGGCGATATGGGCAGCGCGGCGCGGGTTCGCCATACGCTGATAACTGAGGGTTACCAGGCTGTCGATGGCAGCATCGTCCTTCATGTATTTCCCCACGGCTTGTGCTCGGTAGCCTTTCCATTCTTTCAAGAAAGCCGCTGTGGTATCGATACCGCGTGCCTGGGCTTCTGCCACTTTCAACTTGAAATTCACGAACAGGTCCAAGTATTCGTCCATGGACTTGGGGTCTTTGGACGCCTCTTGGTTGTTCTTTTGGTAGATGTACATAAACTCCGATGCCATCACGGGCTTTCCGTCAATGCGCATCAGTTCTTGGTCTTGTTGGGCGAACGCCGTCATTCCGACTCCCGCCACGAGTGCGATACATAATATCTTTTTCATACGAGTATGGTTATTTATTGCTGCATTACAATTCATTTCGCTTACTTTGTCTGCACTTTTACCTGCACACCCCAATTAGCCCGCAAAGGTAATGCAATTATTCCAAAGACGCAAATTATTTTCCATTTACCATAGACACACAAGGTATGAAACCCATAGGACGACGCCCCTGGGGGACGACACCTTAGGGGACAAGCCCCCTGGGGTACGACGCGGCTCGCGTCGTCAAAATCAGAGTATTTGAGTCTCCCCCTTTGAAGGGGGACTAAGGGGGTCTTATTGGGGACGCGTGTGCCTGCGTTCGGTTGGGCACAAACCGTTTGATGCGGCTGTCATAGGGGACTCCCCACCGCGCATCGTCAAAAGCCGCCCGCTTTTGTAGCAGCACTCTTGCGGGATGGCTGCTACAGGGTTAATCATAAATCTTTTACCAGGCGGACTGCCTGCCCGTAGTAGAGATCGCCGTAACTCCAGGACGCAGACGCTCTATGCGAGTAGAAGGATAGGTTGAACGCATAGTTCGAGTTGTCAAACGCCGTAGCAGACCAATAGCCGCCGATGCCCTGCACATCGCACATCTTCGACCCGCTGCGGTACCCCGAAGCAGGCAAGAATACTGCGCCTGCGTTTTCTAATTGTTGCCATTGGGCGAGGGCAAAGGTTTGATAGTCGGCATACGCTTGATCACTATTAGTACCTGCAAAACCGCTCTTGAAGGTTATGCCTGCAGGGCAAGTCCAATCATCGGGCAGGATGATAAGACCATTCGCATACTGTGTTCCATCGCTGTTAAGGTTGATACGGGCAATACCTTTCAGGCTGTCTGCCTTGGCGCGCGTATTGATAAGATAGTCCCACTCGTCTTTCGTGAGTGTGCGGTAGGTGTTCGGGGTACCTGTCCTTATAGTGTTCGTTCCCCAGTCCACAAAGTCACCGGCGTAGTCAGCGTTGTTTTTGGATGTGCTGATGCCCCACTGTGCCGAACCTGTGCTGCCGCTCCAACCGAAGAGATCTATCTTGTCGGCGAGAGCAGAACCGCTGACATTGGCTGTGCCGAGCATATCGTATTGGTTCTCCGCGAACGACCAAGTGGAAGTGGATTGCCTGTACTGCAAGTTGCCTCTGGTGAATGCGACCTTTTTACCTTCTGCCGATACGGAGAATACACCAGCGAGTACATTATAGTCGGGACATTCATAGATATAGACAGTGTCGTGAATCTCTTTGTAAACAATCTGTTGGGTGGCACGCGGCAGTATCAGTTGGAGTGTATCGCCCGTTATCATGTTGTTCATATCGTAGGTAATACTATCGATGGCGGTAACAGGTTGCTGGTAGTACACCTTACCATTCAGCCACACGACTTGGTTGGTTTGGGCATGGAGCAGCAGCGTGCTGAATGCCACTGATAATAAGAAGAGTAGTTTTTTCATAATGGTTTGTTTCTAATGGTCCGGGAGTGCAGTTATGGGATAGACTTGTGGAGCAGTTCGTCTTTACAGGTCTATTACAGGTTCTTTACAGGTCTTTTACGAGACGGACTGCCTGCCCGTAGTAGCGACCGGTGCCACCGGTCGCTGCTAACACTTGATTCGATGTGAAGCGCAGGAAGTACGCGAAGTTCGGGAAGTACGAGTTGTCATACGTCGTAGCAGACGAATAGAAGCCGTAGACCTGCACAGCGTCCACATTCGACCCGGAACGGTACCCCGCAGCAGGCAAGAAGACTGCGCCTGCGGCTTCTAATTGCTGCCACTCAGCGAGGGTGAAGGTTTGGTAGTCAGCATACGAACCTGCCAAGCCGCTCTTGAAGGTTACACCCGCAGGGAGGGTCCACCAGTCGGGCAGGAGGATAATACCGTTGGCGTACTGCGAGCCATCGTTGTTAAGGTTGATACGGGCTATACCTTTCTTTTCGCTTGCATTGGTGCGGGTATTGAAGAGGTATTTCCACTCATCACTCGTCAGTGTACGGTAAGTATTGGGTACACTTGTGCTGACAATATTCGTTCCCCAGTCCACAAAGTCACCGGCGTAGTCAGCGTTGTTTTCGGATGTGCTGATGCCCCACTTCGCAGTTGTGTTGTTTGCACTCCAACCGAAGAGGTCTATCTTGTCGGCAAGGGCAGAACCACTGACATTGTCTGTCCCGAGCATGTCGTATTGGTTCTCCGCAAACGACCATACATAGTTGCCCGTGTTTACACCCGAGCATTGCAGGTTGCCTTTGGTAAAAGCAACCTGTTTGTCTGCCGATACGGAGAATACACCCATCAGCACATTGCTGTCATCGCCGGAGCATTTATAGACATAGATCGTGTCGTGCACCTCTTGGATGACATCCCGATAGACAATCTCACGGATGGTACGGGGCAGTAGCAGTTTGAGTGTGTCGCGTTCCACCACATTACTCATATCGTAGGTGATACTGTCGATGGCGGTAACAGGTTGCTCGTAGTACACTTTGCCATTCAGCCACACGACTTGGTTGGTTTGGGCATGGAGCAGCAGCGTGCTAAATGCCACTGATAATAAGAAGAGTAGTTTTTTCATAATGGTTTGTTTCTAATAGTTAGGGAGTGCAGTTATGGGATAGACTTATGGAGCAGTTCGTCTTTACAGGTCTATTACAGGTTCTTTACAGGTCTTTAACAAGACGGACTGCCCGCCCGCTTCGGCGATCGGTGTAACGGCTCTCGATCGCTTCATTCGAGTGGAAATACAGGAAGTACGCGTGGTTCGAGCCGTACGCCGTAGCAGACCAACAGTGTCCGCCGTAATGCACATTGAAAATACTCGACCCGAAGCGATTCCCCGTAGCAGGCAAGAAGACTGCGCCTGCGTTTTCTAATTGTTGCCATTCGGCAAGGGTGAAAGTCTGGTAAGTAGCGTAGGCTTCTATGTGCAGTTCACTTGCAAAGCCGCTCTTGAATGTTACGCCTGCAGGGCAAGTCCAACTATCGGGCAGGAGGATTAGTCCATTCGCATACTGTGTGCCGTCGCTATTAAAGTTAATGCGCGCTACACCTTTCTTCTCACTTGCATTGGGGCGGGTGTTGAGCAGGTATGCCCACTCATCGTTAGTGAGTGTGCGGTAAGTATTCGGAGCCGCAGTACCGATGGTGTTTGTTCCCCAATCTACGAAATCGCCCGAATAATCGGAATAAGATGTAGAAGTACTGATACCCCACTGTGCCGAACCTGTGCTGCCGCTCCAACCGAAGAGATCTATCTTGTCGGCGAGAGCAGAACCGCTGACATTGGCTTCGCCGAGCATATCGTATTGGGTCTCCGCAAACGACCATGTGGCGGTGGATTGCCTGTACTGCAGATTGCCTCGCGAGAAAGCGACTTGTTTGTCTGCCGATACGGAAAATACACCGGCGAGCAGATTCTCGTCGAGACGGTCAATATAGACAGTGTCGTGTATCTCTTTGATTATCGTATCGTGTATCTCTTTGTAAACAATCTCTCGGGTGGCACGGGGCATAATCAGTTTGAGCGTATCGCCCGTTATCATATTGTTCATATCGTAGGTGATACTGTCGATGGCGGTAACAGGTTGCTCGTAGTACACTTTGCCATTCAGCCACACGACTTGGTTGGTTTGGGCATGGAGCAGCAGCGTGCTAAATGCCACTGATAATAAGAAGAGTAGTTTTTTCATAATGGTTTATTTCTAATAGTCCGGGAGTGCAGTTATGGGATAGACTTGTGGAGCAGTTCGTCTTTACAGGTCTATTACAGGTCTATTACAGGTTCTTTACAGGTCTTTAACAAGACGGACTGCCTGCCCGTAGTTGCGATAGTTGTTGCTCGCGTTCGCTCCATCCGAGTAGAAGTACAGGCAGTACGCGAAGTTCGAGCCGTACGCCGTAGCAGACCAATAGATGCCGATGTACTGCACATTGTACATACTGGACCCGTCGCGGCGCCCCGAAGCAGGCAAGAAGACTGCGCCTGCGGCTTCGAGTTTTTGCCATTCAGCGAGGGTAAAAGTTTGATAAGTTGCGTAGGCTTCTATGCTCCAATCACTTGCAAAGCCGCTCTTGAAAGTTATGCCTGCAGGGCAAGTCCAACTGTCGGGCAGCAAGATAAGACCGTTGGCGTATTGTGTGCCCTCATCGTTTAACTTGATGCGGGCTACACCTTTCTTGTTAGTTGCATCGGTGCGGGTATTGAGCAGATAATCCCACTCGGCTTGTGTCAATGTGCGGTAGGTCTTTCCGTCGCCGATATTCTGCCCCCAATCCACAAAATCGCCCGAATAATCGGAATAAGATGTAGAAGTACTGATACCCCACTGTGCCGAACCTGTGCTGCCGCTCCAACCGAAGAGATCTATCTTGTCGGCGAGAGCAGAACCGCTGACATTGGCTTCGCCGAGCATATCGTATTGGGTCTCCGCAAACGACCATGTGGCGGTGGATTGCCTGTACTGCAGATTGCCTCGCGAGAAAGCGACTTGTTTGTCTGCCGATACGGAAAATACACCGGCGAGCAGATTCTCGTCGAGACGGTCAATATAGACAGTGTCGTGTATCTCTTTGATTATCGTATCGTGTATCTCTTTGATGACATCCCGATAGACAATCTGTTGGGTAGCACGGGGCAGTATCAGGTTGAGCGTATCGCCTGTTATCATGTTGTTCATATCGTAGGTGATACTGTCAATGGTGGCAACAGGTTGCTGGTAGTACACCTTACCATTCAGCCACACGACTTGGTTGGTTTGGGCATGGAGCAGCAGCGTGCTGAGCACTACTGATAATAAGAAGAGTAGTTTTTTCATAATAGAGACAGTTAATCCGCTAATTGGTTTACATCGATGCGTCTGC
>CAVGOI010000003.1:0-75148 GCA_963630875.1 Mycobacteriaceae bacterium | reverse complement strand
GTGTAGGGGGCTCGTCAAAGAAAAAATGTGTTTCCTGTCCCATTTTTACGATAGTATTTAGCCCTCTTTCGGAACATCCCAACTTTTACCGGACAGCAATAATTTTTTTTCTATTTTTGAGTCAACTTTTTCCGTACCAAGACATACCTTCGTGCTACTTTTACGGAACCATTTGACCCTTTCTGCGTCTATGAAAGCGGGTCTTTCGGGCGGTTTTTCGGCGCGATTCCCCTGCCATCTCGCACCGGAATTTGCAGGTACGCGAATTTTATAGTACCTTTGCCGCCGGTTTGCGGGCAAGTTGTGAAGTATTGGCTTCGAAATATCGCGCGACAGGGGCTATCGGGCTGCATAATTCTCTCCTGCATAGGCGGGATAATGTGGATTATCTCCTTCCTCTGTAATCCCATACCGTACCCTGCTCTCATCGCATCCTGCGTATTGACGGGGCTGAACGCAACCCTGCTGATGTTCTTGTTTCAGCGGGCGGGGCTGACGAATATGTTGTCGTTCTTTGTCCCGTCATCCTATTGGGTGTTATGCTCGGCCGTACCGGTGTTGCATGGTTGTTGGCAGGGGCAGGTCATCGTGTTGGGACTGCAACTGATCGGTTTTCTGTTGCTGCGTATTGATTATCAACACGCACCGTTGGAGGAGGCGTTTCTCGTGACCTTGATACTTTGCGGCTTGACGCTATTGCTCCCCGAAATGTTGATAGGCATTCCGCTGATGTGGCTCTATCTGCGCCGCCGGTATGTGGCAAGTTGGCGCGTGTTCGCGGCATCTGTCGTGGGAATAGCGGTGTTTGCCTTGTACTATGCTATGGCTTGCTATTGGGAGTGGGCAACGATACCGACCGGCGATTTCTTCATCCGTTCGCACTTGCCGATAGGGCTGACAATGCTACAATCCCTGATAGCCGTGGCTGTCATCTATCTGCCCGTGCGCAGAGAAACTGTTTGGGGCGGCGTGGTATATACGATGGCGATGGCACTCGCCGTAGCGGCTACCGGTTGTGCTTACTTATATCCTGTAATTACAAACTCTTAAATAAAATAGTATGAAAAAAAATCTCTCTCTTATCCTGTTGATGGGTATGACGGCGCTATCGCTTTTAGCGGCAAGTCCGAAACGCGAATTCCGCGCCACATGGTTAGCCACGGTACAAAACATCGATTGGCCGAAAACCAAAGACAATGCCACAGCACAGAAAAACGAACTCACTACTTACTTCGACCAATGCAAGGCGGGGGGGCTCAACGCCTGCTGCTTGCAAGTACGCTCGCTCAGCGACGCACTCTACAAATCTTCCTACGAACCGTGGGGCGCATGCCTCACCGGCACACGCGGTAAGGACCCGGGCTACGACCCGTTGGCTTTCGCCGTTGAGGAGGCGCACAAGCGTGGCTTGGAACTTCATGTGTGGGTAAACCCCTTCCGCGTAACCTCTGCAGGTTCTATTGCTACCACCGACAAGGTCTATCAGAACTGCAAAGACTGGATTATCAAATACAATAACGGTAGTTTCACGGGGCAAATCATTGACCCTGGGTTCCCCGAAGCACGCGCGTATGTAATAAAAGTGCTGATGGAAATCATCAACAACTACGATGTGGACGGTATCATCATGGACGATTACTTTTACCCCTATGGAGGTACCACCAAGGAAGACTCTGTCTCCCATGCAACCTACAAACCGGCATCCATGACCGATGGCGATTGGCGGCGCGATAATGTGGACAAGACCATCAAAGCCCTCTACGATGCCATTCAAGCCTCCAAGCCGTGGGTGCGCTTCGGTATGGGACCTTTCGGTATCTGGACGATGCAATCCGCTGTGGCTCAAAAGTACGGTATCTCGCTCCCTTCGGGCATTGTCGGACTGGACGACTATGAGGTGCAAGCCTGCAACACCGTTGAGTGGGTCAAGGGTGGCTATGTGGACTACATTGCCCCGCAACTCTATTGGTCTTCCCAAATCGCAGCCCAATCGTATAGCGTCCTCAACCAATGGTGGGCGCAAGAGGTATGCGAGCATTTCTCGGCGCTGCTTCCGGGCGATCAACGGGTGGACTTTTTCGCCAGCCAAGCGGCCTACCATGCTTATGATGGCTATCGCGGATTTGATGATGGTGTGACGGAAATCCAACGCCAGATAGACTTCAACCGTCAATATACGCCCACCAAACCGGGTTCTATCTTCTACAATACCAGCTCCTATGTCAAGATGTACGCCCAACTCTGTACCTCGCACTTTGCACAATGCGCATTGCCCCCCGCAATGGACTGGAAAGCCGGCACCGAGTTGGCAGCACCGACCGGCTTGACACGAAACGGAGCAACCCTCACTTGGTCGCACCCCACGGCGGAACGCTTCACGGTATATGCCTATCCGAAAGGATTGGAGCAGAGTGATGCCATCAACAACCCGCAATACCTGTTGGGGGTTTCCTACGCCAAGTCCTATGAGGTAAGCGGTATCACAGACTGGGACAACACCACCCTCGCCGTTTGCGCCTACGACCGGTATGGTGTGGAATATACACCGGCTCTCTACAACGGTGAGACGGCGGACATTACATGGGTACTCAATGGCGGCACCGTCTCCGTACCCGTACCCACCAACGCCGAACTCTGGGAGACATTCAAACCCTACTACAACACCTACTATGGCTTGGCCCGTGCCGACCAACCCATTGACAAAGTCAGCACCTTTGCCGCTGCCTATATGCAGGATATTATGACCAACACCAAGTCCGAGTACAAGTGGCTCGGTGACTACATCTATACGGTTGCTACTGCACAAGGCTATACCTTGGATACGGAGACTGCTTGGCGGTGGACGGTACACGCCTTCTTTAATTGCTCGGAGGCAAACTCTTTGACGATTAAGGTAGCGGGCTTTACCACGGCAGGACAGCCTTCAGCATGGGGCGAAGCCTACCAGGTAGCCCATGGCGGAGCGGTTCTGCCGCAATCGGTAAGCGCGGAATACACTCTGCCTACCCCTACAAAAGAAGGAGCGACCTTTCTCGGATGGTATGACAATGCCTCTTTTGCAGGGCAGCTGCTGACGGTCATTCCTGCAGGCTACAGGGGAACATTATATGCGCGGTGGTCGGATAGCACAACGGGGCTTGACAGGGTCTGCCGGGATACGGAGGTGCGGGTATATGACGCCATGGGACGCTATGTGGGTGCAGACAAAGCACAATTAGCCCAATTAGCACGAGGAATTTATATCGTGGTGGAGGGCGATAAAGCCGCCAAGATAATCCGGTAAGTATGCAGCCCTTTGTGATATTGGCAGTCATTGCCGCTTACTTTTTTGTCCTGTTCTTAGTGTCCTACATGGCAGGGCGAAAAGCCGATAACGCGGGGTTCTTCTCAGGCAACAGAAACAGCAATTGGTTCATCGTGGCAATGTCCACGATAGGTGCGGCTATCTCGGGGGTAACCTTTGTCAGTGTTCCCGGTATGGTTGCCACATCGGGATTTGCCTATATGCAAATGGTGCTGGGTTTCATGGTAGGGCAATTCCTTATCGCCTACATACTGATACCCCTATACTACAAACTGAATCTAACCTCCATATACCAATACTTGCAGCATCGTTTCGGTATGCACACCTACAAAACGGGCGCATGGTTCTTCTTCGTGAGCAAGATGCTGGGTGCCGCCGTGCGCCTCTTTGTGGTAAGCGAAGTGCTGCAACTGCTTGTGTTCGGACCGTTGGGCGTATCCTTCTGGGTAAACGCGCTGTTCACGGTGCTTATCGTGTATCTCTGCACATTCAAGGGGGGCGTGAAGTCGCTGATATGGACAGACCTCTTGAAAACTTGTTGCTTGATACTCTCGGTGGGGTTGTGTATATTCTTTATCCTGCGCTCGGGCGTAAATATCGCAGGTTGGCAGGATAATGCTATGACACGGGTGTTCTTTTTCGACAACCCGAAAGAGAACACCTTTTTCTGGAAGCAGTTCTTGGCAGGCGTGTTCCTGGTGATTGCAACAACCGGCTTGGACCAAGATCTGATGCAACGCACCTTATCGTGCAAGAACTATAAAGAAAGTCAGAAGAACCTCGTGGTAGGTGCCGTCTTGCAGATTGGAGTTATCGGACTGTTCCTGTTTTTAGGGTATCTGCTCTACACCTACGCCGACCAAATGCATATCAACATCGCTGACCTGAAGGGTGATGATGTGTTCCCCTATTTGGCAACAGGCAGTTATTTCCCCATGATTGTGGGCATACTGTTTATTATCGGTTTCATTGCCGCCGCTTATTCAGCGGCAGGTAGTGCGCTGACCGCCCTTACAACCTCTTTTACGATAGATATTCTGGGGAATAAATGCGCCACCGATGAGAAGCGTCTAACCTGTACACGCCGTATCGTCCATGCGGGTATGGCAGTGATGATGGCAGTGTGTATCTATGTGATACATTTGCTCAACGATGATTCGGTGATACAAACGGTGTACAAAGTGGCAAGTTACACCTACGGACCGCTACTCGGTATGTTCTGCTTTGGTATTTTTACCAAAAAGCGCGTCCGCGACGCATGGCTCCCTCTCGTGGCGATATTGGCACCCGTTATCACATGGATTGTGGATGTACATTCGGCGCAATGGTTTGGCGGTTATGTATTCTCGCACGAGAGACTGATATTGAACGCTGTGCTGACCTTCGTAGGTATGCTCTGCTTGGTTCGCCCGCAAAGCAGCACAAAAGCAGGCTAATCTGCCACACGCTGCTCGTAATGGCGTATTTGTGCGTTGGCGGTGTGGATATGTTGTTCGGCTTGCCGGATATCGTGCATCAGAATCCCTAACTGATAGGTCTGCGCAAGTGCCGATTTCTCGGTGTCAGACAAGTAGTAAACCCATGTCTTGGGCTTACCGTCCCCTTCCCCCCGTACCCGGATACGGTGGTGGAGGTGGGTGCTGACAAAGTTCAGGAGTTCTAACGAGGACTCGCTGTTCAAAGTCATAATCTCGTGCCACCCGTCCGATTGGAAACGGTGGTTTGTTCCTCTGAAACAGGCTTCCTCGCCATCGGCAATCAGGCGGACAGCCTGTTGCTGCGCCGAGGTTCCCCCGAAATAGTAACTCTTGACGACGGTGGTGCGATCATCGCAGATATATGCTTGCAGAAAATTGCGCGAGGTGTTACCACTGGTCGCCAAAAGACGGTACACATACTTGCCGACAGACTCATAACGGTCGTTCTTCTCATAGCGGAACGAGCGCAACAACGCATCCGCTTGCGGCAGCAACCCTTGCAGCAGCGAGTCATTATACGACAGCGTGCGTTGTGCCTCCAAATAGGTGATACTATCGCTTAGGGCTTTGGCTTGACGCCGTACCGCAACCTGTTTGGGATAGGCGTGGTGGACGGAATCAAGCAGTATCCGTGCCTGATGCCACTGACCGCTATCCACCCTTTGACGGGCGTCTGTCACTAATGCCGCTGCACACTCTGCCTCCGTAGGACGACAACCCATCATGCAAAGAACGCACACGGTCGCCATGCAAAGAGTGTTTCTAAGAAAAGATGATATTGCCATATATCTGTTATTGTAAAACACTGCAAAGGTACACAGAAATGTGCAGAAAAGCGAAAATGCACAGAAAAAAAGTGCAATGTTTGGTGGATTGCGAATTATTTTGTACCTTTGCAGCCGATAAATTGTGCAGATAAGAAACTAATTTATAACAACCTTTATAGTATGAAGAAATCGTTATTATTTGTGTCGGTGATTGCTGCTGCAATGCTGACATCTTGCGGAAGCGCAGTTGCTCCGGAGCAGGTTTCCGTAAACCCAAGTCCCCTGGCTGTGGTTGGCAATAAAATAACCGCCGACATTCAGGGTACATTCCCCGTGAAGAAATTCTCAAAGAAAGCCGTACTGACCATAACGCCCGTGCTGAAATACGAAGGCGGCGAGGCAGTGGGTACCCCCGTGGTGTATGTGGGCGAAAGTGCCAAAGAAAACGGCACCACGATTGCCTACAAAGCAGGCGGCAAATACAGCCAGAATGCTTCGTTTGACTACATTCCCGCTATGGACAAGTCGGAACTCTACCTGCGCTTTACGGCGAAGAACGGCAACAAAACCGTAGAGATTCCCGACATGAAAATTGCAGACGGTGTAGTGGCTACGGCAAAGTTGGCGCAAGCACAGGATGTAAAGCCTCAAATCACTGCTGACAAGTTCCAACGCATTATCCAAGAGATGCAAGAGGCAGACATCCGCTTCCTGATTCAGCAATCCAATCTGCGGAACTCGGAGTTGAAATCGCAAGAGATGAAAGACTTGCAGGCTGCTATCAAGGAGGCAGACAAGGACGAGAACAAAGCCATCAACAAACTGGAGGTTTCGGGCTACGCTTCTCCCGATGGTGGTGTGAAGTTGAACACCACATTGGCAAATGCCCGTCAGACCAATGCGCAGAAATACCTGCAACAGCAACTCAAGAAAGACAAAGTAAAAGCCACTATTGAGTCTTCGGTAACGGCACAAGACTGGGATGGCTTCCAAAAGGCTATGGAGGAAAGCAACATTCAGGACAAAGACCTCGTATTGCGTGTGTTGAGCATGTACAGCGACCCCGAAGAGCGTGAGGCACAAATCAAGAACCTGAGCGCAGTTTACAAGACGAT
This sequence comes from Mycobacteriaceae bacterium, assembly GCA_963630875.1. Classification (GTDB taxonomy): domain Bacteria; phylum Bacteroidota; class Bacteroidia; order Bacteroidales; family Paludibacteraceae; genus Colicola. Next base: position 68,484 of record CAVGOI010000003.1, on the reverse strand, counting down.
TGCCGAGGAGATTCTGCCCGAGTTGCGTCGCAGCCGTCTGATCTTGACGACCGACCTTATCGGCAAGTCGGACGAGGAGATTGCCGAATTGGCAAAGAATGACCCCGCCGGACTGAATGTAGAGGAGTTGCTCTATGCGGCCACGCTGACCCAGAATGCAGACGAGCAAATGACCATCTACAAGAAAGCCGTAGAATTGTTCCCTAACGACTATCGCGGCTACAACAATATGGGTATGCTCTACTTCAAACAGGGCAGTATCGCCGAGGCGCGTCGCAGTTATGCACAAGCCCTCAAACTTGCCAACAACAACCCGGATGTGAACTACAACGCAGGTGTGGCTGCTTTGGCAGACGGCGATTTGGCAAAGGCAGAGCAGTATCTGGGCAAGGCTGCCGGCACAGAGGGCAACTTGAATGCTGCTATGGGTACGCTCTACACCATGAAGGGCGATTATGCGGCTGCCAAGGCGGCGTATGGCAACAAACCCAGCAACAATGCTGCCGTACAGCAAATTCTGAACGAGGACTATGCTGCCGCCCGTCAGACATTGGCAAAAGTGGAGAACCCCAACGCAACCACCGCTTACTTGGCGGCTATCGTGGGCGCACGCACCAATGACCGTGACGCTGTATATACCAATATGAAGGTGGCTATTGAGCGTGACAGCCAAATGCGTGCAAAAGCACAGAAGGATATTGAATTTGCCAAATACCAGCAAGATCCGCAGTTCGCTGCAATAATTAAATAATGTCGATACTGTTTCCAAAAGTACCGAAACCCCGTGAGTGGGACTATCGCCCCATTTACTATGACAAAGAAAAGGAGGCGCGCAAGGATAAACTTGCGCGTCTTCATCGTGGGTCGTTCCGTGATGCACACGAGGCGAATACCCATAAACGCAAAGACAAGGCACGGCAGAAATCCAAGTTGGCTTTCTGGATTGCATTGTTGGCATTGTTGCTATTTGCGTTCTACTACTTGCTATGACCGACATCATTCATCTGCTGCCCGATAGCGTTGCCAACCAGATTGCTGCCGGAGAGGTGATTCAACGCCCTGCTTCTTGCTTGAAGGAGTTGGTGGAGAACTCTTTAGACGCAGAGGCAACGCACATCCGCATCATCGTTCGCGATGCGGGGCGGACGCTGTTGCAGGTGATCGACAACGGGAAGGGCATGAGTCCGACCGATGCGCGTATGGCGTTTGAGCGGCATGCCACCTCCAAGATAGCACAGGCATCCGACTTGTTCCAACTGCGCACCATGGGGTTTCGCGGAGAAGCCTTGGCGAGTATCTGTGCCGTGGCGCAGGTAGAGGTGCAGACCCGCCGTGCGGAAGATGAGGTGGGTACCTGCTTGGAGATTGCGGGCTCGGAGGTGCAGAAGCAGGAGATGACGCAATGCGCGGTGGGAACGAATATGCGGGTCAAAAACTTGTTCTACAATGTACCCGCGCGGCGCAAGTTCCTCAAAACCGACCAAACGGAGTTGCGCAACTTGCTCACCGAATACTATCGCATCGTGTTGGTGAATCCCGATGTACAGTTCACTTTTGTCCACAATGACGAGGTGTTGTCCGAGTTACCCGTCGGCACGACCAAGCAGCGTATTGAGGCTGTGTTCGGGCATTCTTCCAAGCCGTTTACCGGTCAGTTTGTGGATGTGGCAACGAAGACCGAATTGGTCAATATCTGCGGGTATGTAGGCAAGCCCGAGAGTGCCGCCAAAAACAGCCAACAGTATATGTTCGTCAACGGGCGGTATATGCGCCATCCGTATTTCCACAAAGCCGTGATGAATGCCTATGCAGGTATGTTGCTGCCCGACCACAACCCCTCGTACTTCATCTATTTTGATATTCACCCGGATGCTATTGATGTGAATATCCACCCCACCAAGACGGAGATAAAGTTTGCCGATGAGCAGGCTATCTTCCAAATCCTGATGGCGAGTGTCCGCGAAGCATTGGGTAAGTTCAATGTGGCTCCGTCCTTGGATTTCTCGGCAGAAACGCCTTGGGATATGCCGCTCTCGGACGGGGCATCGCGCCGCACTACCATACCGACCATTCAGGCAGATCCCTCGTACAATCCCTTCAAGAGTGCATCCCGTCAGGCAACATCCTACTCGCCCTCGTGGGAACGCCTGTACGAAGGTACACGCCGGTCGGAAGACACCGCAACGGTTGTGAATGAAACCTCGTCTTTGTTTGCCGTTCCCGTTATTGCAGATGAGGCAACCGTGATGCAGTTGCAATCGCGCTATATAGCCGTGGCGTTGGAGGCGGGGTTGATCATCGTGCAGCAACACCGCGCACACACGGCGATACTCTACCATGACCTGCTGTCGCAGTTCCAATCGCGTCAGGGGGTAACGCAGCCCGTGCTTTTTCCCGAAGTGTTGGAACTCTCTATGGAGGATATGCAGACCTTGCAGTCGCTTCTTCCGGACTTGCAAGCCATTGGGTTTGAGTTGGAGCAGTTCTCGCCGCTTGCCTATACGATTACCGCCGTGCCTGCGCTCTTGGGGCAGAAGAACGCTTCCGAGACCCTGCTGCAAGTCATTCATCAGGTGCAAGACACCGGTACCACTGCTACCCTGAAATGGCAGGAGATGGTGGCATTCGCCTTGGCGGAGCGGATGGCAATCCCTGTCGGCAAAGTACTGTCTGATAACGAGATGCGTAGTATGTTGAAGCAATTCCTGCAACGGCATTCATCGCGTCATTTGCCCAACGGTCAAACCATACTCACCTTACTTGCCTATGACGACCTGCAAAAGTATTTCTAAACTTGCAATCAGTTTGCTCTTCGCCACTTGTGTGGCTTGCCAACAGCAACCGCAAACGCTGACCATTCTTCACACCAACGACACGCACTCGCAAGTAGAGCCGCTGGAAGACGGTAAACGCGATGCACATTGTGGAGGCTATGCCCGCCGTATGGGTTACATTGCTGCGGAGCGTATGCAAGACCCCGACTTGCTCTTGGTAGATGCCGGTGATTTCAGTCAGGGGACACCCTACTACAATTTCTACCACGGGCGTGTGGAGATGGACGCGCTCAACTGGATGGGCTACGATGTCGGTATGTTGGGCAACCATGAGTTTGATTACGGATTGGATACGCTTGCCTTGATTTTGCGGCAGGCTAAATTCCCGATTGTCTGCGCCAACTACGATGTACACGGTACGCCGTTGGAGGGACTGGTTCAGCCTTATACCATTCTGCGCCGAAAGGGGGTACGTGTGGGTGTTTTCGGTATAGGCGTAAATCCAAATAGCCTGATTGCAGCCAAGAATTTTGCACCGATACGGTATCTTGACCCCCTGTCGTGCGCCCAGGAAACGGCAACTACTTTGCGCCACAAGAAACATTGCGATGTGGTCATTTGCCTCAGTCATCAAGGTACGCGCACCTCTATGGAAGGGCAGTTGTCCGATGTGGAGTTGGCGGCTGCGACCCGTGATATTGATGTAATTATCGGTGCCCATACGCACAAGGTGGATAATCTGCATATAGCGAATGCGGTGGGTGATAGTGTTTTATTGGTGCAGGCAGGGAAAGCAGGGGCGCGTGTCGGTAAAATCACACTGACATTGGCTGCGGAATAAGTACGGTTGCACCTGCCCGTGAAATAGACTTAATGCTACAGCACTACAGCAGCCCCGCAAAATACAGCCAACAGCCCGAATAGACACATCTGTTCGGGCTGCTTTTGCGGAAAGAGAGGGATTCGAACCCCCGAACCCTTGCAGGTCAACGGTTTTCAAGACCGCCGCGATCGACCACTCCGCCATCTTTCCGGAAAGCGCACAAAGGTACTGCTTTTTTTTGAATGCCACAAGTCCCTTCCCTAAAAGGGGCGTGTAGAATGTTACGATGCTCCTTTCTGCGCGTAGTACTGAAGAGATTTCCGCAACGAAAGCGAGCCTTTGTCGCTGTTAAGAACGGACAAGTATTGTAGGGTGAATACCGTCCGTGTGGATGACAATATGGATTTGATGATACTCATCTGGCTACTCCATGGCATAATTTTGAAGCCTGATAGTACAAATAATTCATACTATCAATCCCAGAACTACTGCTTATTTTTGATACCTGCAAATTTCAATATACTTCACTTGAAAACGCGGGCGCCTCGCCTGTGGCGGTTAGGCACAAACCGTTTTACGATGGTATGCTGAGTCCACTACGCATAGTGGTTCATCTGTCCATTCAATGCAACCGGATTAACTATGACAACTATATTGACCAGAACAACCGGGAAAAGCCTCGGTTCGCCGGAGCCCGCCCCAAGTAACTTTCAACTCTCTACTCTAAACTGCACTCAACACTAAACGCTCAACTCTCAACAAAAATTTGCACAATCCAAACAATTGTTGTACTTTTGCAGCGGATAGTAACAAAAAATAATAGCCTATGATATAAACCCCGCACCGATAGGCGGTGCAATGACATACTAAAACAGCGTAATAAGCCGAACTTGATTACTTGAAAACTTCGACACTTTCAGTAATTAAATACTTTCAAGCACAGGTTTATGCACGCTCGCGTTACCGGCGTGAGTTTTCTGTGCGTAAATTTGAAAGTATTAGGTAGTCGAAGACCTCAAGTAATCAAATGAAGCGAACGAAAGTTCACGCTTTGTTTATGTCTGTACATAGAATAACACCCATAGAAAACAACAAAATAACAAGAATTATGGAAACCGAAGAAGAGAAAATGTATAACTCCATTGAGTTCAAAAGAAAAGTAATTGCCAAATCCACAAAAGTGTATTGCAAGGCACATCTCAAACCTCTACATATATTGTGGTGGATAGGTGGTCTGATAGCAGAAATTTCTCTGGTTTTGTCCATCATAGGATGGCTCGTTTTTGCTTTCGATTGGGACATACCTTTCCTTTACTCTCCATACGAAGATGAATGGAGTGCTTTTGATGTCAGTGACTGTTGTTCTAACCTCTTGCCCGCATGGATAGCATGCATCTACGGCGGAATCTACCTTATAGACAAGAGCCGTAACGCCGAGCAGAAACTATCTATCAATAAAACAATTTTATTGTGTCTCACCTTTTTGCAACTGATAACCTTTCCCTGTATCGTATTGCATTTATTAGTAGGAGATACTTACTCTGATGAATTCACAATATGGAATATTGTCTTCTTAATCGCACTTGCTTCTCCTATTTTATTCTTTATCGTTCAGCACCAACTACGACGCTATTATGCGGCTTTGGTCAAAATTTTATACATTTACTTCATAGGCTGGGTCGGGACATTGTTTCTTTTTCTCTGTTTAGATGATTCATATAGATTAGAAACGGTTGTCATTGCCGCACTGAATGTGTACCTATTTGAGTCAATTTCTCACAGGGCGGATGGCGAAGGCTTCTGCAACGATGATGTTGTCTTGGCACGCTATCGTAAATACGAGCCGGAAACCAAGACCCAAACATCCCCCTCTTCGGCTGAAACAATAGTAGATGACTTTGATATTGATGAATGATATACACCATGAAATGTCCCAAATGTAAAACCGAAATTCCGGCAGGCAGTAAATTCTGTCCGGAATGTGGTACGCCTTGTCCAAAGGAAGCCTCCACTCAATCTACCAAAAAGAAATTAACACAGAGCCAACCGATAGACCCTCCTGTGGTGGCTGCCATTGTGACGGCATTACAACTCAACGCCCAACAGACGGAAACCCAATCCGCACCAAAGGAAGCAGCAAAAACTCCCGCAGAAACGAAACCTGCTCCAAAGGTCAAATTAGCGGGCAAAGCGGATAATAAAATCATCAAGCGTATTGGTGAGATAGCCCGTCTCTTGCATAAAAACGGACAGCAATACACGCGTGCCGACTTGGCGTACGACCTGCAGAACTATGGAGTCAAACACGACTCGAATATCTTGGATAATTGGGTCTATGTAGCCTATCAAACCAAGCCGTTCCCCAAAGAGGTTTTTCTGACCAACGACCACAAACATTATATGGTCGATGCCTACGAACTCCATGCTATGCTTTCTACACAAAGTGATGAACAGGCAACCATAGTCGTACAGAAACACTTGCAGGAAACGCAAACCAAAATAAACAGCACACAGCGACAAGCCTCGCAGAAGATTAGCGACGAACTGGCAGAAACCTCCTCACTGCTTAGTACCCTCAAAGGCACGAGCGGCATTGATAATGTACGCAAAGAGGCAGACACCGTATTCGGCAAGTACACCAAGTTGGTCGATACCTACCACGAGGCACATTCCGGTGTCGATATGGTAGTATCCGATTTTGTCGAACTGCGTGCGAAAACCCAAGAACTCTTTCTGACCTATTCTTCGGCACTCATCGACATCTTTGGCGACAGCATTACGGTTATCAGCCCGCAGTTATTCGATTTCTCGCAGATACAATGGCTCGATGTAGATGCAATGTTGGGGAATGTGCAGTTGGAATATGACCAAATCACTGCAGCGTGTGAAATGCTCTTGAGCGAAATATCCGATAGTTTCAAGAACACACTCAATAGTGCAAGCCATACGCTCCAACAGAAAAAGAACGACAAGACCATTGCTGTTGTTCAAGCGGGAATGGCAGTATTTGAGCACTATACTGATGCAGCCGAAAAGACGGCAGCCATGAAAAAAGAATTGCTCAAACTGAAGCAATCCATGCGCCACGATGCCACGGTTATCAAAGGCGACATCATGCGTGCTGCAGTCATCTATCGCACACTCAATGAGGTGTATATTCCGAAAGCCTTGTGGTATAATCGTTTTAGTACCGATACGCTGGAACAGCAGTTGAATCTCCTTACCGCCGAGATATACGCTATTCCCGAAATCAAACCATTGAAAGAGCAGCGTGACAAGATTATCTCCTCGCTCAAGAACCTCAGTCGCAGTATCTTCGATGTACAAAATAGTATCGACTACTATACCAAACATATCGCCGAGAGTAAGAAAACGCTGAAAAAAGAGGACGAGCGTTACCAAATAGCCAAGCGCAATAAGCCTGTGAAGCCATTCTTTCTTTTCAATTTGCTTACCTTTGGTGTATGGGGACGCTCTTATCGCCGCAAGTTGCACGAGTGGTCGCTATCGGAGATGCCTTTCGTGGAGGCGTACGAGGCGTTGCAAGCCGATGTAAATATTGAGCAAGAAGACCTCAAAAGCAGCAAACAGCAACTGAAACTCTATCAACAGAAGTACGATACCTTGCGTGGTGAGTTAGAAAGCACAAACCGAACCATTCGTGCGCACTTGCAAACGGATAAATCCTTGCAAGCCCGTGTAGCCACGCACTTAACCGACTATATTCGCTTGCTTTTTGTTGCCAAAGAAATATGCGAAAGCCGCCTGAACGATGACTTGGTGCAGACAGTCAGTATCGAGAAGATAGAAGATGTAGCACTTCCGGCAGAGATAACACAAAATATCAACTCTTTTGTAGATCGGATAGCAGACAATATCCATATTTCTTCGTCAGGCGTTGCCAATATGCTATCTTCAGTCTCGTCGAATACCCCCAAGCCGAAACCGACCGGAGATAAACAAAATTCGACAGAAAAGCCGCAACCTGCTCATTCCGAAGAAGACATTCAGGCAGTCGCAGAACAAGCCAATCACGCCATTCAGCACGGTGCGGAACTATGCAAACAACTGCTCGAATTGCGTGCTATGGTGGAGCTGGATGCGCAAAACGAGGCATATTACCAACAGCAATTGGGTGAGTTGCAGGATAAGTTCCGTGCGCAAATGCAAAGTACAGACAATGCTTCGCAGGCTATCTTGCAGATTGCCATGCAACTCAATAGCACAGAGGATGCCGATACCATTCGACAAGCGCTTATCGACTTGTCGGGAGAGCAGAACCCCTATTCCGAGCAGGATATACAAGATTTCTTAGCCGGTAAACGCACAATAAAAATATAAATCCCATGGCAGAACTCAATTCACGGCGTAGTCTTGCAAAACGGCAAGTTACCGACTTGGACTACCAGGAGATTCAGCAAGATCTCCATAAGGAAGAGAAGCGTATCCAACGCAAAGCCGATAAACGGGAAGAGTTGCAATCCTCCGATTCCTATGCACTTGTCAGTGGCATAGCCAAAGTGATGGACGACTACTGTTTGGAGCCGATCATCGGTCTTATTCCGGGAGTAGGCGACGCCATTACATCTTTTCTTGTGTGGCCGTCTATCTATGTCAGCCTGTTTAAGATACGCTCCATTCCACTAACTTTAGCCGTTATCTTCAATGCTTTGGTGGATATGTGTATCAGTTGTATTCCTGTTTTAGGCAATATCTGCGATTTCTTCTATAAGTCCAACAAAAAGAACTACAAACTTATTCGTGGCTTCGTAGAGGACGATAAGGAAACGATTGACAGGGTTAACCGTCGCGCGGTCTTTATGCTTATTTTCATTGTCCTGTTGGGCGTATTGCTCTACTATCTCATTGTGTGGGTAGGTGAATTATGGACGAAACTATTCGGATAAACAAATCATTCAAAATCATACGGTTATGCAATTAGAAACCAAATGTTATTTATTGGAGAAACTTCTCTGTATTCCTGCCATGGGAGGGCTTATTATGCGACCTTTCTTTATCGGCTGTCTATTTACCTGTTATGGCAAATGGTATTGGTGGGCGGCTTTGGCAACAGTCATTGTGGCACTACTCTGCGACATACGAGGTGCAAAGTTCGGTATGAAAGCATGGGAGTGTGGTATATCGCCCAAGTTGCGCTTATGGAAAAGCGACACGGATATACTGCATATTCGGCTTAAGGCAGCCACTTATTGGGCAATGCTTTATTCCGGACTACCTTATACTATCTGTGGCATTATAGGTTGGGCACTGCTTGACAACGCAGCCGCAGCCTAAAAGAAACAACTCGTTTATCAATCAAATATTGACAATTAAAATTCTGTACAATTATGGAAAATGTTCATTATGAGGTCGCAGACCTCGAGAAAGCAAAAAAAGAAAACAACGGACTAATGGACAAGGTAGTCGAATGGGGAGACGGACATTCGATCGAGTTCACTATTAAGGACGATGTCCTAACGCTTCGCACAACCAAAAAGACTTTCACGGCACCTATTGATGAGATAACCGTCACCTACCAAGTGGAGAATTATCGCACAACCTATTACCTCAAGTCGAAGAATGGCGATAAAATATCGTTTGCAAGACAAACAACCTATATTGATTTCGATGAGGCAGACAAGATTAAGGCTATTCTTGAGAGCCTACCAGGCTACAAAGGCAGAATCAAGGCGCAGAAAATATATCTGTATGTGCTTATTGCTCTAATCGTACTAAGTTTCATTCTTTACGCCGCTTAACACACTATGAATTTCTGTCCTAATTGCGGCGCTAAAATAGCAGAAAACGCCAAGTTCTGTACCGGTTGCGGTCAGCCACTCGCAGAAGCAACAAAATCAACCAATAAAACAGAAGAAAAAGACTTCTATTCTGCCGACAATGACAAAGATGAACTCGACAAAGAGTTGGAAGAAGCAGAAAAAATACTCCGTCAAGCAGACTCTATCGATATAGAAGAGTCTAAAACAGAAGACGAATGCGAATTCGAAGATGAAGAACTCGTGGCGACAGAGGAAGACAACCCCGCCAAGGGAGAAAACACCGAAACAAGCACTCTCAGCGGATTGGAACAGCGAAAGTTAGCCATTGACAAGTTCCTTCGTACCCGCAAAGACTATAGCAAGATGAGAGATAACAAAATTCTTCTTTCTTTTTTCTTATCCATTGTGCCTTCACTTGTATGTACTGGTATTGTCTTTATTATTGTGGGGGCTATTGTTGGTTGGATACTCTTTGATTTATGCGGTTTAGACCCTGATAACTGGAGTAGAACCGCCAACATCATTGTCGGTCTCGGTATTTTGTATGCTTTGTGGAAAATGCTTAAGTGGTTTTTTGGGGTCTTTAACTATCTTTTCTTTTCCCATTTCGGTCGTAACTTTGTTGACAAGTATGCGGACGAGATATGCGCAACCTTGCCGGTAAGTAAGCGGGATATCAGGCTTTTTTGTGAGGATGGTGATTGTATCTGCGACCTAATGACGGAAGATGTTTCTTCTATCAAACCGAAATCAAAGCCCAAATCAAAACAAAAGTCAGAAAAATAACCTTTTAATTTCAAAACGATATGAAAACAGAACCCATTTCTTCTCGCCAAAGTGCGATTATAACCTATTTTATTGACCCGCTGATTCACCATTATTGCGATTTTAAGGGAACGACAAGTCGCGCAGCGTATTGGTATTTTGTCCTTTTCAACTGCCTTATACCGGGGGCTATGATAGGAATCCTTAGTCTGATTTCTTCCCAAGCGGGCATCATAATCAACAGTATTTGGTCGTTAGCCACGCTGTTACCATGTCTTGGTATAGCCGTACGCCGCTTGCACGACATCGGCAAGAAAGGCACGATGATTTTCGTAGCGTTCATACCGTTTGTGGGTGTTATTTGGTTGATAGTCTTGTTATGCCAAAAAAGTGTTACCCCGACCGAAGAGCCAAGGCAAAAGTTCCGCCCGATAGACATAGTCGTATGTTGCGTTTGTGCCGCACTTATATTGTTGAGCGGTGTTCTTTCTTTTGCGCAGCAAGGGGGCTTCACTTCAAACAGCCCCTACGGAAACAATTATTCCGGTTATAGTTCTACAGCAGCATCGCAAGAGATCACCAACATTAAGAACCGTATTCAGGAAATCTACAAGCAAGCCTTCAAAGCGAGTATGAACTATGCAAATAACAGCGAAAATATCGAGCAGAAATACTTCACCAAGAGCCTGTATAAAAAATGGCAGAAGAATGAGAAATGGGAAGCCTCTACGGGGTATGTAAACCTTGATTTTGATATATGGACTTTGAGCCAAGACCCAAGAAATCCAAGATTTAGCATAGAAAATATCTTTCCGGCAAAAAAAAATCAGTATGCGGCTCAATTGGTTATCACAGATAGAGGTGATAGCGAGTATGTGTGGCTGACAATGAAACAAGAGAAAGGGCAATGGCTTATTGATGATATGATCTTCGAGAATGGTCAGACGCTCCGCGAAATTTTGAAACGGCACTAAAGGAGAATAAGACAACGCGAAATCCATTGGAGAATACTCACTTTAATACAAATTACCTTATGAAAACAAAATTCTTTGCGCTTATTGCCATAGTGGTATTGGTGTGCTTACCGTCTTGCAGCGCCCTGTTAGCCCCCGAACACGCAGAAGATGACGATATTCTATGCTGGGTGTATGATCAAGTTCATAATGAAGAAATAGTTTCTGACCCTTGGTATGTATTCAGTTACTTTGCGGGAGCCGAGTATCCAAAGGCAAGTACCGACGAAGAAAAGGTTGCGCGCACGAAAATGTTAGAGTGGCACCTGAACGAGGATATGTTGGGGGATAATTATACAGGCTATTACATAGTCTATACTGCCCGTATGTGCGAAACTGAAAAGACATTTTATGCCTTATTAGACCTCACGGAGTTTGACACGGGTAGGCGCGAGTGGAAACTACTCTCTACAAGTAGTTCTCTCTCCGAAATTAATAGTCTGCTTTATTAACCCGCAGAACAGCGTATAGTAAAAGTTAGGTATTTCCAACCATAGGCTGCCCTACCCAACGGCAGCCTATTTTGTACTATCTGCCCTATTGTTTTTATGCTCAACCAACACCTATCCCTGCACCCATCTATTTATCCTGCACAGCCTTTATACGGACTATTAATGGTCATTAACGGAGAAACACACACCGTACAGCCAATTAACGGTCAATTAATGGGCAATTAATGGAGCCCCAAAAACGGAGCCCATCCTATTCCTATCGCTCATTGCGGTTCTATTCTCCGCAAATTTGCGGTGAATAATGCGCTTTTTCTCCGCAAAAGTTGCATATCTGCTCTTTTCGTTGTACCTTTGCCGATGATATATACGACTAACTCACAAGAAACTCGTAACTAAACTTACAACTTACTCACGACAGTATGAGCGCAACCTATCTATGGCAACACGAACATTGGACGGCATTTTCATGGGACAGCAGTAGCCTTTTGGACTTGCTCGGCAAGGCGCATTACCTGCAGGGGCAACTGCTGGGGCGTATGAGTATGCTCGGTATGGAGGGCGTACAGCGTCAGATGGATTCCCTGACAGAGGAGATTATCGGCTCTTCTCGCATTGAGGGCGTTGACCTAAACCGCGATAGTGTTCGCTCGTCTATTGCCCGCCACCTCGGTGTGGATTTGCAGATAGACCATACGCCGGACCACTACACGGAGGGCGTTGTTTCCGTTATGCTGCAAGCCACACAGAACTATCATCAACCCCTTACGGCAGAACAACTCTTCGGTTGGCATGCTGCGTTGTTCCCCACAGGCTACAGCAATGGCTACAAACTTACTATCGGCTCGTGGCGTGTAGGCGACGACCCTATGCAGGTGGTGTCCGGAGCACTTGGGCATCAGAAGATACACTACCAAGCCCCACCGAGCAGCGAGGTACCGCAGATGATGACAACTTTCCTGCAGTGGGTAAACACAGACGACGGCACTGATGCCCTTATCCGTGCAGCATTGGCGCACTTATGGTTTGTTACGATTCACCCCTTTGATGACGGCAACGGGCGTATCACACGCACAATCACGGAGATGATGTTGGCGCGTGCAGACCAATCTTCGCAGCGTTACTATAGTCTTTCTGCTGAAATCTTCCGTCGCCGAAAGGAGTACTACGAGGAATTGGAGCGTGCGCAACACGGCAGCAGCGATGTTACGGAGTGGATTCGTTGGTTTCTCACCGCCCTGAATGCATCTTTGGAGGAGGCTATCAACACCACTGACCGTACCATACGGAAAACTGCCTTCTGGCAACGCCTTGCGGATACGCCATTGAGCGAACGCCAACGAAAGGTGCTGAACAGGTTGTGGGACGACTTCACGGGCAAACTCAATACACAGAAATGGGCAAAAATAAACCATTGCTCGCAAGATACTGCCTTGCGCGACATTCAAGACCTAATAGCCAAAGGCATTCTCCGCAAGACCAACGAGGGCGGGCGAAGCACCAACTACGAACTCGTGCCATAACGAGACAAGAAACTGAGCCCTACATTCCTATTCACGGAAAGCCCTACCCGCATTATGCTTTTCGTTTGTCGCCATTTGCACAATCCAAAATTCCATTTGCACAATTCAAAATAATATAGTATTTTTGCAGCAAATTATAACACACATTTGCCTATGATAATACCCCCGCACCGATAGGCGGTGCAATGACATACTAAAACAGCGTAATAAGCCCAACTTGATTCTTTGAAAACTGGACACTTTCAAGAATTTATCTATTCAAGCACAGGTTTATGCACGCTCGCGTTAACAGCGTGAGTTTTCTGTGCGTAAATTTGAATAGATAAGGTAGTCCAGAACCTCAAAGAATCAAATGAAGCGAACGAAAGTTCACGCTTTTTTCGTGCCTACACATGAAACACAATCTATTCACCTTATATATTAACCGAGCCTTGCGCTCATAAAATCACTAAAACTATGGCAGACTGGAAAAAAATCACAAAATGGCTGGCAACAGCAGCCACTGCTGTTGCTACTATCGCAACAACTGTAAATGCGAATATTCCCGAGAAAAAAGAAGAGAAAAAGTAATTTTCTTCTCCCGACTGCAGAGTTATGGCAGTAAGTTGCCGTATCTTTGCAGTTGAATCTAAAAACAACACAGATTATGAAACACAATTTTGCTTTACAAAAACATTCTCCACTGCTCCGGTTTTGGGCAGATAGTGAAGAAGAAAACTTTGAAGAACCGACAATTGAAGAGTTGTACGAAATGATGTATCCGGATGAAGATAGTCAACGGAGATGATGAAGAATTCTAACTAGTAATTAATAATTAATCTAAGCAATGAAAACTGTTTATACACAAGAAGAACTAAAAGAGGCTCTAAAAGCCCACGAACCGAAAATTCTGTGCAAAGGGGATGCTGCCAAGCCATTTATCAAAAAACGCAAACAAAAGAAAGGGGCAATTATAGCAGGCATAGCTACTGCTGTATTATCTGCTGCTGCCATACCATTTACCGCAGGAGCGTCTGCTATTGGACTTTTAGCAAGTGGTGCTGTCGCAGGACTTACAGCAACAATTTCTGCTACAGAGTTGGCTATTATTTTGGGCATTACATGTGGCACTGCTCTTACTGCATACGGAATTCACAAAGGATGTAAAATCAAAGTTTCATCTAATGGGACTGAGGTTGAAATAGAACCGCAGTATGATAAGTAATGCCATAACACCTATCTCATCTATGCCCAATCAATTCTTTCACCCCTATATAGGAAGCCGTTACCACATGGGCATTCGCGGCAAGCGAGTGCTTGTGTTGGGAGCGAGTTTCTATTGCAACGAAATCCACTGCCCGTATTTTACGGACTGCACGAGTGTGGCACACAAAGACTCGTCGAAATACGACCGTCTATGCCCGCCGTATCTTGTGGCAGGCAAGCAGTTGCATAACGAGCCGACCTATTGTGTGGACGATATGCCGCGCACTTACCTCAATTTCTCGCAAGGCATACAGGACTTTCTGCCGACGAACGACGCCGCCAAAGTGTGGGACTACCTGGCTTTTACCAACTATGTGCAATTCATGTTGCCTGCCGAGCCGACCAACTACCGAGATACCCGTCCAAGCGACCTCTCGGAGCGGGATTTCCTTGCGTTCATAGAAACACTCGAAGCGTTGCAACCGGACATTGTGGTTATCTGGGGTAGCACGATACATTCGCGCCTTAAGGAGCAGAACCCCTATCTGCTTGACAAGCAGGAACTGTCCGACACGGAGGGCTATGTATGCCATATCCAGGTGCCTCGTGTGCGCCATGCCATTGCCTTGATTAACCCCTATCATCCCTCATCACGCCAATGGTATAGTGGTCTTGACAAGTTCCGCCACTATTTCAACCAACTATTGTAAAACAGCCAAACCGTTCTCTACGGAGAACATAAAACATTAACGATTATGCCACAAATGATTAACACAGGCAAGGAGTTGATACGCATCAATCCTGCCAAGAATACCATTGAGTATTCTACCACACAAGGTCGCAGTTGGGTAACCCGCTATACGGGTACGAATTGCGGTACTTTTCGTGATTTATTGCCTTATGGTGCAGAGATTATCGCAGCCACCGACAAGGGTATTTACTATTCCACCAACGAGGGGCGTGGATGGGTAAGCCGCTATACAGGAACGAGTTGCGGCAACTTCCTAACGCTCATGGACGGTGGAAGAGAATTATTAGCGCAGACTTCGAACGGACTGTACTATTCCACCAATTCCGGTCGCGGCTGGGTAAGAAGAAACTAACTTGTACACACAGATAAAAACTAAACGCACACAGATATGAAAGACAAAGAAAAACAAAGCCTGATTGACAAGTGGGTAAACCAATTGGTTCATACCGATTTCTATTCAGCAGAAACACAGTCGACTACAGACAATAGTTCCGCTCAAGATAGCACAAGTACTTTATTGAAAATGGGAAGTGTTACTCTCGGTGCCATCGCATCGTTGAGTGCTGCCAAGAAAGCGAAAGCCGCCGCTCCAAGTGCCCAAGAGCAAGCACATAAGAACATCCATTGGTTAAAAGAAGCCGACTACGATTTTGTGGAAGCCTATAGAAGAATGCATAGTGCGCAGCAGTTGTCGGAAACCTATATTCAAATGGTGCTTGTGTTGCCATCGGAATGGTCATCGTTTGTAAAAATACCGGAATGTGCTCTCAATGTAGCGATTCGTAATGATATTGATAGCAATGCGTATCGAGAGAATTTCCACATTCCTGCCGAAGAACAGATTTTCTATGTACAAGATACCTCCGAATCCGGGACAAAAAATAAAGGGATTGTCTTCACCGATGTTTCTGTCTATATTATTCAGGATATTAACCAACCGGACAATAGCATATCTTTCGACTGGAAAGATATTGACTATGTTACCTATAAAGATGAATATCTGCGTTTTTATTTTTTCAGCGATACCGAAGAAACAATAAATGAACCGGAGCCACTACTGCAAATACCATTGGATTATTTTGCAGTGGGTGAGTATGATGCAAACATATTGGGATCAGATTTGGCACGATATTTCACTATTATAGGTGGTCCGGGTCCAAAGGAGGATTATGATGTTCCCCAAATTTTGTTCTATAATGAAATAAGAAGACTACAGTTCAAGGGGGCTTTGGATGAAGCAATCGCATTAATCAAGCAACAGATAAACGATTCAAACGACCCCGAAAAGTATTATTTTGCGCTTGTCCATATACTTTATACAAAAGCGAAGGATGAATATTTCAATGGTGGAGATTGTATTGCAACTGCCTTGGAGGCAATTCCTTATGCAGAAAAATGTATGGAACGCTATGATAACCATCTTGAAACCCCTGATATATGGGCTCATTTTGCATACCTAAACTATTTCATAGGTTCCTGTCAACGAGCAAGAGAGGTTGCATTACTAGTTGCTGCGAATAGAGATGCTTATAATGAAGAAGCCGTCCAATCCTGTCAAGAAAGATTTCCTGATTTTGATGAAGCATTTATGCAAGTACAATTCCCGACATTACGCTTTCAAGAACGAAAGTTTCTGTTGGTGGTAGATAAATACGGCGATCTATGGAAAGAAGAACATATATTGGTATTATCCAAAGAGTTGGCGTCTAAATACTTACAGTTCCCGGCAGGACATCTATGCTCCAATCGACTCTATATTGCTCATCCGCGCATCAATAACTATTATATACCTTTTGAAGACTATCCGAAAGTGTTGATAGAAGAAGAGACGCGTGAGTATTGCAAGTTAGTCCGAGCGTTGGGTGCAGCGGAAATTACGATAGAATCTCTCAACGAAGAACCACGCGACAATCATCAATGGGTAGATTCTATTCGTCAGTCGTATGAAATGCACCAACCTATTCAACCAATAGTTCCCCCACATGTACCAGATGAATTGTTTTATCATTCATGCTGTTGGCGACAGATAGCAAAACTGCGCCTGGAGGGTAGGCTTACCTCGCACACAGCGATACTACATAGCCTAAATTGGCAGAAAATGGATATGGATGCGGATGAGTTGGAGCAAATTAAAGCAGAAGTTGAAACACAATTGACCTCTGCTGGCATTGATTTCTCGGAAGAAGATAAAAACAAATACCAACAGCAAGAGGATATTGTTTTGTGCATTAAGACAACCTTTATACCTCTCGACCAACTGCCACCCGCAGAGCAGGCTCATGCAGAGAACTAACCCATTCGAGCGTTTGCGCAATACAATAAATAACCTGTCATAGCAAAACAATTTGTATTGCAGTAGTGTCATAGGGAGACTATGCCTAATTGGCATAGTCTCCCGGTTTTTTGTCAAACCAACGCCAATTCCCACTAAATACATGTTGCATGGCTCTTTAATGGTCATTAATGGAGCAAAACGACCGCACGGCCAATTCACGGAGCCAAAAACATGCCGTTTATTACGATTTCGTACCCATTGATAAAAAGCCATCTCTGTCGAACCACCGTCGAAGCAGCGTCGAATCACCGTCGAACCACCTACCCACCAAAAAACACTCCGATTTTTACGATTTCCGCCTCACCAACCTTCCCCGATTCCACCGCCGCCCCACACCAAACACCCTACCAATATATTAATTTTGTATAGCATTTATCCTATTCCTTATCATCCTCCAACGCAAAAAGCACACTCCGTTTCCCCCAAAAGCACCTAAATCCACCCCAAAAAACACCCACACTCCACCTATTCCGACCTACCGCCTACCAACCACTCCCCCTCCCAAAACCAAAATTAGAGGCGTTTTCGCAGGGGTAAAATACTTATAAAAATAAGAGGTCGCGACGCTCGCGTCGCGGCGTATTCCGTTGAAAATAAATTTGTTAGAAAAATGCACAAACATTTGCACGGGTCAAAAATAACCCGTACCTTTGTCCCGTCTTTGAGAAAGAAAGGGAGTTTGACTGCGCAAAAATTCTATAGAATCGAACGCCCCAACCAACGAAAAGACAACCAGCACTCTCCGATGAATAAGAAGAGGTGCGTAAACTTAATTTATAAATTTTTTAATAGCATGAGTTACTATTCTCTTGAAATCCCATTTCGGGACTTTCGCGGAAGAATTTGCCGACACAGCGAGATAATTTACAAGGCTGTCCACGGCACGCGTTACACAAGCGTATTGTGTAACCCCTACAAGGGGGAACCAACTGCAGCGCAATTGGCGCAACGCAATAAAATGCGTGAGGCCATTGCGAATATACAAAATTTAAGTGCCACCGAATTGGCTGCCTACCAAGCGTCATTCAAAGCACAAACTCGATACCGCACCCTCCGAGGCTACATGATAGCGCAGGAGATGCTCAAACTTTCATAAGTCATGGGAACAGTGAAATTCTTAGACCCAGTCGACTATGTAAGCGGCAAGGTATCAAAAAAGAACTCCCGGACAATCTATAAGCGTCTTCGGTCAACCGACTACCGCTTCACGAGCGTCCGTGAGCAAAGTGAAAAGAACGAGAGTTCAGAGGCTCAACAGGAGCACAGAACAAAGTTCTCATCCGTAGTTCGCGCAACCCGTCAGCGGTTGCAAGATGCGACTAAAATTGCCCAAGATATGGCGGCATTCTCTGCTCAGAAGCAGTATCCGACTTTGTACGGATATGTATTCGGACAGGAATGGAAAGCATACAATGCGTAATTCACACCGCATTCTATGCAAACAAGCGGGTCTTGTTTCATCTATAATTTATCAAGGCAGTGAGGCGTCATGAACCTCACCCGCCACAACCTCAAAGCCGCCTGTTTCTTTCGCGAGAGAAACAGGCGGTGTTGTGGTTTCGCTATGCCTCCGCATCGTCTAAGCCCCTCAACAGCCCCTGCGCCGCTCTCTTTACACACCGCAAAACTACCCCAATTACAGAAACGACTACCCGAATTACGCTTTTCGTCGGTTCCTATTGGTACAACCGAGAAATTATTCGTACTTTTGCACCAGAAAACATACGAAACCTATGCACCTCACCACCATTCAAGAATACAACGACACCTGCGGCTTCAAGACCATGCATCCGCAGGTCGCTTTTGTGCAGTACGACGGCAGCGAGTACCACCGCCTGCCCTCAGGCGTGCGCTATGTCTACGATTTCTATAGCCTTTGGCTCAAAGAGACCAAGGGCTGCGTACTCAACTACGGTCGCACGCAGTACGACTACGATTGCGAGACCATCGTCAGTATGGCGCCCGGACAAGAGATCGAAGTATCGGGCGACCTTGCAGCACGCCCCAAGTGTATCGGTATTCTCTTTCACCCCGATTTCATTCACGGCACGCCGCTCGCCAAAAAGATGAAGGACTATTCATTCTTCTCCTATGCAAGCAACGAGGCGCTACACCTCTCCGAAGACGAGGTGCAGGTGGTTCGAAACTGTATGCATATCATTGAGATCGAACTGCAACACCCCATCGACAAGTTCTCTCGGCGGCTGATAATCACCAATTTAGAGTTGCTCTTGGACTATTGCCTGCGCTTCTACGAGCGGCAGTTCATCACGCGGCAGGACATGAACATCACGGCTCTATCTCGCTTCAACGACTTGCTCAACGAGTATATCAATTCGGGGCAAACCGCCCAAGAGGGAATTCCGACCGTCAAGTATTTCGCCGACCGTATTCATCTCTCGCCCAATTATTTCGGCGATATGGTCAAGGCGGAGACGGGTAAGACGGCGCAAGAGTATATTGCCTTGCGGCTATACGACTACGCCAAACGCCAACTGCGCAATTCTTCACTGACTATCAAAGAGATAGCGGTGCAGACAGGATTCCAGCACCCGCAGCATTTCGTGCGCTTCTTCAAGAAGCACGCAGGCCTTACCCCCACCGAGTATCGCCACATCGGCTAACCTACCAAACCTATCCCGCTTGCATATCGAGAACGGCAAACTTCTCAACTACGCTTCCTACGAAGAAATCCAAGCGTGGGTGAAATAGTTTTGCCCCCACGAAAACCGCAACCCTGTATGCACCCCAAAAGACAATGCAAGAACAACCCCTTGCGTTGTCTTTTTGTATCTATATAAAACTCTGCAAAAACCCTCTATCCACCATAGGTGGTAGGGTAATGGTAGGGCACTGCTAGGGTAGTGGTAGGGTAATGGTAGGGTAATCGATGCGAGATTGTCTCTTGAACAATGCGTTTTTAGGAACATTAACTTTCGCGAATGAGCCACACGAAACGGAAGAGAATTTGTTGCACTTCACAGCATCTGTACGGTCGTTTTGAGAGGGTTGTTCTGCTTTTATTGGGAAAAAGTTGCTACTTTCCCGTTTTTTTTATATCTTTGCGCCCGATATGAACTGCCTCAATGAACTGAATCCTGCTCAACGCGCTGCGGTTGAGTACAATGACGGTCCGCTGCTGGTCATCGCCGGTGCGGGCTCGGGGAAGACCCGTGTGCTAACCTATAAGATAGCCTACCTCTTGGAACAAGGC
The DNA here is from genome assembly GCA_963630875.1 of Mycobacteriaceae bacterium. Taxonomy (GTDB): domain Bacteria; phylum Bacteroidota; class Bacteroidia; order Bacteroidales; family Paludibacteraceae; genus Colicola. The sequence goes on along the minus strand of CAVGOI010000003.1, from coordinate 47,872 downwards.
GTTGCGGCGGGCAATATCCTCGCCCTTACCTTTACCAACAAAGCCGCAAGAGAGATGAAAGCACGCATCGCCCAACTGGTGGGCGAGGAGAATGCACGCTATCTGTGGATGGGGACTTTCCACTCCATCTGTGCGCGTATCCTGCGGCAGGAGGCGCAATACATAGGCTATACGCATGACTACTCCATCTACGACACCGCCGACTCCAAGTCCCTGCTGAAACACATCGTGAAAGATATGCAGTTGGACGAGAAGGTCTATAAGGCGGGCGTGCTGTCAGGGCGTATCTCAATGGCGAAAAACCACCTGCTCTCGCCTACCCAATATGCCGCCAACCGCGAATTTACCATGCAAGACCGCTTTGAACGCCTCTATGAGATGACGCGTGTCTATACGGAATACAACCGACGCCTGCGGGCTGCCAACGCGATGGACTTTGACGACCTCCTGTTTATGACCAACGAGTTGTTCCGCACCCAACCGGAGGTGCTACGCAAATACCAGGAGTTGTTCCAGTATGTGCTGGTGGACGAGTATCAGGACACCAACTACGCCCAGTACCTCATTGTAAAGCGGTTGGCTGAACCGCAAGACCACATCTGTGTAGTAGGCGATGATGCACAGTCCATCTACTCGTTCCGAGGCGCGGATATCACCAATATCCTGTCGTTCCAGAAAGGCTACGAACAAGCAAAACTCTTCAAGTTGGAACGCAACTATCGCTCTACACAGACCATCGTCAATGCCGCCAATTCGCTGATACGCCACAACAAAAATCAGATATCCAAAGCGGTGTATTCCGACAAGGAAACGGGCAACCGCCTGCGCTTGTGCGCGTGCATGACCGATCGCGATGAGGCACAAGCCGTTGCTCGACAGATACGATTGCTCAAGAAATCGTACGATGACAAGAACCCTCTGAGTTACAACGACATCGCTGTGATGTACCGCACCAATGCCCAATCGCGCGTGTTGGAGGACGAGTTGCGCCGCCTCGCTATACCCTACCGTATCTACGGTGGCACCTCATTCTATCAACGCAAGGAAGTAAAAGACGCCATTGCCTATCTGCGCGTGGCGGTCAATCTGCCGGACAATGAGGCACTGCTGCGTATCATAAACTACCCCGCACGCGGCATTGGTGAGACCACTATGGCGAAGATAAGCGATATGGCGCGGCAAAAAGGCGTGTCGGTGTATGAGGTGGTGCGCGAACCGCATGACCCCGCCCTATCCATTTCGCCGTCCACCCAGACGAAACTGACGGAGTTTGCCGAGATGATGCAACGCTTCGCGGAAGAAGCCGGCACAAAAGACGCCTACACTTTCGCGTCCGAGATGTTGCATCAATCGGGCTTGCTGCGCGACGCCAAGAGCGACACATCGCCCGAAGGCATAGCACGCCTTGAGAACCTGCAGGAATTGCTCAACGGTATCCACGAATTTAGCGCGAACCGCCAACAACAAGGGCACGATTTCACCGCCATTGCCGACTTTTTGGCCGAGGTAAGCCTGCTCACCGACCAAGACGAACATACCGCCGACCAAGAACCGCGCGTTACGCTGCTTACCGTGCATGCCGCCAAAGGATTGGAGTTCCGCGTGGTGTTCGTGGTGGGCTTGGAAGAGAACCTGTTCCCCTCCCAGTTCTGCAAATCGGCACGCGAGTTGGAAGAGGAACGCCGCCTGCTGTATGTCGCCATCACACGCGCCATGGAACAATGCTATCTCCTCTACGCCCGCCAACGCTTCCGCAACGGGGCAACCACCTTCTCCACGCCCTCCCGCTTTATCAAAGATATTGAGAGTTGCTTTGTGCGGCAAGTCGATTCGTTGGGTATGGAACGCGCAGCCCCGTTAAGCACACCGCGCGGCTACAAACCTACCCCAGCAACGACCGCACGCCCGTCTTCGGCAACGGCTCCGACCAACTTGAAACGCACCACCGGTGCTTTGGAGAAAACAAGCCGCAAGTCCATTCGTTCGGAGTGGAAGAAAGACGACCGCGTCAATCACCGCACCTTTGGCGATGGCACGGTGCTAGAGGTCTATCGCGAGAACGAAAACGAGAAAATCGATATCAACTTCGATACCGTCGGCAAGAAAACCCTCCTCTTGATGTACGCCAAACTGACACGACTTGCCTGAATGGCACAAGATTTGTATATTCCTTGTGAGTAACGAAACCATAAACCCTATGGACAAGCAAACCAAACGAGATTATCTCTATATGCGCATGGCACGCACCTGGGCGGAAAACAGTTATTGCCAACGCCGCAAGGTAGGTGCCCTGCTGGTGAACAATCAGATGATTATATCCGACGGCTACAACGGTACACCCAGCGGCTTTGAGAACATTTGCGAAGACGACAACGGTGTGTCGAAGCCCTATGTGCTGCACGCTGAGGCAAATGCTATCACCAAAGTAGCCCGCAGCCACAATAGCAGCGACGGGGCGACACTGTATGTTACGGCGGCTCCCTGCATGGAATGCTCGAAACTTATCATACAAGCGGGTATCAGGCGCGTGGTTTATGGCGAAAACTACCGTATCATGGACGGCACCGACCTCCTGCGCCGCGTTGGCATACAAGTGGACTACCTGCCCGACAACCCCGAACAGACTGACAGTATATGAAAAAGTATATACTCCCCACGCTTACTATTTTAGGACTGCTCGCGGGATTCCTAATCGGGAATGCCGTGTCCAACAAAGTAAATGCCCAACGCTTCTACATCAAAAACGGCAACCTGTTTCAGGCACAGGAGTCGAAGATAGACCAACTGCTGCAACTCATGCAGACGGCGTATGTGGAGCCGATAGATATGGACAGTATCACCGAAGATGTGATGGTGGACTTGGTAAAACACCTTGACCCGCACTCGGCATATATCCCTAAGAAAGACTTGGAAATGGTCAACTCCGAACTCTCGTCCTCGTTCTCAGGTATCGGCGTGCAGTTCTCCATACAAAACGACACCATACAAATCGTTGCCGTGATACCCGGCGGTCCGTCTGAGGGGTCGGGTGTGCTTGCCGGCGACAAAATTGTTACCGTCAACGACACGGCTTTCACGGGCAAATCGATTACCAATGAGCGTGTCATGCACTCGCTGCGCGGAAAGAAAGGCACGAAAGTTACGATAGGCGTGCTTCGCGCCGGCGAGAGCAAGCCCCTCTCCTTTACCATTACGCGCGGAGATATTCCGATTCACTCTGTGGATGCAAAGTTCATCATCACGCCGCCGTGCGCGAAGACGACAGGTAGCAAGATAGGCTTTGTGCGTGTGAATCGCTTTGGTGAGAATACCTACGATGAGTTTATTGCTGCATTGGCGTCGTTGAAAGCGCAAGGGGCAACGGCGTATATCGTTGACCTCCGCGAGAACTCAGGCGGTTTCATGGATCAGGCTATCAAGATGGCCAACGAGTTCCTGAACAAAGGCGATATGATTGTTTATGCCGAAGGGCGTGCCTATCCCCGCTATGAAGCCCGTGCCAATGGTACCGGTCGCTTCCGCACAGAGCCGTTGGTCGTGCTGATCGACAATTTCTCCGCCTCTGCCAGCGAGATATTTGCGGGGGCTATGCAGGATAACGACCGCGCAACTATCATCGGACGACGCTCTTTCGGTAAGGGGTTGGTGCAACAGCAATTACCTTTCTCCGACGGCAGTGCGATACGCCTGACCGTGGCACGCTACTATACTCCCTCCGGACGCTGCATACAAAAGCCCTACCAGTTGGGCAATCAAGACGATTATGAGAAAGACCTGCTCCTGAGGTTTGAGCATGGAGAGTTCTTCAATGCCGATAGCATCCGTTACCAGGACACCACAGTTTATCGGACCAAGAACGGGCGTATCGTGCATGGCGGTGGAGGAATAATGCCGGATGTGTTTGTCGGACGCGATACCACACTCTATACCCCCTATTTCAATCAGGTGGTCAATCGGGCGTTTACCTATCAGTTCGCCTACCAATATACCGACCGTCATCGCAAGGAACTCAACCGCTATACGGATTGGCAGGCGTTGGAACAACACCTCAAACAGGCCGATTGGCTGACGGAGTTTGTGGCTTTTGCACAAGCCAAAGGTGTGGAGCCGAATGCGCAACAACTCGCCAAGTCGCGCCCTCTGTTGGAGCGTTTGGTAAATGCGTATATCGTGCGCAATATCCTCAATGACGAAGGGTTCTTCCCCCTCTTTGAGCGGGATGACGAAATTACCAAGCAAGCCGTTCTCTCCCTGTGTGAATAAGCGATGGAATGACATAAAAGACTTTATCCAATACGATCTCTGGCGACAAACCAAAGAAGGGATAAGCAGTCGGTCTAAACGATTCTGGTACCGGGTACTCCAAACCATTATCTTGGTGGTACGCGGGTTTCGCGACAAGGATTTGAATATCCGTGCCAATGCCCTTACCTACTCGCTGCTGTTCGCCATTGTCCCCATTATCGCCGTCATCCTCGCCATTGCGCGAGGCTTCGGCTTCGAACAGGTAATTGAAGCGAAACTCAATCAGTCGTTTTTGGGAGAGACGAACCTGGTGCCTTCTATCATGGAATGGGTGGAACGCTATCTGGAAACCGCGCAAGGGGGAGTGTTTATCGGTGTGGGGCTTATCGTTCTGCTATGGGCGGTGTATTCCTTTTTCCGCATGATTGAGACCTCCTTTAACGGGATATGGAATGTGGGGCAATCCCGTTCTTTCGGACGGCAGTTTGCCAACTATATTGCCATTCTGTTCCTCGTACCCGTTCTTATCATTGTCTCTTCGGGTCTGTCTATCCTTTTGAGTTCCGCCGCCTCCAACCCGCTGTTGCAAGCCATAGAGCCGCTCCGCCGTTGGATGTTGCGCCTGCTGCCGTTTATCGTGGCTTCGGCAATCTTCACATGGATGTACATGGCCATTCCGAACACGAAAGTGCATTTCTCGTCGGCGGTGATACCCGGGATATTGGTGGGCGTATTGTTCCAATTGGTGCAAATGCTGAGCACCTATTTGATGGTGCTATGTGCGCGTACCAGCGTTGTGTATGGTGCATTCGCTGCCATCCCGTTGGTGTTGCTGTGGCTGCATATCAGTTGTTTGCTGCTCATCGTGGGGGCTGAGATAGCCTTTGCCATACAAAACAACGAGCGCTTTGCCTACGAGCGGGACTTGCAGGTGATGTCCCGCCGCTACAAGGATTATGTCATGCTCTATATCCTCACGATTATCGTACATCGTTTTGAGCAGGACAAGGAGCCGCTTACTGCCTATGAGATTGCGCAACAGAACCAACTCCCCATACGCTTGGTAGGGCAGTTACTCTCCCGTTTGGAAGAGACGCACATTGTTCGCGAGGTGTATATCGAGGATAAGGAAGACCGCACCTACATTCCCGCCTTGGATACGCACCGAATAACGGTGGGCTTGGTCTTTGAGCGCATTGCCTCACAAGGGACAGAGCAGTTTCTGCGCAACACGCCTCCCGCTATGCAACAGTTTTGGGAGCGTTACCTCGCGCTGTGCAAGTCCCATACTTCCTTTGACCATATTTTAGTTTCCGAATTGGCATAGCGGCAATCAGCGTCCGCCCGGGCGACCGCCTCCGCCACCGCCAGGATTACCTCCGCCACCCGTGTTCCCGCCATTGGGACTACCGCCGCCCGAAGATGTGTTGCCGAGTGTGGTAACCATGGACGAGAGTGTGGAAGAGGTCAGCGTGGTGGGCGAAGAGAGTGTGCCGATGTTGGTGAGATTGTGGAAAGTAACTGCCTCAACGGCACTGCTTGCCGCCGAAGTGGTACTTGTCCCCGCTGTGTAGGTGCCGCCCGAAACAAGGGTATAGGAGACCCCCTGTTGCATAGCCGGTGTGGAAAGCAAAAGCGTCATCTGGTTGAGGGTGGTTTCGGGCAGGTAGGAGAGGACGATATTGCCATCGGAATCCAACAGAGAGATCCGGCTGTTGGTTGTACAAGATCCGCCATACAGGAGCGAGGGCTGTGTGGAGGTGTTGGCAGTAGGTGTGCTACTGGCTCCACCGATGCCGAGAATGATACCGCCGGTGATGGTGAAGTTGTTTTGGTCGCAGTCGATACCCTCTTCGGGGGTCTGTGTGCCGACTGCAACAACAACACCGCCGGTGATGGTAATCGTGCCGTTGGAATCCAAGCCGTCGTTGTTGGTGCCACGCGTGTAAATGTAGCCGCCATTGATGATAATACTCTTGTCGGCGTTGATTCCATCGTCTTTGGCAAGGCACTCGATGAGCCCGTCATTGATGGTGAGATAGTCTGCCTCTATGCCTTCGGCACTGCTGCCGGTGCAGGTGATATGCGTTTCTCCGCCCGCAATGAGGATGGTGTCGGCTTTGAATCCTTTTCCCTTTGCGGCAGAAACCGTCAGATTGTAGGTGCCGCCATCGACAATGAGGTACTCGTTGCCGTTGATGGCATCTTCCCCGATTGCGGTAGCATTGATAACCACTGAATTACGAAGACGGATATAGTCGTCGCTGCGTATGGCATGGCGGTTGTTACCGATGATATTGAGTGTCCCCGCCCCCGAGAAAAGGAGTTGCCCCTCACTGAAAAAGCACGCCTTTTGGTCTTCGGCAATACCGTCAATGGTAACGGATTGTGCATAGTTGCTGCCGTCGGAGAGCGTGTTGGTTGTGTTGTCGGTAAGGAGGACATAGACCGATTTGTGTGGATAGCCCCCGTCGTCCTCCATAGTTTTCCCTTTTTGGATATTGATAGCCGGTCCGCTCGGGTTGTGGAGCGTGAGGGCATTGAGTTGCAATACAAACTTGTAGTCGCTGTAAACCTTAAAACAACCGTCTTGGCAAGTACCCGAAAGGATATACTGCACTTTCTTGGTGGTGCTGACCACGGTGATGTCCGTGCCGTCGGCGGTGATGGTAACGCCGTCGGCAGAGCCGTCAATGACTACCGACGAAGACGACTATGTGAGGGAGATGGTCTTCATTTCGCCGTTGGTGTAGGCGTCCCAATTCTCGAGGAAATCGCTTGAATTGGAGTAGGTGCTATCGGAGAGCGTGGTTGTGCCTGTGGTCGTGTCGCCGGTGTTGTTGCTGTTTCCGGTTTCTTTCGTGGGGTCATCGCACCCAATCAAAGTTGCCGCTGCAAGGAGCGGGATGTACAAATAATACGGTTTCATTGCGTTGAAAATGTTATAAAGGTTCGTTATGCTTGGCTTATCCTCTGCTGAATCACATAAGAATCACATAAGAATCACCTAAGAATCACCTATACTTAACAGCGGAAAGTAATGAGAAAATCCGAGTGAAGCAAAAGCGCGGATAGGGAGTTGGTGAGAGGTGTATCGGTAAAACAAGTTACGGGTTGTTGAATTGGTAGGCGAGAAGGAGGATATGATTGTATTTGTAGGCATGGGTGAGTTCGACATTTCCCGACTTGCGCTTGATGTTGAGATCGCGTTTGTAGCCGTAATCAAAGCGGTAGGAGAGGGTAAGGCTATTGCGCTTGTCAATGCGCCAGCGCACACCTATCTCGGGACGGATATGGGTAAGATACTGACCGTAATCCGTTGTACTGCAGGTGTTTAAGTATTCAGTGGGTGCATTGAGCGTATGGGCAAACTCAATGCTCGCGTGGAAGCGCAAGGGCTTGGAGAACATGGAATAGGTAGCCTGCAAGCGATGGCGCATGGTGAAGTCGATGGCGTTCTTTTCATTGGAGTTGACAGAGTCGGTACGACAGTCCATGAGCAGCCTCTCCCGCAGCGATAGTTTCCAGCGGTCGAGTTTCACTTGCCCCGTGAGGTTGAGAAAAACGCGGTGCCGAAGGTACTCGTTGGGGTCCGTCCAACCCTTGTCGCCATAGAGTTTGAGTATGTACCCAAGCGCGACATTCAGATACGGGATAGGCTCATAATCAAGCGATAGCGTGGTATTTGAACGCATGAATGCGGCTTGTGATGTGCCGCCGAGGCAGGAGCGTATCTCCTCTTCCAAGGATAACCCCAAGCCGTGCTTGAAGGCATGGTTGTAGGAGGCGGTGATGCGCAGTTCGGCGTTCTTCTCGGTGGTGGTTTCGTCGCTGACTATCTCTTGTGCAGACAGCGTATGCGGGAACCACAAAAGGCAGGCTAATAGTATGTAAATCAGTCGTTTCATCGTGGCTTGACTTGCGAATCAATGGTGTTAGTTTCTCCCTTGTGGAGCATGTAATAGACTTTGATGTAGGCTACATCGCGCAGAAAATCAACATGACCGATTTCGAAAGACTCGACAGGTCGTCCAAGCCGCTTCTCAAGGTCTGCTTTGAGTTCGTTGTGGCGTTCCGGAACGATATTCTCAATCTTCTCGTAGAGGACAATCTTTTGAGAACGATGGGCAAGACCGCGCCAGTTCTCGAAGAAAGCAGCCACAGCGAGCAGGAGGATATTGACCAAGACCATGTCCGACCAACTTACCGACATCGCCAAGCCGTTGATAACGCTCAACCCGATGAGGACAAAGAGATAGGTCATTTCGCGAATAGGCACGGTCTCTGTCCGGTAGCGAATCATACCGAAAATCGCAAAGAGTCCGAGCGCAAAGCCGATTTGGAGTTTGACATTATCAAGCATGCTGAGAAGCAGAAACATCGTAGATGAGAATAACATAAAAGTAACATAGTAGTCCATGCGTTTCGACTTCCGATAGTAGAGAAAATGTACGAGAATCCACGCTACGACGAAATTGAACGCGAAGCGGACGAGGATATTGAGTATGCTGCTGCCGTCGAACAGCGGTACGCCCAAGAAAGTGGCTACTGACTGCAGCGGCACCGAAAACTCGGCGGCAATAGAGGGGTCGAACTCCGGTGTGTTGACCACGGTGTCGGCGATTTGACCTGCCGTATTGAAATCCATTAAACCTTCCATAATTCCTTATCTGTTAACGAGTTGCTATTTTTGACAATGTTCGAAGTTTGGGACGAAAGCGATTGTTTTTGACTGTTGGGTTGGTGAGTGCTGTTCCGATACAGTATTTGCTGATTTTCAGGGGATAAATCCGCAAAGAACGCAGTATCTCCATCATCTTGGAGGGCTGATGTCCGTTGCGTTTTAGTTCGATAATCATCAATTTTTTGAGTTGAGCCTCGCGCCCGGTTTGCGTATTCGACCAACAAAGGCGGGTGTCGATGGTAAGTCGCTCGGTTTTGGCTCGATTGACGAGCGTAATGCGTTCAAAGCGTGTGTGTAATTGCGGTTGCAAAGTCGCGATGTCGTACCACGATTTCTCGTTGAGCCATGCGTATTGCGCGGGCGAGAGTGTGCGTAAGTCGTTGTCCTCCACTGCGATACGCTTCTTTTTTGTACGACCCTTGTTGTTTTTGTTCTTCACCTCAAGGTAGGTGAGGTGCGAGAGGACATAGGTGCGTATGCGGATTTTCTGTCGCCGCAGTTGCCGGTCGTGGTGGCGCAGGTACATCTGCAGGTCGGGGGTGTCGTAATAGAGAGTGTCGTAAGCAGTAAGACGCTGACCATCAATCTCCTGTATATAATAGTCCGACTGCGCTAAACGCAATATCCCAGGCAAGAGCGCGACAGGGGCGACAAACTTGGTATCGATACGATTCATCAGTTTGACGCCTGCCATCTCATCCAACGAGATAGGGATCATATCAGTCATCGCTGAAAGCATACTCAAAGACTTTAACGGAATAGAGTTTGCCGTTGGGAAGATAGTTGTATTGTTTCTTTTTGGTGCCGTTGTCGTTGTATTCGTATTTCCGAATGCGGACGGGTTTGTCTTTGTCGTTGTAAACAACCTCGCGGGCAACAAACCCCTCGTTGTTGTACTCGATGGTCACGCGCTGCACCTGCCCGTAGGTGGCGTACTCAATCTCCTCCACCTTGCGCCCGAGCGAGTCGTAGGTGGTAACATGGTCGAGCCAGCGCGTCTTGGCCTTGGCATCCGTGTTCCACTCGCGAATGGTCAGGTTCTTGCGTTTGGCACGCTTTGCCAATGTTTCCGGCGAGACATCGGCATACGCCATCATCGGCACCAACAGCATAAACAGCAACCATAGACCGCTTCGCAATGCACCTATTTCTCTCCTCTTTACCATAATTATCGTACCGCAGACTAATTTCACCCAGCAAAAGTAGTTGTTCTTTTGCGATGAAAGTGAATGTTTTCTGCAAACAAAGTGATTTCTTCAGCGAACCAACCTCCTATTTCTCCAATAGTTGGCGGGCATTTTCGAGAGCGGCGGCAGTGGGGTGCTTGCCCGATAATATGACGGCAATCTGCTCCACACGCTCCTCCGGTTGCAGAAGGCGTATGTGCGTCTCGGTTCGCGTGTCTGTATCTTCCTTATAGACAAGGTATTGCGTCTGCCCTTTGGCTGCAATCTGCGGCAAGTGTGTAATGGCGATTATCTGCCGCGAAGATGCCATTTGCTGCATAATCGAACCCATTTGGGAGGCTATCTCACCACTGACACCTGTGTCTATCTCATCGAAAAGAATGGTAGGCAATCCGTTGTTCGCTGCTATTAATGCCTTGATACAGAGCATCAGGCGGCTTATTTCACCGCCGGATGCTACTTCGCTGACGCGCCGCAGGGTTTGATTGAGATTGGCGGCAAAGAGGAATTGCACATCATCCTTCCCCGTTTCGTTGTAGTCCGTCAGGGGCGTAATGGCTATTGCCACATGCGCATGCGCTACACCCAATCGAACCATATCTTGCATGAGGTGTTGCGAGATGTTATCGCAGACTGCCAAACGGCTGTTTGTGAGAGCGTTAGCGGTTTTCTCCAATGCGGCTTCCGCGGCATCGCGCTCCTGCATGAGCCGCGCAATGTCCTCGTCGAAAGACGCCATTCGCTGCATTTGCTCTTCCAACCGGTCGCGCAATGCGATGAGTTCCTCAACGGTTTGCACCCGATGTTTGTTCATCAGGGTTTGCAGCAAATCCATGCGTTCTTGGACGGTCTGCAGCCGCTCAGGGTCTATTTCGGTACGGTTGGAAAGGCGCTGCAGTTCCCCTGCTATGTCCCGCAATTCAATCACGATGCTGTCCAATCGCGCGGACAATTCGGGCTCTGCCGTATCAAGTCTTGTTCCCCGTAGCAACGACAACGCGGTATATTCGCTGTCCCCGTCAATGTTGTTGAGCGCGTGCAGCAATGCCTCCTTGATTTCGCCCGCATGCTGCAGGCGATACTCCTCTTCTTGCAACGACTGCCACTCTCCGGCAACAAGGCGGGCATCCACCAACTGGTTGTACTGAAAAGCGATGTAATCGGCGTCCGATTGCGTCTTCCTTGCCAAGTTCTGCAGGTCGTGCAGGGCTTTTTCTGCCGCGAGAAAGGCTTGATATTGTGCCGTATAGGCGGTGCGCTCCGCTTCGTTTTGGGCGATGGCGTCCACCACGCCTATTTGAAACAAGTCGTTGCCTATGAGCAGGCTTGCATGCTGCGAGTGGATGTCTATCAGGCGGGCTGCCAACGCCTTGAGTTCTGCTTGGGAGACCACCTCATCGTTTACAAAAGAGCGTGAGCGTCCCGATTGGCTCAGTTCGCGGCGTATCAGGAGTTCGCCCTGTTCGGCAGACGAGAAGGTTGCCTCGATGATGCAGCGTTCCTCCCCCTCCGTGATGACCCGCGTATCGGCTTTGGCTCCCATGACCAAGTTCAGCGCCCCCAGAAGGATACTTTTGCCTGCGCCGGTCTCCCCTGTCAGTACAGAGAAGCCGTCCGCCAAGTCCAAATCCAAGTGGGAGATAAGGGCGTAATTCTGTATGTGTAAGTGCTTGAGCATCCTATTTTGCGGCAAAGGTAACACAAAAATGCGACATAGGCAAACAGTAAGCCTCCAAAAGAAAGTATAGGCAACCTGACGGGCTGCCTATACTTACCGGTTCACGCGCGAGATTACTCGGCGGGAGTTGCCTCCTTGGCGGCTTTCTTGGCGGTCTTGGGCGTTTCCTCAGCAGCCATAGAGGCCTTAAGGTCTGCCAAGACGGACAAGTCGCCCAAAGTAGTTTTTTCTACCTTTGGCATATCCGCGGTGTTCTCTTTCTTCGCGGTCTTTACTTCCTTTGCAGGCACCTCTTTGCGCTCTTCCCATGTACGGAGGTGCGAGAGAAGAATACGCTTGGCATCCCGGTTGAACTCTATCACGCGGAAATTGAGTGTGTCGCCCACTGCCACCGGCGTCTTGTCCTCTTTCTGGAGGTGACGGGTAGTGCAGAAGCCCTCAACACCGTCTTCGAGTACAATGGTGGCTCCCTTGTCGGTGAGTTCCGCCACTTTACCCTCTACGATGGTGTCCACGCCATACTTGGCTGCCAATTCGTTCCACGGGTTCTCTTCGAGTTGCTTGTGACCGAGCGAGAGACGACGGTTCTCTTTGTCAATCTCGAGAACAACCACCTCAATCTCCGCCCCTATCTGGGTGAACTCGTTGGGGTGCTTAATCTTCTTCGTCCAACTCAGGTCGCTGATATGTATCAAGCCCTCGACGCCCTCTTCAATCTCGACAAATACACCGAAGTTTGTGAAGTTACGCACTTTGGCGAAATGACGCGTACCGACGGCATATTTGGTTTCGATATTCTCCCACGGGTCTTGCTTGAGTTGTTTCAGGCCAAGCGACATCTTGCGCTCCTCGCGATCGAGCGTCAGGATAACGGCTTCCACCTCGTCTCCTACCTTGAGGAAATCGTTGGCAGAGCGCAGATGTTGACTCCACGACATCTCGCTGACATGGATTAGTCCTTCTACGCCAGGGGCGACCTCTACGAAAGCACCGTAGTCCGCCATAACAACTACCTTTCCTTTGATGTGGTCGCCCACTTTCAAGTTCGGGTCCAGTGCCTCCCAGGGATGCGGGGTGAGTTGCTTTAAGCCGAGCGCAATACGCCGCTTCTCCTCGTCGAAATCCAAGATGACCACATTGATTTTCTCACCTTCGTGTACCAATTCACCCGGGTTGTTAACGCGTCCCCAACTCAAGTCGGTGATGTGAATCAAACCATCTACGCCGCCCAAATCCATGAAGACGCCATATTGCATGATTGCCTTAACCGTACCTTCCAAGACTTGTCCTTTCTCGAGGTGCGAGATAATCTCCTTGCGTTGTGCTTCCAATTCGGCCTCAATAAGTGCTTTGTGCGAAACCACTACATTGCGGAAATCCGGATTTACCTTCACAATCTTGAACTCCATGGTTTTGCCCACAAAGATGTCGTAGTCGTGAATCGGTTTCACATCGATTTGGCTACCGGGGAGGAACGCTTCCATACCCAAGATGTCAACAATCATACCGCCTTTTGTACGGCATTTGATGTAGCCCTTGATAATCTCATCGTTGGCAAGCGCCTCATTGACGCGGTCCCAACTGCGCGCCGCGCGAGCCTCTTTGTGCGAGAGAACGAGTTGACCCTTCTTGTCCTCTTGGCTCTCAACATACACTTCCACAGTGTCGCCGACCTTGAGTTCCGGGTTGTAGCGAAACTCGGCTGCCGGTACAATACCGTCGGATTTGTAGCCGACATTTACTACTACTTCGCGTTTGTTAATGGAAATAACCGTACCCTCTACCACTTCGTGGTCTTTGATGGCGCTTAGCGTCGTGTCATACTTTTTGAGGGTTTCTTCGTTTTGTGTGCCTTTAGCCTCCTGCTCGTAGGCATCCCAGTCGAAGTTCTGGAGAGAAAGATTTTCTGCCATAAAATAGCACTTCGGGCAGATACCCCCTACGGATGCACGGCACTGTGGCGCGTACTCCCTGTCAGGCATACCTTACCCATTCTTTTAAAGGGTTAAACATTTTGTTTGCTCTTTTCTTGTGCGGGCATCACCGGCAAGGCTCCTGTCCTCAAAAGAGCGCGCAAAGGTACTACTTTTTCCGGATAGTGCAAAATACGCTGTGATTTTTCCGGGGAAGCGTATGGAAATGGTCGTGCGAGAAGGTGGAAGGGGTAGGGCGGTTGTTCCTAATTTTTAAGGGGACTTCTATTTTTAAGGGGACTTCTATAAATCCCTACAAAGCAATTTATTACAGAACTTCCCCGCCACTTCCCCGCCACTTCCCCGCCACTTCCCCGCCACTTCCCCGCCATTCCCCTGCAGTCTTCCCACTACCCTCTCACCATCAATCACGGCAAAAACACGGCAAAAGGACGGCAAAAGGACGGCAAAAGGACGGCAAAAACACGCAACTTTCCCACAGGTATATACTCTGACTGCCCTGCCCTTGGCGAAATAAGAAGCCCGGTGGACTGAGTAGAACTCCTTATCGGCTCGCGTCGTCAAAATCAGAGTATTTGAGTTTCCCCCTCTGAAGGGGGACTATGGGGGTCTTAACTGGGGACGCGGGTGCCCTCGCCTGCGGCACTATCACTTTATCCATTTACACTGGGGGCAACGCCCTCGGGGGACGACGCACCTCGCATCGTCAAAGCCCCCCTCCAAGGAGGGGCTTTCAGAACCTTTGTTGAGCCCCTTCTCTGAGGGAGTGTGGGGGAGTTTTTTTGATGAATATTCTTGCACATATCCGCAAATAGCACTACCTTTGCAGCGGGTTTGATTTCAAAAATTACTATAACTTCTAAAATTATTATATTAATTACTTAACTTCAAAAATTGTATGACAATGAAAACAAGAAAAACAAGAAAATGGGCAATGATGCTATTGGCAATTGCTTGTGTGGGGTTCGTGGGGTGTGACAAAGAGGATGTGGAACCTCCCACCTCGGACAAAGTAACCACCGGAGATGCCAGCGAAATAACGACCGAAAGTGCCGTCTTGGCGGGTAGCGTAAATGTGGATATCAAAGACTACAATTCCGTGGCGTTCGGCATGATGGTGTCCGACGATTTGCAGGAAATGAATAGTCGCAAGGGGGAAAAGATATGGGGTAGTACGCTTATCGGCAAAAATTACACCGTCGCGTTGGAGGAGTTGGCGGACAATACCCGGTACTACTACTGCGCATTCGTTTTTCTCAATGCAACGCAATATGAGTTTGGGGCAATTAAGGAGTTTACAACGCTACAAGGCTCTACACCGACCGCAAAAGGGTTCTCGGTATCGGAAAACAAACAGGTCGCTTTCTCGCGGGGGAACTTGCAATATACGCAATCGACCTCGACTTGGTCGTTTGCCGAGAACCAATACGATATAATAGGTACTGCCAATGTAACCGGTGGTACAGAGTCGTATGACGCCACTTACGGCTATTCGAAGGATGGTACTGCTCTCGCTGACAAGATAGACCTTTTCGGTTGGAGCGGTAGCACGGGGTCGGCAAAGTGGGGTATCAGCACCTCAACATCTTATTCCGATTACTCAGGTGATTTTGTGGATTGGGGGCAGAATATCGGGGACGGAAAGACCTACCGCACATTGACACAAGCCGAGTGGGATTATCTGCTCAATACCCGCACCGATGCAACTAACAAGAAAGGTGTAGCCCGCATCAAGTTAAACGATGAGGGCACACAATACGCCAACGGTCTTATCTTGCTGCCCGACAGTTGGACTTGCCCTGCAGGCATAACTTTCAAGAGCGGCTTTGCAAGTAGTTATGGTCAAGAATACTATGCGACATACCAAACTTTTACCCTCACTGAGTGGCAACAATTAGAAGCCGCAGGCGCAGTTTTCTTGCCTGCTTCGGGGCGCCGCTACGGGTCGGGTATGTACGGTGTGCAGGGCCGCGGCTACTGTTGGTCTGCTACGGCGGGCGACTCGAGCTACGCGTGCCGCCTGAGCTTCTACTCGAGTGGGGCGAGCGCGAGCGACGGCTACGATCGCAACTACGGGCAGGCAGTCCGTCTCGTTCAAGATTTAGATTAACCCTGTAGCAGCCATCTCGCAAGAGTGGCTGCTACAAAGTGCGTTCTGTATTTTCTTCGTGGGGCTCGATGCCCCACGAAGAAAACCGCGCGCAGAAAGGATAGCATGGGGGACGACGCGAGCCGCGTCGTCCCCAGTAGCCGCAGTATGTACAATGCCGAATTTACGATTGGCGAATTTATGTACGATTTGCGCCCTGCGGGCGGATGGACGATTTCCTGTTATCTTGGTAGGCAGGCGGAAAATAATACAATCCGTTCAAAATCCTACAAGAAATCGTACATCGTAAATTTGAAAATCGTAAATGATATGGAGGGGGGCTATTAAGCCCCTAAACTAAAAATCCATCCATGCTTGCATATATCCGCTAATAGTCGTACCTTTGCAGCCGCTTATGAAAAAGTGGTGAAAATAACATTAAACAAGAGATATTATGTATATTCTATTGACCATTTTAATTGTGATTGCAGCCATACTACTGGTACTGCTCGTGCTGGTGCAGAATAGCAAGGGAGGCGGCTTGGCAGCCGGCTTCTCCAGCGGCAATCAGGTAATGGGAGCCCCCAAGACCGCCGACTTCCTCGAGAAAGCCAGTTGGACATTGGCAGGTATCATCGTGGTGCTCAGCATCTTCGCCGTAGGCGTACAGAAAGGACAAAAAACCGTCAGCGGTGAAGAAAGTGCCATCACCGAGCAAGTGCAAGAGGCATACGATGCCGAACAACAGGCCGCTGCCGTGCCCGATTTCAACAACGAGGCACAGGAGTAGGCCCTCACCAAGCGCGGCGAAACAACCCGCCGATGAGGCACACCATCATGTAGAAGGGGTAACACACCTCTAAAAGCAATGCTGTCACAAGAGAGACCTGCGGGTCTCTCTTGCGTATGAGGCTATACTCCAAGGGGAATTTCACAAGAAGGACCGGCGGGAAAAGCACCTGCACGATATTGGCTATCGCTACCACCATGCCGCAACAGAGGATGTCGCGGTCGGTGTAATGCGGCGCCTTGCCCGCCCAACGCATACGCTGCCGAAAGAAGGCTTTCCAATTCGCAACGGGGCGTACGACCGCCGTCAGACGCTCTTGCTGTGCAGGCGGGCAGTTCCTGGCTATCGTGCGGATAATCAAGCCCTTACGCTTGAAGGCTTCCAAGAGAAACATATCGTCCCCGCTGGGAATCTCGGGGTGCAAGTCGCCCTCCGACTCCAACCACGCTTTCCGCTTGACGAGCAGGTTGGCACCGCTGCACAGGACACTGTGTCCCCGCTGCGCGGTTGCTATCGTAAGTTGCTGGATAGCCGCGTATTCCGCTATCTGCAGACGCTCCAACAACGAGGGGTTCGGGCGCGTGGACTCCATGCGCAAAGGCAATATCAGCATATCGGCATCGCCCACTGCCGCCAACACCTCCTCTTCGCTTGCCGAAGGCGGGAGGATGTCGTCGTCCTGCAGCCAGACATAATCGGCGGCAGAGGCGGCAATCAAACGATGAAGAGCGTGCTTCTTGCCCCTGTTCTCGTCGTTGATACCGCGGCGGGGAATGATGATGTCTATGGACATGGCGCGGCGGGGGAGGTCAAGGAGCGCAGTTGTTGTACGAAAGCAGGATAGGACTTGCGGACACAGTCCAAGTCGTCGCAGGGCAAGTCGGCTGCCAATAGCGCCATGGCGATGCGGTGGTCGCAGCAGGTGCGGTGCATGGCTACGGCTTGCAGGCGGTCGGACTCCTTGAGCCGAAGCGACTCGGTGCCAGTCGCCACCAACGGCACCCTCAACTGCTCGCAGGCGATGGCAACGGCAGGATAGAGGTCCGGACAGGCGGCAAAGTCTTGCACCAGACGAGGGGGCAAGGGTGTCGGCGTGTGGGTGAGGTGTATCGTGCCATCGCACTCAACGGTCTGTACACCCAAGGCGGCGAAGATGTCGGCAACCACCTTGTCGCCCTGCAACGAGTGCCGGCTGAGCGCCGCCGGCGAGGTGGCAAAGGCGATATGCACCGTCGGGTGCAACGCAACATACTCATACCAGAAAGCCGCTGCCGACCAATCCGCCTCTATGGTTTTGGGCAACGCACAGGCTTGCACCATCGTGCGGGTCATGGTGATGTAAGGTGATGAGATAGAGGTCGTTACATCCAACCCGACAAGCAGCAGGGCGGACACAAACTGCGTGGAGAGCGGGTGCGGTATCGCGATGGGCACGGGCGTTAACCGCCGCCCGTGTATCTGCAGCGGCGGGAAGCCCTCCTCGCCCAAATAGGCGATATCGGCTTGGCAAAGGCGCAAGGCATTGACCAACTGCCCGATAGGGCGGTGGCGCATACGCTCACAGCCCGTGAGCGTTACCTCGCAGCCGTCCAATTGTGCGCAGTAGGCGGTTAGGAAACGCATAGCCGTGCCGCAGTTGTCCACATCCAGGGTGAGGGGCGTGCGGGAGGGGCTGCGCCAGAGGGCTTGCAGCTGCCGGAGGGCGTTATGCATTATGCGCACATCGTCCGGCACGGCTTCTGCGCAAAAACCCTGCACGGGGAAAGGAGACAACTCCTCTCCGTGCAGGGCTTGCAGCACCAACCGGCGGTTGGCTATGGATTTGGAAACGGGTAGTTCCACATAGTATGGACGCTCACCGATTGCCATGTATCAGTTGATGTCGGGCAACCACGAGTAGTCGCGCGAGTAGCGCAAGTGCTGTTCGGTGTAGCCCTCCGTGTAGTCAATCTTTACATCGGTGATGTTGCCGTCCGAGTCGTACACCGGTGTGTAAACAGGGTTTACGAAACCCTTGTACGGTGCCAAGTTCAACCCCGCGTAACGCTTGAGTATTTCGTTGTGCAGGGCGGGGTCAATCTTCACGGCGTAGGTCTCGACCATTGCTTTGGCGGCCGCATAGTCGCCCTCGGAGGTAATGCGCTGTATCTCGGCAAGCAACGCTCCGTAGAGGCGGCGCACGCCCTCGTAGTCGTTGATTTGCAGGTAGTGTTTGCCGTCGCGTTCAAGGATGACAACCTCGCCGTTGGTGGCGTGCCGGTACACCCACTGCGCGATGAGTTGGCGGTTGCGCATGTGCGCCTCCTCAATGGCCTTGCCCGGCTCAATGCGCACGAGTTGGGTCATCAGACCGTTCATCATCTGCTGGTAGTAGAAGGCTTTGTACGCCTCCTTGTTGGGCAGCAGACCGAGGTCAATGAGTTTCTGGTCGGCCATATAGTATAGCCCGAACAGGTCGGCACGCGCCTCCTCAATGGTGGAGGCATGCTCTTTGAGTGCGTCCTTGCTGACCCCCGGTAGCAGTTTGCCCGAGCCGTGCCCCACGCACTCGTGCAAGTCGGTATGCAGGTCGCCGCAGAGGGAGCCGTACTGCTCATAGAGTTTGCGGGTGGCATCGTCTATCATAAACTCCTCGTTGAAGCCGTTGCCCTTTGCCGCCTCGTTGTAGGCATGGGTCAGATTGTCGATGGTTACGGACTTGGAGCCGTATTCTTTGCGTATCCAGTTGGCGTTGGGCAGGTTAATACCGATGGGCGTTGCCGGATAGCAGTCGCCGCCGAGTATCACCGCCGTGATGACCTTGGCACTCACGCCTTTCACCTCTTCTTTCTTGAAGCGCGGGTCGGTGGTGGAATGGTCTTCAAACCACTGCGCATTCTCGGAGATGAGCGTAGTGCGCTTGGTCGCTTCGAGGTCTTTGAAGTTCACCATCGCTTCCCACGCACCGGTGATGCCGAGCGGATCGGAGTAGGTCTCGATGAAGCCGTTGATGTAATCGATACGGCTGTTGAGGTCACGCACCCACGCAATGCAGTACTCGTTGAAAGTCTTGAGGTCGCCCGTGCGGTTGAAAGCAATCATCTTCTCGATAGCGAGGCGTTGCTCCTCGTTCTCGGCGTAGGGCAGTGCCTTTTCCAACCAATAGACCACGCGCTCCAAGGCGGCTCCGTACATGCCGCCCACCTTGTAAGTCTTCTCGGTTACTTTGCCATTCTCCTTGACCAATTTGGCGTTCAACCCCACCCATATCGGTTCTGCCGAAGGGTCTTTGTGCGCGGCATAGTATTTCTCCGCTTCGGCTTGCGTAACGCCTTCGTAGTAGTTGCCCGCCGAGGTCAGTACAAGGTCTTGCCCGTCCTGCTGGTTGGTGCGCTTGGGCAGTACGATCGGATCGAACATCACGGGGAGTATCTCGGGAGGCAGTACCACGCCCGACTCCTTGCATGCGGTGCAGAACCACTCCATCGGGAACTCCGGCAGGAACTTGTCCTCCGAATAGTGGTGGTAAATACCGTTGGAGAACCACACGCGTTTGAGGTATTTCTCGAAGTAGAGGAACTCTTTGTCCGTGCGGTTGCCGCCGTAGTGCAGGTAGAGGTCTTCCAGGGTGCGGCGAATGGTTAGGTTGTATTTGCCGTTCTGGTCGAACAGAATATCACGCCCTTGCAACGCAGCCTCGGACAGATAGTAGGTCAGTATCTTCTGTTGCAGCGTCAAGTCTTCGTACCCCGGCACTTGATAGCGCAGGATTTCCAAGTCATAGAATTTGTCCACAGTGTAGTTGAATTCGGGTTGGTTGTTTTTGTGGCACGCCGTGCATAGCAGGACACACGCACCCAAGGTGATTGCGATAAACGGATGGCGCATAATAAAGGAACTTTGGGGTAAGTGGTTTATATTCTTTCGAGTACAGTCTTTACTAATTCCTGTACGCGGGGCTTGTAGTCGGTGTTGGCGGCCTCGACTTTGCGTTGGGCAATGACACAGCAGACGGTCATCGCCTTATGCCCCATGTGCAACGCCAAACCCGCAATACACGACCCTTCCATCTCGTAGTTCGTGATACGCTGCCCCTCATAGCGGAACGCGGAGATACGCTCGTTGATATCGGGCACCGCCAAGTTCACGCGTAGCACGCGTCCCTGCGGTCCGTAAAAGCCGTTGGCGGCAATGGTGCAGCCGCGCATCATATCGTTTCGGGCGATACGGTTCACCAACTCCTCGTTGGCTTTGACAATATAGGGCACCGCCGCTTTTGCAGGGTAGTGGATAAACTCCGTCAGGGCTTTTTCAAAGCCAAGGTCGGATATCTTGTCGCGGTCTTCGTAGAATGCCAGTACGCCATCGAAGCCGATAGACTTCTGGCTCACGAGGAACGCCCCCAAGGGTATATCCTCCTGCATACCGCCGCAGGTGCCGACCCGCACAATCTCGAGACTACGCTTCTCGGCTTTCTCGGTGCGGGTCTTGAAGTCGATGTTCGCGAGGGCGTCGATTTCGTTCATCACGATGTCGCAGTTATCGGTGCCGATACCTGTGGAGATACACGAGATACGCTTGCCCTTGTATTTGCCGGTAATGGTATGAAACTCACGGCTTTGTACATTGCACTCTATGGAGTCTTCGTCAAAGAATGCGGCCACCATATCCACTCGGTTCTGGTCGCCCACGAGGATGATTTTGTCCGCCAAGAATTCCGGTTTCAGGTGCAAGTGGAACGCACTGCCATCCTCATTGATAATCAGTTGCGATGCAGGGAATGTTTTCATGCTTGTCCTCCTCCGAAAGATAGTGGCATATTGCTGTTCGGAACCGTCGGCGTGCTGATTTTGATCGTGCCGAACTGTTTCTCGTATTTGCCCACATTCTCGCTGAGTGCGAGCAGCAGTTTCTTGGCATTCTCGGGGGTCATAATCACGCGGCTTTGCACATTGGCATTCGGCTGTCCGGGCATCATGCGTACGAAGTCCAATACAAACTCGGAACTCGAGTGGCTGATAATCGCCAAATTGGCATACTTGCCGTCTGCGACCTCAGGCGATAAGTTAATGTTTAGTTTCTGTTCTTCCATGTTATCTTGTTTTTATAAGTTTTCCGGTGTAGTCACCACCGCATTTTCCGTTTGAACAGGGGTTGTGTGCCCATCATGTACAGCGAGAGCAGCGGCAGTCCTATCTCGTAGAGTATGATTTCCAACCCGTATCGGTGTTGCCCTAAATGGTGGGCGGTCATATTGGTTATGCACAGCAATCGGAGCAGCCTTATCAGCCACAGCCCGTACACAATGCAGCACGCCACGCCGCTCCCGACGACAAATACGGCAATCATTAAGGCATACATGGCTGCGCGTGCCATCGGTTCTGCCGCCAACCGCCATTTGCTGCCGGCTTTGTAGTGGGGCGACACAGACAGGTGTCGGCGTTTCTGTTGCAGCCATTCGCGCCAGGTATTCTTCGGCACCGACCAAGTCAAGCTGTCCCGCGAGCAGACAATCGCCGTGTTGTCGGGTGTCGCCACTTTGTTCACAAACAGGTCGTCGTCGCCGGCACGCTCGTTGAGCAGTCCCTTGAAGCCGTCGTGGGCGAAGAAAGTTGCGCGTCGGTATGCCAAGTTCCGCCCCACGCCCATATAGGGATGTCCTTGCGCCGCCATGCCCATATATTGCATCGCCGTGAACAGGGTATCGTAACTGATAAGACTGCTCAGCAGGCTATGCCGCTCAAAGTAGGCGCCGTAGCCCAACACAACCTCCGTCTTGCTGTCTTCGTAGGGGGCGAAGCCGCTCATCATATCCCGTATCCAGAAGCGGGATTCGGGGCGGCAGTCTGCATCGGTCAGCAGCAGATAGTCATAGTGTGCGGCTTTCGCGCCGATGGTAATCGCCAACTTCTTGCTGCTCAGCACGCGGGCGTCGTGCGGCACAAAGGTCAGATAGAGGTTCTCACACTGCCGCGCATAGGCTTTCAGCACCTCTTCCGTGCGGTCTTCCGATTCATCGTTCACCACAATCACCTCGTACTTCGGATAGTCCTGCGTGAGCAGGGTGTGCAAATAGTCCTGCAAGTCGGTCTCCTCGTTGCGGGCGCACACGATAACGCTCACTCCGGGCAGGTCTTGGGTCGGCTTGGCAGTCTGCGGGTCGGCTTTCTTGTGGCGGTGTCGCCGCTGTCGGCATATCTCCGCCAAGTATCGCCAATGGAAATACGCCTCGTATGCCATGACGAAGAGGAACGCACCCACCAACCAATAATCCGTTTCCGTGAAGAAAGGTATCATGGTTCGGCTACGACATATTTTGCCATTTTCTTGAGGGCTTTCAATTCTTCGACAGCCATCTTTCCGACTGCCGCCGCCCCCTCTTCACTGAGCCGGTAGTCGGTGGCAGGCGACTCGTTTGTATCCACATTCACATAGTATGCGGCAACGCCCTCTTCGCCTACGCTTTGCAACCATTGCCGGCTGCGCAGTTCGAGGTCAAGGAGCGGGATATTCTTCTGGCGTGCAAGGTTTCGGATAGCGTCGGGGTACGCGCCCAAGCGGTCAATCAGAACGCCGTTCTTGAAGTAGGGTTCGGCAAGGGGCGTTATGAGTATCACTTGCAGTTTGGCTTTCCGTGCGGCATCTGTCAGGGTCGTCAGGCGGCGGATGAACATATCTACCGAACTGTATTGCGCCGCCGATTGTTCGTGGCGGTCGTTCTGCCCGAATTGCACAAGCAGCACATCGCCTCTCCGTGCGTCAGCGAGCAGTTTCTCCACGCCGATTTCGTCCACTACGCCTTTGATACTCAAGCCTTCTTGGGCGAGATTCTTCACCGTTACCGTCGGTATCAGATAGGCGGGCAACGCCTGTCCCCAGCCGCGTGCATCGGTTTGTTCGGTGGGGTGGTTGGCGAGTGTGCCGTCGCCGATAAGCACCCATGTCGGTTGTTTGCTCCACGCGAGAAGCGGCAGCAGCGCACAGGCTATACATGCAATGATTTTCCGCATAGTTGTCGTCTTTTATCCGTAAGTAATCTTATTTCGCGACAAAGTTAGTCAAATTCCGTTATTGCTGCAAACTTTCCTGCATTTTTGTCGTTTTTACCTCCCGCCCCGCCGCAAAAATCCCCGTTCCCTCACCCCACCTTTCCCCAAACGCCTAATTCCTAATTCCCAATTCTTAACTCCTCATTCCCAAATGTCCTCCTTTTTTGCGTATATACCTAAAAAGCAGTATCTTTGCCGCTCCAAAACACAGACATAACAAGGTAACAGACATGAAACAAACCGTCTTCTTAACCGGTGCCACCGGTACGATGGGCTATGCGGGTATGCAGGAGATACTGCGCTATCCGGAGCACTACACGCTGCGTATTCTGGCGCGACCGAGCCAAAAGAACAAGACATTGTTAGCCCCTCTGAGCGACAAAGTAGAGATTATCTGGGGGGATCTCACCCGTTACGATGATGTATTGCAAGGCGTAACGGGTAGCGACATTGTGCTGCATGTCGGGGGAATGGTTTCTCCGCAAGCCGATTACCGTCCTACAGCCACGCGCAAGACCAATATCACGGCAGCGACCTATATCCGCGATGCCGTGCTGGCGCAACCCGAAGACAAGCAACCGCGTGTGGTTTATATAGGCAGTGTGGCGCAGATGGGGGACCGGCGCGAGCCGTTGCATTGGGGACGCACAGGCGACCCGATATGCGTGTCGGCATACGACCATTACGGACTCACCAAGGCGCGTGCGGAATACCTGCTCACCAACTCACCCATCCGTCGCTGGGTGAGCCTGCGTCAGTCGGGTATCCTCTATCCTGCCATCTTGAAGAACTACGATCCCATTATGTTCCATGTCCCTATTCGCGGTGTCTTGGAGTGGGCAACCATTGAGGATAGCGGGCGTCTGTTGGAGCGGGTGTGTCGTGAAGAGGTGCCGGAGGATTTCTGGAACAACTACTACAACATCGGTTCTGGTCAGGCGTACCGTATCAACAACTACGAGTTCGAGTGCTTGTTGTTGGACGCCATCGGCTGCCCGCGCCCCGAAAAGATATTCGAGAGCAAGTGGTTTACTACGCGTAACTTCCACGGGATGTGGTATTTGGATAGCGACCGCTTGGAGCAGTATCTGCATTTCCGTGCCAATGTGCCTATCCACGAGTATTTCCGGCGTATGGCACAGTCGGACAGCATTCCCGCTGCCATTCGCTTTGCCTCCAAGACCAAGATAGCCAAGTTGTTCCCGCACTGCGTGAAACCGGCGATGCGTGCTATGGCCATGTCGCCCGAACACGGCACACAGTGGTGGATACGGCACAACAAAGAATCGCGTATCCACGCCTATTACGGCAGCATGGAGGCGTATCGGGCTATCCCCAAGTGGCGCAATATGGATTTGAGCCACAATAGCGAGCAGCCGGTGGTGCTTAACCACGGTTACGATGAGCAGAAGCCCCCAAGCCTGTTCACGATCGAAGACATGCAGCAAGCCGCGGCATTCCGAGGGGGCAAGTGCCTATCGGCAGCGATGAAGCAGGGTGATTGGGACACACCCCTTGAGTGGGAGTGTGCCGAAGGGCATCGCTTCATGGCGTCTCCGCGCGTGGTGCTGTTGGGCGGGCATTGGTGTCCCGAGTGTATGCCTTGGCCGTACAAGGGCGACCCCGACGCGCGTCCCTGGCATTGGGACAAGATAGCACGCGAGAACCCCTTCTTTGCCCAGATATGGACTCCACTCCACAACCCCGATGAGGACAATGTGTATGGTCCCGACATCTTCGATGGCTGGGAGAAATAGGGCAGTATTTTCGCCAACGACTTGCCCATTCTCATAAAATGTATTAACTTTGCAGCGGAATGGGATACACTTGTTCTCGTACATTGTTGAACCCTAAAATCCACATTCTACGCAGTCAAACAACTAAATATCTTACTTATGTAAACCGGTGCCGATAGGCGGCACAAGACATATATTTTAACAGCATTGGCTATTATTTCGCGTTCGACAAAGTCTACCAAACAATTAGAACTTCTGAAATAATACAATAGTAAGATGTTTTACCGACATCTTCATCCTTGTATAATAGCAGTGCTCACGCTAACAGCGTGAGTCTGTTTATTTGGATGAAGGGGTTTGGTAGACACCTGTCGAACGGATAAACAGGCTCACTTTCTTTTTATCCGTTCACGAGATTGATAGCATGCACTAATACTATCAATCTATGGCACGAAAGGACTTGGCACAAGCCAAAGATGCAAAGAAAGACGAGTTCTACACCCAAATCGTTGATATTGAGAAAGAACTGAAAAACTATAAGCCTTATTTCCATGACAAGGTCGTATTCTGCAACTGCGACGACCCCTACGAAAGCAACTTCTTCAAGTATTTTGCCCTCAACTTCAATCCGTTAGGACTACGCAAACTGATTGCGACTTGCTACAACGGCTCGCCCGTATCAGGGGACGAGTTACTATTGGACTTTGGCGACACCGTAGATGACCCCAAGAAAATAGCGTACAAAGTGGAGATAACCGAAGTAACGGATGTGAATGGCGACGGTGCGATTAACCTCGCGGATATTCAATACCTAATGCAGAACGACAAGAATATTATCTCTATCCTGCAAGGCAATGGCGATTTCCGTAGCGACGAATGCGTAGAACTGCTCAAACAGGCAGATATCGTCGTAACCAACCCGCCCTTCTCGCTGTTCCGTGAGTATTTGGCGCAGTTGGAGCAATGCAACAAACAATTTGTGATTGTCGGCAACACGAATGCGTTGACTTACAAAGAAGTATTCCGTATGTTCCAAGCAGACAAGATACGAACAGGCTATACGAATTTCAATGTAGGAATGTTCTTTTCGGTACCCGATTCGTACGAAAAATTTCACCACATAGAAAACGGAAAGAAAATGGCGCGGGTATCCACCTCGTGCTGGTTCACAAACTTGCCCGTAAAGAAACATACCGAAGACTTGATACTCTACAAGCATTACACCCCCGAAGCCTATCCCAAGTATGATAACTACGATGCGATCAATGTAAATACTTACACTGATATTCCCTGCGATTATGAGGGCGTTATGGGCGTGCCTATTACTTTCTTGGATAAGTATAACCCTGACCAATTTGAGATAATTGATATCAATCCACATTTCTTTTCAATTGTTGAACAAGGTCTGCCCAAGCCAAAGCAACTGACCTTACATAAGGTAGGACAAAAAGACCCGTATGCTCGCATACTTATACGCAAGAAAAGATAAACAAATGTCAATCTTAAAAAACGACACTTTTTATGGGTTGCGTATCCCTTGCCTATCCCTTGCTCATCCCTTGCTGTTTTGCCCGATTTTTTGCGAGAGGTGGCAGGAGGGAAAATCTTAACAAAAAGCACTTTTCCGGTGAGGGCTATACGCAGGGTAAGAGCAATGGGAGATCTCCCCTAACCCCTCCAAAGGAGGGGAATGCAGAGTAGGGCAATAAGCCATGTAGGACTAAGGGGACGAATAGGGCAAATAAGGGGCATTAACGACAAATTAACGGCCATTAACGGAGAACCTTTTTATGGTCATTAATAGAGTAAAAAGAGAATCATTTAATGGAACCAAAAACGGAATAATATGGAAATAGTAGAACGGAAGATTACCATTCGGGAACTGACCGAGGGGTATGTGGACAATCAGGAAGCCGGCGTGAAAGCCTTTGGCGGGCGGTTGGATGTGCGACCGCCTTACCAGCGGGAGTTTGTCTATAACGACAAGGAACGCGAAGCAGTCATCGACACGGTAACAAAAGATTATCCGCTCAATGTGATGTATTGGGCGGTGCGCGAGGACGGCACCTTCGAAATCATTGACGGGCAGCAACGGACGATTTCGATATGTCAGTATGTGAACGGCGACTTTGCCTATATGTTCAACTATTTCGGCAACCTGCCCGCCGACAAACAGGCGCAGATTTTAGACTACCCACTGTGCGTCTATCTGTGCAAGGGGACGGACAGCGAGAAATTGAAATGGTTCAAGACCATCAACATCGCGGGCAAGCGGCTGACCAATCAGGAGTTGCTTAATGCAGTGTATGCCTCCCCGTGGCTGTCGGACGCGAAACGATACTTCTCCAAATCAAACTGCGGGGCGTATCTGATGGGCAACAAATATGTGCAGGGATCGCCCATTCAGCAAGACTATTTGGAAACCGTACTGCGCTGGATTTCGGGCAACCAAATAGAAGATTATATGGCACGGCACAGCATATCGGACACGGACGCGGGGGCGTTGTGGTACTATTTCCAACAGGTCATCGGTTGGGTGCAGGCGGTGTTCCACAAGTACCGCAAGGAGATGAAGGGCGTTGACTGGGGTGCGATTTACAACAAGTACAAAGACGCTGCGGTGAACCCCAACGAGATAGAGGAACGCGTGGGCAGGCTGATGGCAGACAGCGATGTGGAGAACAAAAAAGGCATTTATTGGTATGTGTTTGACGGTGACGAGCACCACATCGGTATTCGGGCATTTGACGCAAACATGCGGCGGGAAGTGTATGAGCGGCAACAGGGGATATGTGCGATTTGCGGCAAACATTTCGAGATAGAGGATATGGAAGCCGACCATATCACGCCGTGGGCGAAAGGCGGGCGCACGGTGGCGGCGAACTGCCAAATGCTCTGCCGCGAGTGCAACCGACGCAAGAGTGCGAAATAAGAAAACACCCGCAAACGGGATTTCGCTTGCCCGTGTGGAGATTTTTGCGTACCTTTGTGGCGTGAAAGTTTTTTGACGAGTTAGCGTATGTATTTTGACGAATTGGCGTTGTCCGATGAGGTATTGGACGCATTGTGGGATATGCACTTCGACATCTGTACTCCCGTGCAGGAGAAGACTATCCCCGTGATATTGGAAGGAAAAGATGTGATTTCGTGCGCCCAGACGGGTACGGGCAAGACGGCGGCGTATATCCTGCCGCTGCTCACCAACCTTGCCTGCGATGACCATGACCCCGATAAACTCAATGCCATTATCATGGCACCCACCCGCGAGTTAGCCCAGCAGATAGACCAGCAGATGGAGGGCTTCGGCTTCTATGTGCCGTTCTCTTCGGTGGCGATCTACGGCGGCAACGACGGGGGCGCATGGGGTACGCAAGTGGCAGGGCTGCAGAAAGGAGCGGACATCGTGATTGCCACGCCCGGGCGGCTGTTGAGCCAACTCAATATCTACGATGTGGACTTCTCCGGCGTGAAGTACTTTATCCTCGACGAGGCAGACCGTATGCTCGATATGGGCTTCTACGACGATATCATGACCATCGTCCGCCGCCTGCCCAAGGAGCGGCAGACCATCATGTTCTCGGCCACGATGCCCGACAAGATACGCCAGATGGCACGCGCTATCATGCGCAACCCCGTGGAGGTGAAGATAGCCGTGTCGCGCCCGCCCGAGACGATACACCAAATGGCGGTGCGGCTCTTCGAGGCGCAGAAGCCGGCGATGGTGCAGCAACTGCTGGCAGGGAGAGGCCTGAAGAAAGTTATCCTCTTTGTGAGCAAGAAGCAGAAAGTGCGCGATTTGACGCGGGCGTTGCGTGCCAAGAAGATCGACGCGCGTGCCATGTTCTCCGACTTGGAGCAGAAAGAACGCGATGAGGTTATGCTGGCTTTCCGCAACGGCAGGATAGATGTCCTCGTGGCGACCGACATCATCTCGCGAGGCATTGATGTGGACGATATACCGTTGGTTATCAACTACGATGTGCCGCGCGACGCCGAAGACTATGTTCACCGTATCGGTCGTACGGCGCGTGCGGAAAACAAAGGAGAGGCCATCACCTTGGTAACGCCCGAAGACGCTTTCTATTTCAACCGGATAGAGCGTTTCCTCAATAAGCAGATAGAACTTCTTCCTCTGCCTGACGCGCTTGGAGATGCGCCAAATAGTAACGCATATTCACCTGCTGGCGGCGACCGTCGGCGCTCTTCCAATCGCCGAAAAGGCGCACCGCGCGGCGGGCATAATCGCAAGCCGAAGCGTAGTCGCCCGTCATCTCGGCAGCAATAGCCATATTGGCAGCGGCGATAGCACGCGTCTTCTTGTCGCCCGTCTCCACAACCGTACCCCATACGCTTATGGCGCGGCTCCAATGCTTGTGTTGGAACGCTTCTATGCCCGCTTGCACGGAGTCGTTGTCGTTGGCATAGAGGTAGTGGGTATAAGGCTGCCACTGCGGGGTCAGCGACTGCCCCACCGACTCGCCTACCTGTTGTGCCAAGTAGAGTAGTGCCTGTTGGCGTATCGGCAAATCGGTTAAGGCACGCGCCCGCGTATAGTAGATATCGCTTTCCCAAAGCAAAGTGTCTGCCGAAACGAAGGTGTCGTCCTGCACCTGCCCTGCTATATGCACCGTCCAATGCGATTGCGCATAGGCTTGCAGGTAGGCGTAATACTGCCCCTCATCGACGGGGAAACTCTCCTGCATATCGTACAGCACCAACTGATTGAGTATCACGAGTGCATCAACCTGATAGTCACTGCACAGTTGCTCCATAGCCGCCTGCGTCATAGGGCGGCGCGTATAGAAGTTACGGCTGCGGTTCCGGCTTATCTCCATGAGTTCCACCCGCTCGTACTCGCCGCTCTTGTCCATGACCTGTGTCGCTTGGAACAGACAACGCAACGCCGCAGCCCCCAATGCCACCGAGTCGCCTTGCAGCACCACCCCGTCCACGGCGTTATTATGCCCGAACTCATCGGGTTGAGGCGTGGTGTTGTTTACCACCAACACCCGTTGCTTCCCCTGCAGCAAGGGACGCTCGGCAGGATGACGCTCCTCCAAAGTGAAATAATACTGCTGCGCACACAGCATCATCGGTGCCATGGTCAGCAAGAGTACATATGCCGCCTTTTTCATAGTTTGCGAATACGCCATTCTTTGGGATAAAGGTTGTTACCATGATTGCCGATGTTCTTGACAAAGCCTAATGGGACTTGCTGATAGGTCATCAACAAAGCCCCAAGCGGCTGCTGGGGCAGGCTGAGTGCCTCCGCCCGCAGAAAAGATAGTGCCTGCTCCTTGCTCAATTCCACCTGCGGGAAAGCAGCGAGGTTCATATCCTTCGCCAACGCTAACGGGTGCTGCGGCACAATGGTTTTGCCACGCTCCTCACCGATTCCGACGCCGTACCCGATACAGGTAAACTGCGCGATGAGGTATTCGATAATCTCCTTGTATTGTGCGGGATAAGCCGTGATAAAGCGGTCTTGCATACGCATTGCCCACTGCTCGGGGTGGCGCAACCAACTCCGCAACAGAGGCTCTTGCGGAACGGGTTTCGTGGCAAGCGGTTTGCTCTTGTTGGGAATGCGAAAGGCGGCAGACGCCGTACCGTGTTTGCGGAAAGCACAGATATACAATCCCTCTCCCCGTGTCTTGTGCGGATAGAAATGATAGCCCGGTTGCCCCTCCGCAATTCCCCACGAGGGATGATGGGCTACGGGCAACACTTCCGCCCCCAAGTAATCGGCTATCCATTGAGCGTTCTGCTCGTTCTCCTGCGTGTTGAAGGTGCAAGTGGAATAGATGAGTACCCCCCTGGGCTTGAGCGCGTCCCATACATCCTGCAGAATGGCGCGCTGACGCTCCGCGCACTTGGCTACAGCCGTTAGGCTCCACTCCTGCTGTGCTTCAGGGTCTTTGCGAAACATGCCCTCTCCGGAGCAAGGTGCGTCCACCAAGACACAATCGAACAGCGACGGCAACTTTTCGCCGAAATCAATGGGCATATTGAGCGTAACGACACTATTCCCGTTCCCCCATTTCTGCAAGTTCTCCGACAGGATAAACACCCGTTGCCGCACCACTTCGTTGCTCACCAACAGCCCCTCCGTGCCGATATGCTGGCTGATGAGCGTGGATTTCCCGCCGGGGGCTGCACACAAGTCCAGCACTATACTTTGCCGCGGAACATACTGTTGCAGCACCTCGCCCAAAAACATACTGCTTGCCTCCTGCACATAGTAGCAGCCGGCGTGCAACAGCGGGTCAAGCGTAAATACGGGTCGCCGGCTCAAATAGTAGCCGTCTTCGTGCCACGGCACCTCGTCCGTATCGGCATCGAATGCCAACTGGTCGATTTTGTCGTTCAGACGAATGGATGTTACGGGTTCTTCCTCCAAAGCACGGCAAAGGCACTCTGCTTCGGCAGGACCTAATTGCTGTTGCATACTGTGGATGAAGTCAAACGGTAACATAGCAGTGGATGGAAATCGCCCGCAAAGGTACGATTAAATTTGCGGGTACGCAAATTATTCAGCGAGTGCGGAAAAGCAGCCAATGGAAGAACATGACAAGGCGGAACCACCAGGAATAGTAGCGTTCCACGCTGTAGTAGCGCACGGGTGTGCTGCCGAATTGCTTGTAATGGTTGGCTACACCCCGTATCATACTCCCCTCGAAATCAAATTGCACCTGCTTCTCACGCGCATACTTTATCGCCTCCAATGCCAACAGCGCACCTGCTCCCGAGTCCTTGTAGGCAGGCGAATAACACGGTATCAAATAGTACATGTTCTGTGCATCCCATACCAAAAACACCGCTGCCAACGCTACATTGTCCGCATTGCGTATGGTCAGTATCTTGCATTGGTCCAGGCGATTGGCTTTCCGCTCCAACAGCAGCAGGAACTCGCGGGTATAACTGATTTTCTTCCCTTGCTCGCGCAAACACTGCTCGTGAAAGCGATAAAACTCTTCCGCAGACATCGTCGTATCCGCATGCAATGCCAACGCCTTTTGCAGTTGCCGTTTCTTGTTCTTGGAGAAAGCGTTTATCACTTTGTCCAAGTCACTCAAATCCTCTATACGATAGGTTACGCGCTCTTTTACAGTGAAGCCCAATGCCTTGAGCGGCTCCACGGCAGGACTGCCGATGGGATAGTGCTGATAGTAGTAGTTCAGTTTCAGGTCTGCCAACTGTCTGGCAAAGTCCTCGCAGATAGCACGCACCAACGCCTCGTTATGGGCGATGTCCTCGCGCAGCCATATCCCTCCTATCTGCGTCATTTGAGGCAACACCACATAGCGCAGCCACGCCCGCTTGCGCAGCAAATAGGGCATGGCGGCTTGTATGTTACCATCGCTGTCGCGGCTCAAGGCAACATCCCATTGCTTCCCCGCACAGACCGCCTCCAACCACCAGTCGGTCAGAAAAATGGGGATGTCCTTGTTCCACTTGCAGAACGCTGCATAGGCTTCCTTGTTCGTCATGGCATATAGAGGTTAGGATGGGTGTGCGTTCAATAACTCACGGGCAAATGCGGGTATGTCGATGCCGTCAAAAGTGCCGGATGTCATCAGTAGCAATGCCGTGTTCTCGTAGTGTATCGCACGCAGACGCGCCTGCAGGGCGGTGCTGTCGGTAAGCACCGCCACATTCTCCGAGTGGAACGCCTTGCGCACCTCCTCCGGCGTAATGGGGGTTAAATGCTTGTGTGCAATAACTTTGGGATTGAAATACACCAATGCGGTGTCTGCCTCTGCCATACAATCCTTGTATTGCGGCAGGAAATCTGCCGTCAGGCTGGAGAAAGTATGCAGTTCCATACACGCCACCAAGGTCTTGTCGGGATACCGTTCTCGGACAGCACTGACAGTGGCGCGCAGTTTGCTGGGCGAGTGGGCGAAATCCTTGTACGCCACATTCGTTCCCGCCTCCGCGATACGCTCCAAACGGTTGCTTGCTCCCGTAAATGAGGCGATGGTACGGTAGAAGGTTTGCGGCGCAATGCCTATGCAATGGCAAGCCAAGGCTGCCGCTTGAAGATTCTGCATATTGTGCCTGCCAAACACTTGCATCGGCACTTGCCCATCGTAAGCAGTGTAGGGGACGCAACAAATATCGGCGCGTGCGGAATCGGCTATCTGCCGCAGGTTTTCGTCCTCCGCGTAGTAGATAAGCGTGCCGTCGGGCTCGATGCTGTCGGCGAACTTGCGGAAAGTGTCCACATATTGCGGAAAGGTCGGGAATACATTGATATGGTCCCACGCTATACCCGTCAAAACAGCGATGTGCGGGTGATACCACAAGAACTTGGAGCGTAAATCCAAGGGGGAGGTCAAGTATTCGTCCCCCTCAAACACGGCATATCTTGCCGTGTCGCTCAGTCGGACCATACGCTCAAACCCCTCTATCTGCGCACCCACCATATAGTCTGCCTCAATCCCCAACCACTGCAATACATACAATATCATTGCGGTGGTGGTAGTTTTCCCGTGACTACCACCTACCACAATGCGTATCTTGTCCTTTGTCTGCTCGTACAGATATTCGGGAAACGAATAGATGCGTATCCCCAACTCTTTGGCACGCAACAACTCAGGGTTGTCCTCCCGCGCGTGCATACCCAAGATGACAGCGTCAATATCTGCCGTAATGCGTTCCGGATGCCACCCTGTCTCGGCAGGGAGCAGCCCTGCTTTGCGCAGATGCCCCAAGGCAGGCTCGAATATCTCATCGTCCGACCCTGTTACAACATAGCCCTCCTTGCAGGCGACAGCCATTGCCAAGTTGTGCATAGCCGCCCCGCCGATAGCAATAAAGTGTATCCGCATAGTGCCTTATTCGGGTAGCATGACAACCTCAAACATATTGCCGGAGCGGACTATCTTGCGCAGCATATCCTGCACCGACTCCGCCGACACGGCATGGATGGCTTGGGGGTAATCCGTGAGATAGTTCTCGCCGTAGGTGTAGTAGCGGTAGAGAATGGTGTTGAGCCAATAACCATTCTTCTCGAGGTTTTCGTCATAATCCTTGAGCAGGGACTCCTTGTCTTTGCTCAGGTCAGCCGCCAAAGGACCATTGTCGATGATAGTCTGCACCTCCTCGTGGATAATGCCCATCAGTTTCTCCTGCTTCTCGGGGTCGGTGTCGAATTGCATAATCAAGGATGTTGTGGCAACAGGCAGGTCGCTCATGCGTCCCGCTACACCTACGCCGTAGGAACCGCCCTCGCGCTCACGGATAGACTCCAAATAACGCCTGTCCAATATCCTGCCGATGATATTTACGGTAATCCTGTTCGCTAATGTGTAAGGAATGTCATACGAGGTATATTGGATAAAGTTCGAAGCCGTGTGCGTGTGCATCTCGCGGGTGAAATAGTTCTTTTGTATGCCGGGGGCAACGCGTATATTGTTGTCCACGAAGGGGTCTTTCTTCTTGGAGGTCTTCATACCGCCCAACCAGGTGCATATCATCTTCCGAAAAGCGGGGTCTTCGGGGTCGATATTACCCGTGAAGTAGAAGACGAAATCCGCTGGATTGGCAAAGCGTTTTTGATAGATGGCAATGGCCTTGTCCATATCCACCTGCTCCACCATCTTCTCGTCTTGGAGAATGGTACGCGGCGAGTTGTTGGTCATCATCAGTTGGATAGAGTCAATCCATACATACTTCGGTTCCGACTGCTTGTTCTTGAGTTGGGTCAC
Organism: Mycobacteriaceae bacterium; assembly: GCA_963630875.1. Classification (GTDB taxonomy): domain Bacteria; phylum Bacteroidota; class Bacteroidia; order Bacteroidales; family Paludibacteraceae; genus Colicola. Next base: position 12,788 of record CAVGOI010000003.1, on the reverse strand, counting down.
CATAATGCCTTGCAACGCCTCAAAAGCTTTCTCGTCGCGCCGCGGTGCAGTGAAGTAGAGATAGTTGAGTTGCAGCATCGTCTCCAAGTCCTTGATGGTGGAACTTCCGTTCATCTCATCGGTGTAGTTGTATATAGAGGGGCTTATGCTCACTTGCTTACCCGCCAATGCCTTTTGCAAATCGGTATAACTGAAGTCGCCGATACCGCAGAACTCCACAATATCGGTAGCCAACTGTGCGGAGGGCAGGTCTTGAATATCTGCCACGGTCGATAACCCGCCGAATGAGTGTGCGGACATCAGTATCTCGTCTTGCTTGAAGGTAGTCGGTTTCAGGATAACGCGCACACCGTTGGAGAGTGTCCACTCGGTAGCACCCAACGCCTCATTGTAGGCGGTCTTCTTTATTTTGCCTGCCTTGGGGGCTTTCTCCACCAATGTCGTGCGGACAGCCTCCTCAACAGGAGCCTCTATCTCCCAAGTCTTCGATTCGGCGAGGAGGTCGCGTATCTGTTGTTCGGTCGGCAGGTTCACGCTCTCTTTCTCGGGGGCTTGTATGGCAACGATGAGGTTGTCGTCCGTGATAAACGACTCGGCAATCTGGTTGAGCGAAGCGAGGTCAATCATCTGGCGCAGCATCGGCAGCGTCTTGTATTCCCACGCGATACCGGGTATCACCTCTCCGTCTAAGAAGTTACGGATATACTCGCGGGTATAGGTGATATTGCGCACTGAGTTGCGCTCGTTGTATTGCTTCTCATACGACGCTTCTAATTCTGTCCACGCGCGGTCGAGTTCCGATTGTGTAAAGCCGTAGCGGCGCATCTTCTCCATCTGCGTAAGCAGGTCTTTGTAAGCCTGTGTCTCTTGGTCGGCTTTGGATACATAGAGGGCGATGAAAGCGTCTTTCTCCTTTACCAATTCGGTATAGTACGAGCCGGCACCCACAAAGGACGCGTTGGGGTCCATTGCCAAATCCTGGAAGCGGTTGTTAAGCATCGTGCAGATGAGGTTGTATATCATCTGCAAGGTATAGTCCACATCCGTACCGCGCAGTTCCTTCGGCAGTTGCGCCTTCTTGTAGTCCAACTCAATGCGGGTGTACTGCCCCTCTTTGTCGGTAACCACCGCCACGATAGGCTCTTGGTTGTCGTCCACCGAGTAGAGAGGACGCTCGCCGCGATTTTCACGGGCGGGTACATCCGCCCACAACGCTTTAATCTTCGCCTCTATCTCGTCCACATCAATGTCGCCCACCACAACGATGGCTTGGTTGTCCGGTCCGTACCATTTGTGGTAGTACGCGCGCAGGGCATCGTACTCAAAGTTGTTAATGACTGCCGTGTCGCCGATGACATCCCGTTTGGCATATTGGCTGCCGGGATATTTGAGTGGGTTAATGGCTTTCCACATACGGCGGTTGGCATTGGCACCTGTCCGCCACTCCTCGCGTATTACGCCGCGCTCTGCGTCTATCTCTTCCGGCAGCAGCGACAAGCCGCACGCCCAGTCGTGCATCACCAACAACGCTGAGTCAATAATACCCTCGCGGTAGGTTGGCACATCCGACAGACGATACACGGTCTCGTCCAACGAGGTGTAGGCATTGATATTGCCGCCGAAGTTCACACCGATGGACTCGAAGTATTCGATGATACCTTTTCCTTGGAAATGTTCCGTACCGTTAAACGCCATGTGTTCAAGGAAGTGGGCTAAGCCGTTCTGGTTGTCTTCTTCGAGGATAGCCCCCACAGCCTGCGCGATATGAAACTCCGCGCGCTGTTTGGGGTATTCGTTATGGCGGATATAGTAGGTCAGTCCGTTGTCCAAATGACCTACGCGCACTGCCGAGTCAACGGGCAGCGGTTGTTGCGCTGCGGCGGTCAAACCCAGCGCCAGCACCAAAGTGCTTAGGATAAATCGTTTCATTGTCTTATTGTTTTCCGTTATTATTCTTGTACCTGCGGCTTGTTGTCCGCAGGAGGGGTCTCGGCTTCTCCCCCGTTCTTACGCGGAGTGCGTTTGCGGGCGGCTTTCTTTTCCTCTTCCTGTTGCGCCTCATTGGCTTCTATTATCTCATCTTCGCGGCTCTTCCACGGGCGCGGACCCAAGATTGCCGCTACATCTTCGGAGGTTATCACCTCTTGTTCTATCAGCAGTTGGGCTATCTTGTTATGTCCTTCGGCATGGTCTTGCAGTATCTTCTTAGCACGCTCCATCTGCTCTGCGATGATGGCGGAGGTCTCTTTGTCAATCAGTTCAGCAGTCTTCTCCGAATAGGGCTTGGTGAAGCCGTAGTCATACCGTCCGGTCGAGTCGTAGAAACTGACATTCTTCAGGTGGTCAGACATTCCGTAGTAGGCAACCATAGCGTACGCCTGTTTGGTTGCGCGCTCCAAGTCATTGAGTGCGCCCGTAGAGGTCTGGTGCAGGAACACCTCTTCTGCGGCACGCCCGCCTAACAGCGAGCAGAGGTCGTCCAAAATATGTTCCTTGTTGGTCAGTTGCCGTTCTTCGGGCAGATACCATGCCGCCCCCAACGCCACACCGCGCGGTACGATAGTTACTTTCACCAACGGATTGCCGTAGCGCAGCAGCCACGATATCGTTGCGTGTCCTGCTTCGTGGTAGGCAACAGAGCGTTTCTCCTCGTCGGTCATTATCTTGTTTTTGCGTTCCAACCCGCCTATGATACGATCGACAGCGTCCATAAAGTCCTGTTTCCCCACTTTCTTGTGGCTATTGCGGGCAGCAATGAGCGCAGCCTCGTTGCACACATTGGCAATATCTGCGCCCGAGAACCCCGGTGTCTGTTTGGAGAGGAAGTTCACATCCACCGTATTGTCCAACTTCAACGGCTTGAGGTGTACCATAAATATCTCTTTGCGCTCCTGCAGGTCTGGCAACTCCACATGTATCTGCCGGTCGAATCGCCCTGCACGCAGCAGGGCGGGGTCTAATACATCGGCGCGATTAGTCGCTGCAAGGATAATTACACCCGAGTTAGTTCCAAAGCCGTCCATCTCGGTAAGCAACTGATTCAGTGTGGACTCGCGTTCATCGTTTCCTCCGCCTGCAAAGGAGTTGCGTCCGCGGGCGCGTCCTACGGCGTCAATCTCGTCGATAAAAATGATTGCGGGTGCTTTCTCTTTGGCTTGTCGGAACAGGTCGCGCACGCGGCTTGCGCCTACGCCCACGAACATCTCCACGAAGTCGCTGCCTGACATCGAAAAGAAAGGTACATTGGCTTCCCCGGCCACGGCTTTGGCGAGCAGGGTTTTACCTGTCCCCGGAGGACCCACCAACAGCACGCCTTTGGGTATCTTGCCGCCGAGGTCAGTGTATTTCTTAGGGTCTTTGAGGAAAGAAACCACCTCCTCCACTTCTTGCTTGGCACCGGCAAGCCCTGCCACATCTTTGAATGTTACCTTATCTTTCTTGTCTTTGTCTATCACTTGTGCTTTCGCTTTCCCCACGCCGAATATACCAGCAGCCCCTCCGGCGCCAGCACCTATCCCGCGGCTCATCCACACGAAGAACAGCACCAGCAGCAAGAAGGGCAGTATGTTCCCTATTATCAGCACCCAGTAGTCGCGCGACTTGGTATAACTGACATCGATAGCGGCTTTTCCTTCTGCGCGTCGGCCGGTGTTCACTTGTTCGATATACTTGCTAAACTCCTCCACCGACGGTATTTTCACCGACAACTCGCCCCCCACATTTTCGCCTGCCTCGCGGTTGCCGAACACGACACCGTAACTTTCGGGTCGTATCTTGGCTTTGGCGCTGTTGTCATCGCTCACGGTCACGGAGGCGACGGCGTCGTTGTCTATATAGGCTTGGAACTTGGTGTAACTCAAGTCTTTCTGTGAGCCGCGTCCTCCAAAGGGGTAGAACAGCAGCACCACGAGAGTTATCATCACGATGTAGTACAGCCACGACCATCGTGAGCGTTTGGGTTTTTGGGGTTGTTGCGGGGTACGGGGTTGGTTTGCCATTTCGGTTATCTTTAGGTTTATGATTCGGGTATTTCCGTGATTTTCCCGTCTGCCCACAGGTGTTCAATGTCGTAGAAGGCGCGGGGTTCACGCTGCATAATATGGACAAATACCGTGCCATAGTCCATAGCGATCCATTCGGCGTTGTCGCGTCCGGCTACGGTGAGGGGGTGAACATGGGTCGTAGTGCGTACGAAGTCGTCCACTTCGTCGGAGATGGCGGTAACTTGTGTATTGGAATTGCCTTCAGCGATTATGAAATAGTCCACGGGAGCGTCTTTGAGCCGTCGCAGGTTTACGATTACGATGTGATGTCCTTTTCGGTTTTGGATACCTTCCACGATGGTATCAATAAGTTTTTTCGTAGAAATCTCTTTCATATTTTTAGGAATCTCTTTCCTATGTTTTTGTCAGTCTATTTTCTGTGTTTTGTCTGTCTTGTCTGCCATTTTGGCAAACTCGCCGCAAAGGTACGAAATCTATTTGACCCCCGCAAATTTAGTTGAGCGTTGAGCGTTTAGAGCAGTTTGCAGAGAAAGTTTAGAGTTTTGCACGGTCTTCTTTCCACTGCACTCAACACTTAACGCTCAACAGGGCGAAGCCCGCTCAACCTCTCTCTTCTCCCTCCATTTGCCCATTTGCCGAAAAAGCACTACCTTTGCGCCGTCTTTTAAACCAACCACGAATTATCGACAGCATGGCGCGCAACATCATCCTCATCGCGGAAGAGGGCGAACTTATCGGCGAACAGAAACTCATCGACCATTATTTGACGGGTCAGATGACGGGCAATCAATGGCAAATGGCGGACGGATCCCGTTGGGACATTCGTATCACCGGTGTCGGAGCCTTGAACATTCTTCGTTCTCTGCGCGACCTGCCGCGGGAGACGCGCCTGCTCAACATCGGCTATGCGGGTAGCGCGAACTTCCCCGTCGGCAGTGCGGTGGTCGTGTCAGAGGTGCGTTTGAACCACCCCTGTGTCGCCTACCGCGAGCCGCAGTTGTTCCTCGAAGCGGTGCCGGACGCCTGTTTGAGGGACGCCGCGCACACGCTGCACGCACTGTGCTACAGCAATACGGACTTCGTATTGGCATCGGACTATCGGGATTGCGTCTTCGACATGGAACTGGCGTACATAGCAGGCATGGGCTTCCCGCATACGGCGGCGCTTAAAATCGTCAGCGACAATCTGAACCTGCACGACTACCGCAGGCAGGCGGCGCAGTAGGACGGGCTACTTGACAGAGCCGTGGTAATGATAATCGGAATAGTCTTTGGATTTGTCTTTGTGAATACGCGGAAAGCGACCGCGTAGCCGGTGCGGACACCGGTCTTCCATCTTTTGGCGCAACCGGCGCCACCACTGCTTGAACGCACCATTGTCCATCGCGGCTTTCTCGAATCCCTCATAGTGCTTGCGACGCCACCACAGGATCAACAGCCAGCCGAACACCATACCGCCCAAGTGCGCAAAATGGGCAACATTATCCCCCGGCAGCGACGAGAAGCCGGCGAGCAACTCTATCACCGCGTACGCGATAACCATCACCCGCGCCCGAATGGGAATAGGGATAAACAGAATGAACATACGCACATCCGGAAACAGCCAGGCGAAGGCGAATAGAATGCCGAACACGGCACCGCTGGCACCAATAGTAACCACCTGACTTGCAACAGCGCGCGCCATACCCGACTCGTACGACGAAAGCACGGGCTGCAACTGAATCGCCCACACGGCTTCCTGCACCAACGCAGCCCCCACGCCCGTTACAATATAATAGATCAAAAAACGCTTGCTCCCCCAACGCTCCTCCAAGGCAGGCGCGAACATCAGCACGGCGAACATATTACAGAATATGTGCGAGAAATTGGCGTGCATAAACATATAGGTGACGGGCTGCCAGATATAGAACTTCGTAGCCGTCACATAGTGCAGACCGAAGAGGGTCGTACAATCCACCCCATAACGCGCCAACACAGCAGTGCCGATATAGCACAGGAAGGTAATCAGCAGGATATTCTTGGTAACAGAAGGCAGATTTCGCATAGGAAAACAGGGGTTAGCATCGGGTTTGCATATTGCGGGCAAAGGTAGTACTTTCTCCCCTATCGGAGTACAAAAATCATGCAACAGGGGCTGTAAATCACGCTTTTTGCAGGAAAAAAGCACTTTTTTTGCGATTTTGTTTGCAATACACGGAAATAGTTGTACCTTTGCAGGCGAAACATGAATAACGACCGACGAACCCTCGATGCATCGAGCAGAGAATTATATTCATTTTTAATCATTTAATACTTCGAAGTATGAACAAAGCAGATCTCGTTGCTGCTATTGCAGCAGAGGCACAATTGCCGAAGACCCAGGCACAAAAGGCTCTGGAAGCAACTGTTAACGCAATTGCTAACGCTCTGAAAAAGGGCGAAAGTGTACAACTTATCGGTTTCGGTACTTTCTCCGTTATAGAGAAGGCTGCCCGCGTAGGTGTTAACCCCGCAACGAAAGCGAAAATCAACATTCCCGCCAAGAAAGCGGTTAAGTTCAAAGCAGGTGCCGGCTTGGCTCTTTAATCCTGTATTCTACGCATCACAACGAGTTGCTCTACGGGGGCAACTCGTTTTGTGTCCGAAAGAACATAACGAAAACACGAATAAAACACAAAGCGTATGTTGAACATTATTTTATGCGGTGCTCCGGGAAGCGGCAAGGGAACGCAGTCGGAGTTCATTGCAGGCAAGTACGGGCTGCAACATCTCTCCACGGGGGATGTGCTGCGGCAGGAAATCAAGGCGGGTACACCGTTGGGCAAGGAGATAGACGACCTGATAGCGAAGGGCAACCTCGTACCCGACGACAAGATGATACGCCTCATCGACAACTATCTCAATGCCCTGCCGGCTGACTGCAAGGGAGTTATCTTCGACGGATTTCCTCGAACCGTCGCCCAAGCAGAAGCGTTGGACCTGCTTTTGAAGCAGCATAATATGCAGGCGGTAATGCTTGACCTCATCGTCGCAGAAGAGGAGATTATCCAACGCTTGCTCAATCGCGGCAAGATGAGCGGACGCGCCGATGACAACTACGATACCATCAAAAAGCGCATCCAGGTCTTCTATGAGATGACGCAACCGGTATGCAACCACTATCTGAAAAACCACAACTACTTTTCGATTAACGGTAATTATTCGATGGAGAATACTTTCAGCCAAATCGATGCTATTCTGCAACTGATACAGAAGTAATATGCCGTCTTCTGCCTTCATCGACTATGTGAAAATCTACTGCCGCTCGGGAAAGGGAGGAGCCGGCTGTATGCATCTACACCGCGCCAAATATCTTCCGAAGGGCGGACCCGACGGCGGCGATGGAGGACGCGGAGGACATATCATCCTACGCGCTAACAACAACCTGTGGACGCTCCTGCACCTCAAATACCAAAAGCATATTATGGCGACCGATGGCGGCAGGGGCGGCGACTCGCGCTCTTTCGGCAAAAACGGGGAAGACAAAGTCATTGAGGTGCCATGTGGTACGGTGGTTTACGACGGTACGACGGGCGAGTATATCTGCGAGGTGAAAACGCACGGGGAGGAAGTTATCTTGCTCAAAGGAGGTCGCGGTGGATTAGGGAACTGGCACTTCCGTACTTCCACCAACCAGGCACCGCGCTACGCACAACCCGGCGAGCCTGCCCAGGAAAGGACGATAGTACTCCAACTCAAAGTCTTGGCAGATGTGGGTCTGGTAGGCTTCCCCAACGCCGGAAAATCGACCCTGCTGGCAACGGTCAGTGCCGCAAAACCGGAGATTGCCGATTACCCCTTCACCACGCTTACACCCCAATTAGGCATCGTCTCCTATCGGGACAACCGCTCATTCTGCATGGCGGACATTCCGGGTATCATCGAGGGAGCCGCCGAGGGCAAAGGACTCGGCTTGCGCTTCCTGCGCCATATCGAGAGAAATGCGGTGCTGCTCTTTATGGTGCCGGTAACCAGCGAGGACATACGCCGCGAGTACGCCGTGCTGCTTTCGGAATTAGAACGCTACAATCCCCAACTGCTTACCAAGGCGCGTATATTGGTACTATCCAAGACCGACCTCGCCGATGCGGAGGCGGACATACCCCATCTCGTGCAGGCGTTGCAGCAGGAGTTGGGAATCCCCGTCGCAGCCATCTCCTGCGTACAGGAGAAAGGCATTGCCGCGCTCAAAGACATCCTTTGGACGGAACTCAATAAAGAACAGAACCAAGTCATCGAAATCTCGCATGCTCCCATCGATGTAAAAGTCGTGGAGAAGCAGGAGGCGACGGACAACGCTGCGGACGACGCTGCGGACGATGAACCGCAGACCATCTACCTCAACGAGGTGGACGAACCGTGGGACTTGGACAAGTACAGGGGCATCGGGTGGGACACGCAAGACTGATATACGACCGCTTGATAGAATGGCGGGAGAAGCACATCTCACAAAAGAACCTCGTACTGCTCCTCAGCCTTTTTGTAGGGGCGCTTGCTTCTTGCGCCGCCCAACTGCTTAAGACGCTCATCTTTCTCTTGCAGCAATTTGTAGAGAACCAATTAGCGGTGCACCACCATTTTTGGTACTTTGTATGTCCCATGATAGGCATTACGCTGTCGGCGCTGTATGTGAAGTATGTCGTCAAAGATGACATCTCACACGGTATTACCAAGATACTGTATGCCATCTCCCGGCGCAAGTCCATCATCAAAGCGCACAATATCTGGTCTTCCATCGTCGGCTCTGCGCTGACCATCGGCTTTGGCGGCTCCGTAGGAGCAGAGGCGCCAATTGTACTCACCGGCGCAGCCATAGGCAGCAACCTTGCAAAAGCGTTCCGTCTGGACCAAAAGACCATGATGTTAATGATAGGCTGCGGAGCAGCGGGTGCCATAGGCGGTATCTTCCAAGCCCCCATCGCGGGTCTTGTCTTTACCTTGGAAGTACTGATGATGGACCTTACGATGACCTCGGTCGCTCCGTTGCTACTATCATCCGTCACCGCAACGGCTATCTCCATGATGGCGTCGCACCAAACTGCGATGTTCGCCTTGGCTAATATCGAACCCTTTTCTTTGGAGCGTATTCCGCTGTATGTACTATTGGGCGTGTTCTGCGGATTGGTGTCCCTCTATTTTACGCGTGGCATGAATAGTTTGGAGCAACTCTTCAAGCAGCGCGTGCGAAAGACCTGGCAGAAATGCCTGATAGGCGGCGTATCCTTGGGGGTGTTAGTATTCCTCTTCCCACCGTTGTACGGCGAGGGTTACGACACCATCCGCCAACTTATCAACGGCCACTCTGCCGCGGCTATGGAAAGCAGCCTCTTCGCACCTTGGACGGGCTCGGCATGGGTCTTGGTCGGCTATTTCGTTATGATACTGCTTCTCAAGATAGTAGCATCGGTCGCCACGAATGGAGGGGGTGGCGTAGGCGGCATCTTCGCACCCTCTCTCTTCATGGGGGCTATCGCGGGCTTTCTGTGTGCGCGGCTGTGTAACATGGCGGGTCTATCCGTCCCCGAATCAAATTTCACCCTTGCAGGTATGTCGGGTCTTATGGCAGGGGTCATGCATGCCCCTTTGACCGGTATATTTCTCATCGCAGAATTGACGGGAGGGTATCACTTGTTCATGCCGCTTATGATCGTAGCGGTCATCTCCTACCTGACCATTATGATTTTTGAGCCGCACAGCCTCTATGCCATGCGCTTGGCACAGAAGGGCGAATTGCTCACGCACAACAAGGACCGCTCTGTGCTGACCCTGCTCAAGATGGACAATGTCTTGGAGACCGACCTCACGACGCTCTACCCCGAGATGACTTTGGGCGAACTGGTAAAAGTCATCTCCGAAAGTCATCGCAACATATTCCCTGTCATCGACCATCAGGGACGCCTGCTGGGGCTATTGCTCTTGGACGAGGTACGCAACATCATGTTCCAGCCGCGCCTGTACAACCGTTTCACGGTGCAGCAACTGATGAACTCCCCGCAGGCGGTTCTCGACCACAATATGACGATGGAAAAAGTCATGGAGGTCTTTGAAGACACGGGCGCATGGAACTTGCCGGTCGTAGACGAGCAGAAACACTACCTCGGTTTCGTCTCCAAATCCAAGATATTCAATTCCTACCGCCACTTGCTGGTCCACTTCTCCGAAGAGTAAACCCTGTCGTGTATAAGAGGGGTTAGTTCCGGAGTGTTTCCTCCATCTGTTCTTCCCAGTCTGTCAGTTGTTTGCGGCAGAAAGCGAGCAACTCTTTGGCTTCAACGGCTTTCGTGCGATAGGCGTCCATCGAAAGGGCGTCGCTCTGTTCCAATTCGGCGATGAGTTGTTCGAGTCGTTTTACGGCTTCGTCGTAGGTCTTTGGTGGCTGTGCCATAGTGTAGTATTATTTTCCTTTCCCGTCCGCGATAACGCGCAGGGTGGCGAGTAGTATCTTGATATCCAACAGGATAGACATATTCTCCATATACACAATATCGTAGTTGAGTCGTTGTATCATCTTCTCGAGGGTATCGGTGTAGCCCACTTTGACGGGTCCCCAACTGGTTAATCCGGGTCGTATCTTGTACAGCAGGCAATAGTAGGGGGCGGCTTGTTCGATACGGTCGATAAAGTACCGTCTTTCGGGGCGCGGACCCACCAGCGACATATCGCCGCGCAGCACATTCCACATCTGCGGCAGTTCGTCAATGCGGTATTTTCGCAGGAAATGCCCGACGCGTGTGATGCGCGGGTCGTCATCGGTGCTGAGTTGCGGCACGCCTCTCTCTGCATCGGCGGTCATGGTGCGGAATTTGAGAATAAAGAACGGGCGACCGTGCATGCCGATACGCTCTTGCCGGTAGATAACGGGCCCGCGCGAACTCAGTTTCACGGCGAGTGCCACGCCAAGATACACCGGCGAAAGCACGAGGAGCGAGAGTGCGGACACGGCCACATCGCCGGCACGCTTCATGCACAGCGCCGAATCGCTCATCTTGTGTTCCGTAATGCGCACCAACGGCATATCGCCAATCTCGCGTATGCCGGCGGCACCGGTGAGCATATCATACACGCGCGGCACTACGGCAATCTCCACATTGCACGGATATACCGCATTGATAATCTTATAGATAGTCCGATCGTCCGTCGGCTCTTGAATATCGATAACCACCTCGTCGTGCGCTTGCAGACCGTGCCGGCGCAGCAGGTCTTCCGTCTCGGCAAGCGAGTGTACGGTATGGCGTTGGCTGGCTTGCGGCGTGCGGTGCCGTGTGAGGGCGGTAAGGGTCAAGCGGGGGATATAGCACCCGATAAACTGCAGGCCGATGAACACGCCGAGCGACACCAAGTACTTGCGATAGTCGTCCACGGGGTCGTCGATGATGATCAGGAAGAACGCCCCGAAAGCAATGATGACGGAGGACACGAAAGAGGTCAGCAACTCCTTGCCGTAGGGCTTGTGTAGCGGGCGCAGGTAGTACCCCGAGAGGTAGTACACCACCAGGCACCCTATCGGGTAAAGCACGAGGGGGCGGTAGAAGTTGAACGCGGGTATCAGCACTTCGTCCATACCAAACACGCGCCCGTCATACACCAACCAGCGGAACAGCAGGAACGCTAACCACACCAACAACGCCGACACCGCGTCCACCGTGAGGTAGAGCAGTTGTTGTTTGCGGTGCGGGGTGAGATGGTTCATGGGCTTACGGACGAAGGATAGTGATGTGTTCTCTGTCGTCTATTTGGAGGATGGAGGAGGGTTTGTGGGGGGTGTTGTCGTCGCGCCGGTAGCGGCAGATATAGTCCACGCCATTGCGGATGGCGGGCACTATTTCCGCGTAGGTACGGGCTGTCTTCTCGCCGCTGATATTGGCGGAGGTGGACACGATGGGTCGTCGCAATGCGGCGCACAGGGCTTGCGAGAAAGGCTCGGACGACACGCGTATGCCCACGCTGCCGTCGGCGGCAATGAGGTTGGGAGCGAGGTTTTTGGCGTGGGGGTAGATGATAGTCATCGGGCGTTGCCCCTCGGCTGCCTCCAACAGCGTCCAAGCCGTATCGGGAACGCGTTCCATATAGCCTTGCAACTTGCCCGCGCCTTCGATGAGTACCAACATCGACTTCGTGTCGGTGCGGTGTTTGAGGGCGTAGATGCGTTGAACGGCTTCGGCGTTGGTAGCGTCGCAGCCTATGCCCCAAACGGTGTCAGTGGGGTAGAGGATGATACCTCCTGCGCGCAGTACGCGTACGGCTTCGTGCAGGTCTTCTCGGTCATATAATGCAGCAGACTCCATAGTAACGAACCTTCCTTTCCGGTACCACGCACCGCCCGTATCGCCGGACGGCAGTGGAAACAGCCTGCAAAGATACAACTTTTCTCCCAAATGCCCAAATATATAGGAAATAGCCACCCGCTCCTGCCCCCGCACCGAACAACTACGCCCAAGCAACAGGACTATTCTTAGGGAACTTCTATAAATTGCTTTGCCGTGACGGGGAATGTATAGAGGTCCCCTTATTTTTTTAGGAGAAAAACGACATCGCAGTTCCGGCGCTGCAAACGCCCCCCTTCCCCTCTGGAGAAACTACGGATTTTTCCCATAACTTCCCCGCATCCTCCCCGTGTCAACTCCGAAGGATAACCGAAGGATAACCGAAGGATAAGCGAAGGATAACCGAAACATAGACGAAGTATTTAGCGACTCCGACCGTAGGAACATCATACTGTCTTGTCCTAAATTAGGTTGACTATTTTGTATGGTATGCCGGAGTTAG
>CAVGOI010000002.1:0-78719 GCA_963630875.1 Mycobacteriaceae bacterium | reverse complement strand
GTCAGTACAAAAATGGGGAAAGGGGTCAATCAAAAACTGGCAGAAGGGGTCAAAACTAAATGGGTTTTCCAGGGATCTTCGTCCCATGTTACCCAAAAGTCTTGTATCGGGTAATGTGGAGCGTACTTTTCTGCTATCATACGATAGGAGGAGTTCTCGCGGTTGTAACTGCGTGTGCAACAGATGATAATATCCACGCCGCGTTGTAGAAAGTCGTCCACATTTTGTTCTACGGTCTCCGCAAAGTCGCCCGCACTGGTAATTCCCACTTTCTTGCCGAGAATGGTTAGGATAGCCTTAAAGTCGGGGTGTCCGTCTTCTTCGCGCACATTGAGGAGATAAGGAATAGGAGCGGGTGTGCGGACTTCGCCGTTCCATACATTGAAAATGTGGTAACTGTCGTGGTCTGTCATCGGCGACAGATACTGATACACCATCCATGCAGTGGTGGTTTTGCCCGAGTTCTGTGTGCCTCGGATAATGACAAATTGTGCCATACTTATTAAAATTTAGTCTGTCTCCACTTTGTTATTCGGCTATCGACATACTCCGTTGTAGTCTGTTTTCACACATAGACACACAAAAAACGCGGACTTCTGTTAGTCAATCCGCTTTCTGTGGTCCTGAGAAAACCAAAATCATCGAAGAAACTTGCAGAAACCCACGCGCGTATATTCACACCCCCACACGCCTGTCTTACAAAGCGTTGTGTGCATAGAATACACCCATGAGCATCTACTAATGTCCTGTCACCGAATGATTTAATGAAATTTCTCAGGTCTCAGAAAGTCGAATGGCAAGCGTTAGCAAACGCCTTTTGTATGTGTACAAAACCCTCCCAGCCCCTTTCTCAAAACACCGCCGTGTCCGTCAACGAAAGTCCTCGCGTGGGTTTTGCATAGTGCCGATAGTTTTTATCGTCCGTCGGCACAGCAGACGCGTTCTATATCCGTTCCCGTTCACAACAACAATCCTTTTATGTGAACTTTACGCCGCAAAGTTAGTACTTAATTTGCAAATACGCAAATATTATTAAGATTGTGTTCGGCTGCTTGGGCAACCATTAGTCATATTGCAGAAAGCAGAGGTCGGACTCGCGGTACAACTCGTTGGCAACCTCTTGCAGGAGAACCGGCGTAACCTCCGTAATGCGCTGAAATGTCTCTTGCCAACTCTCGGTACGGTGGTGGTAGAGCATCATCTTTGCCATAGACAGCGCATTGTTCTCCCTATTCTCTGCCGAAATTGCCATTTGACCCTCTATTTGCTGCAAAGCACGCGCGAACTGGGTCGTGGTAAGGCGCACCTCGCGCAAGCGTTGCAACTCCTGCAAACAACGCTCAATACACTCGTCCTTGTTCGGAGGGTCGCAAGCGAGATAGATATTCCAGTAGCCCGTATCGCTGAGCGGCGTGTATTGCGACTCAACGGTATAGACCAAGCCCCGCTGCTCACGCAGGCTCAGATTGAGGCGCGACGACATACTCCCGCCGCCCAAGATATTATTGAGCAAGTACATGACCAACTGCTTGGAATGCCCCAACGCGTATGCGCGTGCGCCGACCATGATATGGGTCTGGTGGGTATGACGACGGAACGCTACCCGGGAGGGCGTACCAAGCGGTGCCGGTGGCGTTACCGCTTGTGGTGTCGTAGCACCTGCCGCCGCACCTAATGCGCCCAACTCGCGCTCGGCATACGCCACGACCTGCTGCGGCGGAATATCGCCCAACACAAACAACACCATGCGCTCCGGCAGATAGTGCGTCTGCATCCACGCCAACGGACGCGCCGCCGAAGTGCCGAGTGTGCGCAGGGTCTTACGCGTTCCCAGGATAGGCATTGCCAGTGGATGTCCTTTGAATATCTGCCCCTCGAAATCATCGTATATCAGTTCGCTTGGAGAGTCGTTGTAACTCTCTATCTCGTCCAAGATAACCGACATCTCCTTGTCGGTTTCCCGCTTGGGGAAGGTGGGGTGCAGCACCATATCGGTGAGCAGATGGAGGGTTACCCGCCAGTGCTGACGCAGGGTGGCAGCATAGAAAGTGGTCTCCTCTTTGGTGGTGTAGGCGTTAATCTCGCCGCCTATTCCCTCGATATGATTGATGATCTGGCGGGCGGTGTAATGCTCCGTCCCCTTGAACACGCAATGTTCGATATAGTGTGCCATGCCGTTCTCGGCGGCTGCCTCGTGGCGGGTGCCTGCCCCCACCATAATGCCGATATAGACGACCGAAGAGGGCACGGTGCGTTGAACGATTTGCACCCCGTTGGGTAGAATATGATAAAAAGTTGTGTCCATTGTTTGGCTGTTTGGATAAAATGGCGTACCTTTGCGGTTGCTTTCGCGGCATTGGCGGAATTGGTAGACGCGCTAGACTTAGGATCTAGTTCTTCACGGAGTGAAGGTTCGAGTCCTTTATGCCGCACATCGGGCGCAAGCCCGATTTTGCTTTTGTGCCGATACTCTAATCTTTTGTGTATATGCGTAAATCCATTATCTGTCTGCTATGTGCCGCCTGCGCCCTGACGGGCTGCATCGACAATGTCCACTCGGACTACACCCCCCAAATATATACCACCAGTCTGTTCCTCTCGCCGCAGTTCCGCAACGACTCGTTGGTGGCGGCTGCTGACACCCTGTATTGGAGCCTGCAGAAGAACTCCTCCTCGTTGACCACCGATACCCTGCAAGTGGGCGACACGTGCGTATTCGGCACCACCTACTACGCTGTGGGCAACGCGCTGCAGTCGGTTGCCATTGCGTGGGACACGGCGGCTGTACAGATGTGGTTCACGCTCCCGCAATCCATCAAGGAGGTGCTATCGGACACCACGCAACTGCAACAAGGCTTGCTTCCTTTCCCCGCTGACAGCAACTATAACTTAGTGTCCTTTCCGCTGTTCTTCACGCCCCGCACGAGCGGCACTTGCGAGTTCCAACTGACCGTGAGCAGCGACTCGAAGTACTCGCCCGTTACTCTATCCTTCGCCATTCCCGTCCGGTAGGTCGTGTTGCTTGGCTTCTTGCCACAACGCCTCCATTTCCCCGATAGACAGGTCTTCCAAAGCGCGTCCCTCTTGTTGGGCGCGTTGTTCGATGTACCCGAAGCGGCGCATAAACTTTCGGTTGGTCTGCTCCAACGCATTGTCGGGTCGTATCTTGTAGAGGCGGGCGGCATTGACCAACGCGAACAGCACATCGCCGAACTCTACTGTGGCTTTCTCGGTGTCCATTGCCGCCACTTCGGCCTCAAACTCGGCGATCTCTTCCTTGACTTTGCCCCATACCTCTTCGCGCTGCTCCCAATCAAAGCCCACATTCGCTACCTTGTCTTGGATGCGGTACGCCTTGATGAGTGAGGGGAGTGCTTCGGGGATACCGCTCAGCACAGTCTTGTTGCCGCCCTTCTCTTTCAGTTTGACTTGTTCCCACAAGTGGCTCACCTGCTCGGCGTTCTGCGCTGCCTCATGACCATACACATGCGGGTGGCGGAAAATGAGTTTGTCGCAGAGCCGGTTGCACACATCGGCAATATCAAACGCCCCGCTCTCGCTGCCCATTTTGGCGTAGAAGACGACATGCAGCAACACATCGCCCAACTCTTTGGCAATATCGTCCATATCGTGCTTCACAATGGCGGAAGCGAGTTCGTAGGTCTCCTCGATGGTGTTCTGGCGGAGGCTGTCGAAGGTCTGTTTCCTGTCCCACGGGCATTTCTCCCGCAGGTCGTCCATAACGGTGAGCAGGCGGTCGAATGCCGCTAATTGCTCGGCTCGAGTGTGCATAAAGTAATCTCTCCTTTCTCGTTCATACACGCGTAGGTCCACAGCCGCCAGCAATCCCCCAGTATCAGGATACGGCTATTGCGCGTGAGTTGTAAGTCCAATTCAATGTGTCGGTGTCCGAATATATAGTAGTCGTGATGGTTGCCGCGCTGCTCCTGTTCTTTGGCGTACAGCACCAACTCCTCCTGCGCCTCTCCCTTGTACGGACAGGGGTGCTGCAACTCCTTCATGCGGCTGCGGCGTGCCCATCCGTAGCCGAAAGCATTGCCCCAACGGGGCGGCACCCAGCGGAACAGTCCCTGCGCCACGGGGTTATGGAAGAAAGCGCGCAGGCGCATAAAACGCCGTACCTTCCTCCGCAACTCCAGCGGCAACTGCCGGTCATAGTTCGAGGGAACGACTCCGTCGCCGTGTCCCAACCAAACCGTCTTGCCGCACAAAACCACCTCACAGGGCTCGCGGTGCAAAACGACTCCCGTCTGCTTCTCCAACTCGCCGAAAGTCCATAGGTCGTGATTGCCCACAAAGTAATGCACCGCTATCCCCTGCTCCGTCAGGCGGCGCAAGGCGTCCAAGAAAGGGCGGTACTCCGCTTTGCTGCGGTCGCGCCAGCGGTACTCGAACCAATAATCGAACATATCCCCCAGCAGATAAATCGCCGTAGCGTCCTCTGCCAACTTGTGCAGCAGGGCAACCACGCGCTGTTGGTGTTCTTCGCGGTTGTCGAGTGCCCGCGAGCCGATATGTGCATCGCTCAGAAAGTATATCACGGGTGCGGTTACAAAAATCCTAATTCCAACTTTGCTTCTTCGGACATCATGTCCTTGTTCCATTCGGGGTCGAAGACGATGTTCACTTGCACCGACTTAATACCTTCCACCGACCCCACTTTCTGCCGAATATCTTCCACCAGGAAGTCCGCTGCGGGGCAGTTGGGTGCAGTGAGTGTCATATCGATGGTGCAGGTGCCGTCGCTGGGGAGGTCGATACGATAGATAAGTCCCAAATCGTACACATTCACCGGTATCTCGGGGTCATAGACCGTCTTCAGCATTTGCAGCACCTGTTCTTCGGTTTCCAAAAACTCGTTCATAATCTCTTGCGGTTGCGGGCATTTCCGGTTGCTCCGTCCAAGCGGGCAAAGGTACTGCTTTTTTGCGATTGCTGCAAATGGAATATGCAACAGCCCCCTATGGTACACCTGCGGGCAACCCCTACAAGGCATCTCCCCTTCCCCGCCAACCCTTCCCCGCGACCTCTCCCCACCCACTCTCATCTCAACCCCCACTCCCTCCCACACCCCTCCCCTCCCTCAACCCACCCCCTCCACTCTCTCCCCCAGCCACCTCACCTCCCACCCTCTACCCTCTCCAATTCCTCCCCCTCCCTCCCCTCATCCTGCCTGTCAAAACCGCCCTACCTTACCGCAAACTACGCCCTACCTTCCTGCAGACCTGCGTATAGGATAACCGAAGGATAAGCGAAGGATAAGCGAAGGATAAGAATACTTTCTCAATACTTTGAAGCAACTCCGATAAGACCCTTATAAGCCTCTCAACCACTCCTTCAAAAAACAATCCGTCCTGCCGACTATATGCGTCAGCAGGACGGAAAAACGCTTTGCGGAATGCCCGCCACCCCTACTCGGTGGAGCGGAGGGTGATGGCGTAGCCACCCGAAGCGGCTTCGGAAATGGTAAGGCAAGTTCGGGAATTTACACGCTTCGTGGTGATGGTATACGCTTGGGGATTGGTGCGATAATCGGCATCCTTGGCGTCGGCGTAGATAGTGGCGATATACTGCTTCCCCTTAGGCAGGAACGAGAGCGAAATGCGCGAGGTGCGTGCCTGTTCGCCGTTGGTGCCGCCTACAAAATACTCATCCTTCCCCTTGGTCTTGCGGGCAATGGTTACATACTCCATCGGCTCGGCTTCGAGATACCACGACTGATCCCAATCCAATGCCACCTCTTCGATGAAACGGAACGCATCGGGGAAACGCTCGTAGTTCTCTATCAGGTCGGCGGCCATCTGCAGCGGGCTGTACATCGTCACATAGAGCGAGAGTTGGTTCGCCAGTGTGGTCAGGCAGTGGTTGTGGTTGTTGGGGTTCATCTTGGACATATCCATCTCGAAGATACCCGGCGTGTAGTCCATCGGCCCGCCGTTGAGGCGCGTAAAAGGCAGGATGCAGGTATGCCCCGGGCGAATGCCCATCATGGCTTGGTATTCCGACCCCATGGCGGACTCGTTGCCTATCCAGTTGGGGTAGGTGCGGCAGATACCCGTCGGGCGGGTTGCCTCGTGCGCATTGACCATGATACGATGTTTCGCCGCCTCGGTGATGCAGTAGAGGTAGTGGTTGTTGAGCCACTGCGAATAGTGCGTCTCGCCCACCGGCACAATATTGCCCACATAGCCCGACTTGACGGCGGGGTAGTCGTAGCGGTTCATGAAGGTGTAGGCGGTGTCGAGGTGGCGCTCGTAGTTGCGAATAGAGCCGGAGGTCTCGTGGTGCATGATCATCTTCACGCCGTGTGCCTTGGCGTATTGGTGTACTGCCTCTACATCAAAATCGGGGTAGGGGGTTACGAAATCGAACACATAGTCTTTCTGGTGTCCGAACCAGTCCTCCCAACCGATGTTCCAGCCCTCGACCAGCACGCCGTCGATGCCGTGCTTGGCGGCAAAATCGATGTAGCGGCACACATTGGCAGTCGTTGCGCCATGGTTGCCGTGCGGGTGCGCATGGGCATAGTCGGTCTCGCCCAAGTGGATGGAGGGGAAGTCGTTGGTGTACGACCAACTATGCATGCCGTTAATCATCTCGAGCCATACGCCGACATATTTCATGGGGCGTATCCACGAGGTGTCTTCTATCTTGCAGGGGTCGTTGAGGTTGAGCGTCATGCGGTTGGCGAGGATGTCACGGGCATCGGTGGCGACTTGCACGGTGCGCCACGGACTGTGGCAAGGCGTCTGCATATAGCCTTTCTTGCCTTGGCTGTCGGGCGTGAGGAACGAGGTGAAGGTGAGCGTCGTGTCGTTCAGATTGAGGTGCATGCACGAGTAATCAATCAGTGCCGCCTCGTGCAGGGTGAGCCATACGCCTTGGTCGGTATGGAGCAGGAGGGCGGTCTGCACGCCTGTGTCGGAGAACCCGCGCTGGCTGAGGTTATCTACCCGCTGCGACGCATTGAGGCGGCGTATCTCGCTCAGGCGGGAACGGGTGTACATATACTCCTGCGTGTCGAAGTCGCCGGGTATCCAGTAGGCGGTGTGGTCGCCGGTCATGGCAAATTCGGTGCGCTCGTCGAGGATGGTGAAGTAGCCCAAACCCAATTGCGGGAACTCGTAGCGGAAGGCCAAGCCCTCGTCAAAGAGGCGGAAGCGGACATATAGATAGCGGTCTTGGGGCTGCTGGCGCACGAAGACGAGCATCTCGTTGTAGTGGTTGCGGATGGCGTTCTCTTCGCCCCAGACGGGCGTCCAGGTATCGTCGTGGGTGGTACGCTCGGTGTTGAGAATCTCGAAGCCGGTGAGCAACTGGTCGTGGTCGAGAAGCAAGCCCAAACGAGAGGGGCGGATAAGGGTATCGCCGTCAAAAACGAGGTCGTAATAGAGAGTTCCTTCGGGAGTGGTTCGGCAAGACGCCTGCAAACGACCGTTCGGAGAGGAGAATTGCTCCGCTGAAAAAGAGGCGGTTTGTGCTGCCGCCGACAGGGAAACCGTCAGCAAAAAACAAGAGAGTATGGATGCTGTTTTTATCATATGCTTTAATTCCTAATTCCTAATTCCTAATTCCTAATTGTTTATCGCCTTCAAGCGATAAACCTTGCACCCATGGGCGGGAACGATGGCCTCGAGATTGCGCTGACGGCCGAGGTCTTGGTGCTCCCACAGGTCGCGCACCTGCATGGACTCTTCGCCTAAGGTGCTGACCGAGAACGAGCGCTTCTGCTCCAAATCCTCGCGGTTGAAGAACGCCACGATCCAATCGCCATCGGACATCTGCCCCGTCCATATCTGGCTGTCGCTGCTGCTCAGGTCGCGCGAGAGCGGTTTGCCCACAAAGCCGTCCTTGTTGAGCGCCAACAGTTCCTCGTTCTGATAGAAGGTAACCAGATGGTCGATGTCGGTCTCGTTGTACTGGTCGGCGCAGGCAACGGGGCCTCCCGCTACCAACTGCAGGCTGATGACCGAGCGCCGCTCATCGTCGTTAGAGAGCGTGTTGAGGCGGGTGAAATCGCCGTCTAAGATCAATTTGCCCCGTCCCGACAGGTCGGAGAAATAGACCATGCCGTCGAATAGGTTGTAGCAGGTGGGCCATTTATTTGGGTCGATCTGCCCACGCCGGCGGTAGTAGGTAGCGTTGCCGTAATGCTCCATATACGGGTCGGGGTCGTTGTCGGTCGTGCCGGAGAAAGCACTCCACCGCCCGCAGAAGACATCGGCATTGATACGCATCATATTCATGTAGCGTGCCTCGAGTTCGGCGTAGTTCTTCTGGTTGGGCATCACGATAGAGGTGAATACGCCGTACTTGGTGGCAGACTCGTTGATGTATTGCAGGGCGAGTTCGTACTCCTCACGACCGTAGCCACGACCGGGGTCGCCGCCCATGCCCGTGCCGGTCTCGAAAAGGCACATAAAATCCATGCGGATGAAATTCACCCCAATGGAATTGTAGTACTTGAAGAAGCCGTCAATATATTCCTTTGCGCCCGGGTGCGAGGGAACAATCCAATAGAATATCTCGTTCTCACGGGCGGCATCGGGGTGCTCCACTTGGTCGATGGAGGGATCGTAGAGCAGGCTGCCGAGGCGGATGTTGGTGCCCTCGATGATGATGTCGTCGTCGCCGTGCTTCCAAAGCGGGTTGTCATAGACGCCGAGTTTGAGTCCGTGCTGCTTGCAGAGAGCCACTAACTCTTTGAGCGAGTAAGCGCCATAGTGCGTCATGTAGCCCTGCGCATTGTCGGCGGGGACATTGTACATCGCCTGAAAGCCGTCGGTGGCTATCATGTCGTAGCCGTAGGGCAGCAGGTTCTCCGCCACCCACTCCACATTAGCCTCCATAGTGGCACGCGGCATGAGAATCGGATTGGTGCCGGCATGCTCGGCCTCGTAGCAGAACTCGTAGACCGTCCAATAGAGCGGGGCTTTGGCTTCGGTCTTGACTGGGTCAACGACAGGGTCGTCGGGCACTTGGTCGATGCTCCAACCGGTGTCGGTGCGCTGCTCGCAGGCAGCGAGAGAAAAAGCAGCAAGGGCTGCGAGTAGGATATGCATGGTGCGTTTCATTGTTGCTGGAATTGAACGGTGAGGTCTAAGACATTGATGGTGATCTTGTATTTGCCTGAAGCGGACACCTGCCACTTCTGGTCGGGTTGGTTGTTGGCGGTATAGACCACGGGCGTCGGCTCGGCAGAGATAGGCGTGCCTGCCTCCGGTGCGATAAAGAATGCGCCCTCGTAACTGCTCGGATTGAGCGGGAACTTGATCTCGCCTGCCGCCAGATTGCCCGTCCAGACAAACGAACCGTTACGCGCCTCCGTGTCGTAGGTGAACTGCTCCGAGAAAGGCGTATCCCAACCGCCCGGCGTGGCGTCGCCGCAGAGCCAAATCTGCTTGTAGGGCAACTTGTCGAAGTCCTCGTCACGGGAGAATGTAACTTCGGGAATGCTCAGGTCAACCAAGATGGTATACAGCCCTGTCGAGGGAACGCTCCACTTGCTGTCGGGCGTGCCGTTGGGGGCAAAGACCATAGCGGTGGTGCCTTCGGCTGCGGTGCCGTCTGCGGGGGCTAACCAGAACGCGCCATCGAAGCGACGGCTGTTGACGGTCGGCTCGCAGAGAAATTTGAGTTCGCCCTCGCTGAGCAGCCCGCTCCACGAAAGCGTATGCTCCGACAGTTGCTCCATGGCGATGGCACTGCCCAAATCCCACCCGTTGGCGGCACTACCGAAGAGGTAGAGCGGCTCGGTTGCCGTCACGGTCAGAGCGTCAATGTCTGCCTCCACAATATAGAAGCCTGCATGCGATACAGGCACGGGTGTGGCGGTCGCAAGGGTGGTATAGCAGAGGCTGCCCTCCGTATCGCCCTGCCCATAGACCTCGGCGGAATCGGAACGCTCGGTGAGGAAGAGCAGGTCGCCCTCGGCGAGTGTGCCGACATAACGATAGGCGTTGCGCCCTGCTATCTTGCTCATCTCGAGTGCCTCGGTGTAGGTGGTGCCTGCCGTGGTGGCGCTGCCCGCCAGATAGAGTACGCTCGCATAGCCGACCGCCTCGAAAGTGACGGTGCTGAGCATAGGCTTGACATAGGTAGAGAGTCCCTTGGGGTGGGCAATGATTTCCGCCTCAAGCGCACAGGATGTGCCTGCCGTGATACCCCAACGCTCGAGTTGGTCGTTGAGCGCTCCGTGCGTGAAACTGACCGTGTTGCCGCCATCCACCAGCATGGGCGTGATAGAAGTGGCGAACTCGTTGTCGGCGATGTCCATCTTGAAATAGTACTCATAGCCCGTGATGCCGTCGGTCAGGGCGGGAATATCCCACGAGAAGGTGATGGCGGTGTCGGCACTCAGAGCGTGCGAGAGGCGAATGCTGCTCGCCGAAGCACGCAGGTGCATCGTGTCCTCAAGGCGGGGAATGGTATAGTGCTCGCTCTCGGGCTTGCAGGCAAAGAGTGCGCCCGCAAGCGCCAATAGGAAAAGAATGTGCTTTCGCATAGTAGTGGAGATTTACCAATTCAACATTTAGTTCCAATAGGGCAGTTGGCGCAATTTTTGGTTTCGCTCTATCTGGCTCTGGTGGATCGGGAACCAATAGAACTGCTTGCGATAGGTGCGGGTCTGGTAGGCAGTGAGCGTGAAGAAAGTCGCCTCGTCCTTGCCGCTGAAATTCATCCCGTACTGCGGGCCGTTGAGGGTGGTCTCGGCTTCTTTCCAACGGCGCAGGTCGTCGTAGCGCAGTCCCTCGCAGCATAGTTCGACACGACGCTCACGGCGTATGGCCTCCCGCAGGGCGTCTTGGGTCATATCAATATGAATCGCCGTTGAGGAGGTAGCGCCGGTGGTGTAGGGGCGAATACCGGCACGGGTGCGAATCTTGTTCAGGTAGACCAAAATGTCGGGGTTGGTCGGATCGCATTCGCAGAGTGCTTCCGCATAATTGAGATACGCCTCGCCCAACCGATAGAGTATGCCGGGACGGTATTGGAAGTTGTTCTCCTTGACATGGGTCTTGGGGTGCACCTTCTTGCGGATGAGATAGCCGTTCTGCGGGGCATCGTGGGTGTGGATATTGTCGCTGCCGCCGTTCAGGAAATTGAAGGTGCGCTCCTCTTGCGTGAAGTACGAGTTGTGGAACGACACGGCGGTATAGAATCGTGGCTCACGATGGCAATACATCTTGTAGGTGTGCGGATAGGTGATATAGCCGCCGTTGATGCTCTCGTCCCACGAGGTGGCGTCGGAGGTGATACCGCTCTCCTCGTAGCCCGATGCTTCGTAGCCCGACTCCGAGTCGGTGATGGGAAGACCGTTCTCCATGAAGAACGCATCCACCAACGATTGGGTTACGCCCCAACCGCCCGAGCCGCCCGAATTGGCGGGGGTGATATGCTTCTCGTACTCCGTATAGTCGCAGCCGCCGGGGCGAGCAAAGAGAATCTCGGTGTTGCCCTCATCGTATTGGCTGAGCAGGACATTCTGCACCGAGAGGAACGGGTCGATGTCGCCGTTGGCGTTCCGCTTTTGGTAGAGTTGATGCCCCGCTGCCTCGGCGGTCTCAATGAGCAGGCGGGAGGCATCGGCTGCACGCTGCCAGCGCGCAGGGTCGTAGGTCTGCGAGAAGATCTCCTCGCCTTGGTCGTTGGTGTAGCCCGCATAGTCGGTATTGCCGTTGACCAAGGGCGATGCGGCATAGAGCAGTATACGCGCCCGCACGGCGAGTGCCATTACCGAGGTGGCACGCCCGTATTTCTGTGCGCTCGTGTATTTGGCAGGCAACTTGTCCGCCACGGCGAGCAGCGTCGAGTCGCACCAGTCGATGACAGTATAGTACGGCACTTGCCCTATCTGCAGGTCTTCGGCGGTGGCGTCGGTGTCGTAGAGTACATTGGGCGTGAACGGAATCGCGCCGTAGGTGTTGGCAAGCAACCCATAGTAGTAGGCGATAAGAAATTCGCACTCTGCTTTCATGTATTCCACCTCCTGCGAGCCGATACCTTGGTCGGGCAGGGCGTGGACATTCTGTATGAATATCTGCGCTTCGCGAATACGCTGCGGCAGCGTGGCCCAGTAGTTGCCGTCCCAGTCGCTGGTCGGTGTCCATTCGCCGAGGATAAAGGGAATGACCTTCCAGTTCCACTGACGCCAACGCTCGCTGGGCGTCATATCGTCACCGAGCACTTCCCAACCGAGAAAACGCCCGTAGCCCATATAGGGGTCGGGAATGTCCGAATAGACACCCGCCAACCAGCCCATGGTGCGCGTCTTGTCGTTGAATACCATCTCGAGCGTGAGTTCCGTATCGGGCTCTTTGTCGAGAAAACTACACGATGCGGCGGGCAAAACGAGCAGCAGCGTGAGAACTATATAAGGGATTCGTTTCATAATGTGTTGCAATGGTTAAGGGGACTTCTATAAATTGCTTTGTAGTCTTAGAAGCCAATCTCAATACTTGCCATACCCGAGCGCATGGCGGGGTAACGCAAACCGTCGTTGGTGTCCAATTCGGGGTCCCAGAGTTTGAACGACGAGAAACAGAACAGGTTGTTGCCCGAAATGGCAATACGGAACTTCTTGGCGTGCATCTTTTCGAGGGCTTTCTTGGGCAGCGAATAGCCGACCTCGATGGTCTTGAGCCGCAAGAAAGACATATCTTTTTTCCACCAGGTGGAGGCGACATTGTTGTTGGTGTTGGTCGATTCGCTTAGGCGGGGCCAAAATACATTCTGCGAGGGGTTCTCCTCCGTCCAGCGGTCGTTGTAGTTGGTGAATACATTGCCCAACACGCCTTGTCCCGAGCCGGGAATGAAATAGTCGCTGCCGCCGATGATGCGATAGGTGTCGCCCGTGCCTTGGAAGAAAATGTTGAAGTCGAAACCCTTGTATTCGAGGTTGCCGCCAAAGCCATAGACAATGCGGGGCGTGGTCGTGCCGCCGATATAGCCTTGGTCCTCATCGGTTATCTTGCCGTCGCCGTTCTTATCAACATACTTGATGTCGCCCGGGCGCACGGTGGTGCCTAACTGCGGAATCGGCAGCCCCTCCACCAGATTGCCGTCGGCGTCAAAGTCTTCGGCGGTGTATAGCCCGTCGGCGGTATAGCCCCAGAGCGTGTTGATCGATTGCCCTGTCTGGCTGCGATAGGTGCCTTTGACCACTTCCGGCTCGTCTATCTCCAGAATGGTGTTCTTGGCGTAAGTGAAGGTGCCGCGTGCGGCTACCTGCAGCCCGTTGTGGAACCGATGGTTGTAGGTCAGCGACAGGTCAACGCCTCGGTTGTCCACCTTGCCGTAGTTGGCGTACGGCGTGCTGATAAATCCGGCTTGCGAGGGAATGGTGTTGCGCTGCATGAAGATGTTGCTGCGCAGTTCTTGAAAGAAATCGACTTGCAGGTCGAGGTCGTTGTACAGCCCTAATTCCAAGCCGACATTTGCCTTGCGGGCGGTCTCCCAGGTCAGGTTCTCAACGCCTATCTCGCCCTCTTGCACGCCCGTGTAATACATATCGCCCTTGTAGCCCCAGTTGTAGCCGTTGGCGTTGTGATTAATGGTGGTAATATAGGCAAAGCGGCGCGAGCCTCCGATATTGTCGTTGCCCACCAAGCCGATAGAGCCGCGCAGTTTGAGTTTGGACAGCACCGAGCGGGCAGGCTCCATCCAGTGTTCCTCCGAGATGAGCCAGCCGATAGCCCCCGACGGGAAAAATCCGTAGCGATGCCCTTTGGCAAAGTTCTCCGAGCCGTTGTAGCCGAAGTTGAATTCCGCTACATAGCGGCGGTCGTAGGTGTAGGACGCACGCCCCGCGATACCCTGATTGCGGTAGGGTTGGTAGTCGCCGTTGTCGTAGGAGCGCAGGTTGTAGAGGAACAGTGCATCCACGGCGTGCTTCGAGGCAAAGGTACGGTTGTAGGTCAGCGCAGCCTCAAAGTAGATGCTGTTGTTGCCGTATTCGGCATTGTTGCTGTGGTCGAGAAACTCCGAGCCGTATTTCAAAATGGAATGCACCAGTTCGCCCTCGTCGTTGCGCGATTTCGCCACACTGTAATAGTCGGGCGTCTTGCCGCGCGTCATGTAGGTGCGGGAATAATAGTCGAACGAGAAGGTCGCCTTGGCACGCAAGCCGGGCGTGATGAATTTCAGATCCTGCTCAATGGCAAAGAGCGACTCCAACTTGCTGCTTGTGCTACGGTAGTAGCCGTTCTGCGTACACATCGCCCAGGGGTTGTAGCGGTTGGCGGAAGCCAATGGAATCGTACCGTCGGAATAGACGGCAGGATGCACAAATGGCGGGGTCTCGAACGCTTTGGCAAAGACTTCATCGGTCGAGGAGTTCGACTTACGCAACATCTGCAGGTAGCCGCCGACATTGAATCGCAGGAGGGTGGTCTTCGTGACATCGAGATCCACATTGGCACGCAGATTGAAGCGGTTGAGTTTCGAACCGGTGTCGTAGGATAGGGTCTCGTCGGTTGCCATGATGCCCTTCTCGTGGTAGTACGATCCGGTGAGCGAGTAGCGCAGACGCTCCGAGCCGCCCGCCACCGACAGGTTCGCACGCGTGGAGTAGGCTACATCGTCGGTGATGGCATCCACCCAATCCACATCGGGGTAGAGGTCACGGTCGTAGCCGTAGTAGGTCTTGAGAATTTGGTCTTTGGTGAATAGCCGCTTGTTGGGATCGGTTTGCAGGCTGTTGAGCAAGTCCATATATTCCGCAGCCCCGATGAATTGCGGCAGTTGGGTCGGCGTAGAGACCGATTGTTCCAATCGCAGCGATACCGACGGCGGGGCAACGCTGCCTCGCTTGGTGTTGATCAGTATCACGCCGTTGGCACCCCGCACACCGTACATGGCGGAGGCAGACGCATCTTTCAGTACGGAGAATGCCTCTATTTCAGCGGGGTCAATGTCGTTGAGCGAACGCTCCACACCATCCACTAATACGAGGGGCGAGGTGTTGCCCGAGAACGACGCAATACCGCGAATCCAGAAGTCCGAGTTGTCGTAGCCCGGTTCCCCCGAAGGCTGCACGGCAATCACGCCCGCCAACTGACCGGCGAGGTTGTTGCTCATCGAACGGGTAGAGCCTACCTGCAGTTTCTGGGGTTCCAGCGTTTGAATCGAGCCGATGACCGAGAGTTTCTTCTGGTTGCCGTAGCCGACTACCACTACCTCATCGAGGGTCTCGGTTTCTTCTTCAAGGGTGATGAAGAAACTGATGTCATCGCCCACGGGGATAGTCTGCGTCCGGTAGCCCACATAACTGACCTCGAGGCGCGATTGCTTGCTCGGCACATCCAAATAGAAGTGCCCGTCCAAGTCGGTTACTGTGCCGAGTGAACTGCCCTGCACAAGGACTGTTACGCCGATGAGCGGCTCACGCTGCTTGTCCACCACCGTACCGCTGATGCGTATCGAGGCAGCCTGTACAGGTAGCGGCAGCAACAGGCATAGCAGCAACAGGGAATACGGTATCAATCGTATCGCACGCATAGGAAAAGAGTATTAAGGGATAGTATAGGCGGTTGCCCTCCAAAAGCGGGGGCAACCGCCGGATGGATTAGTGGCGGGCACCGAGAATATTGTACACAGCGTCGCCGCGGAGGATATAGAGTTGCCCGTTGCGAAGCACCTTCGTGGCTTTGGATTGTCCGTCTGCCGAGATAATGTCGGTTGGTGTCTTGCCGGCTACCACGAGCGTCATCGTTTTGAGGTTGAGCGTCAGCGAGTAGTTGTCCGCCGTAGTCACTTTGAATTTCTTGTCGTCGCCGTCGATAGCCTGAATGCTGAGGTTTCCTGCCTTCAGTTCGGTATCGGCTACGGTAGCGCCAAATGCATCGTTGGTGTAGTCCCACTTATTGCCGCAGAACTTGAAGCCGCCTGCTTGCAGGTCGCCCGTCCAGGTAAATACGCTGTCTTCCGTTGCGCTGAGGTTCATCGCAATGCCGTTCTCATCGAAGTTCCAACCGCCGACGGCATCGCCTATCATCCACATCGTGGTCAGTTTGTAGGGCGATAGAGTCAGCGTACCGGCAGCAATGTCAATCGCCACGCTGAATTTGGTGTCGGCAGCAAATGTGGTGTGGTATTTCGGGTCGCCGCTTGCGGGCTTCACGAGCGAGAAAGTGCCAGCAGCAGTGATTGCTTCGCCGTCGGTTTGCGGCCCGTACTGCGTGCCCCAATCTTTCTGTGCCAAGAATTTCAGTTCCAGATCCGTGCCAGCCTTGAGCGTCAGCGTACCGGCGTACTTGCCGTATTCCGTCTCGGCTATCTCAATAGCGTCTGCCGGTGTCCAGCCTGCCGAGGTCGCATTGCCGATGGCGTAGAGTCCTGCTTCCGGATATACATCCGCTGCCGCAACGCCTTGGTCGGGCAGGTCGGTGCCGTCAGCCACCACGAGCATCGGGTTCTCGCCGAGTGTGATGGTCAGGCTGTAGCGTCCGGCGGTAACAACGAACTGGTTGTCCGTGCTGCCGCTGTTGGTGCCTAATTGTACCGTACCGATAGCGAGAGCGGTCTCGTTGGTCTCCGGTCCGTACGAGTCGCCGAAATAACGATTGGTCATAGCAAATTTCAGTTTGCCGTCTTGCAGGTCGCCCACCCAAGTATAGGTGTTGCCGTTCTGAATCATCATTGGCATACTGAGACTGAAGTCGCCTGTCACGGCAGGCCCCATAAGGTAAATACGCGTAGCATTGACTACGGACACATTGCAAACCACGAGGGCTGCAATTAACCATTGGTAGAGTTTCGTTTTCATACGCATTAGATATTGAAAATGAATAATGTTAGTGCAGTTGCCAAAACAGAGGGCTTTCCCCTTTTCGGCGGTGCAAAGGTAGTACCGATTGTATGCGCCTGCAAGCGTAGGGAGTGTTTTGGGAGTAGTATGAGCGCGTTAATATACTGTATATCAGCGCGATATATTACCTTATGGGGGGGGGTAATTAGGAGTGCTTATTGCGCCCTGTGAGGGCACTTTGATTTGTGGGTGTCGGCAGAATGTGCTATCTTTGCGCCTGTTAATCGCTTGCACTATGCTTCTTCTGTTCTCTATCTTGCTCCGTCTTGATACTGCGGTGGTCAATCGCCCGCAGTATATTGCCGCCCGTGAGCAGCGCATTGCCGCCACCACTGCTCTCTATCAGGTTGCCGATGGCGAAACAAAGTACCGCTTTGCCCGGCAACTCTACGCTGCCTACGAGGGTTTCGACAACGACTCGGCACTCTTCTATGCCGAGCAGAGCCTGCTGCTTGCCACGACTTATTGCAACGAGGCGGCTATCCAACAAGCAACGGTCTGCCGTGCGCAGTGTATGGCGATGGCGGGGAACTATCGTTCCGCCCTCGAGTTGTTGCTCCCGCTGCAGCCGTGTATTCTGCCGGAAGCAGCGAACCTGTACTACAAGGTGTTAAGCCTGACTTATATCTGGCAGGCGGAGTTTACTACCCTACCTGCAGAGCGGGAGGCGGCGCGCCAACAGATACTGCCGCTTCGTGCGCGTATCCTGCAGACCGAAACCGACCCTGTTTTCTATGCGCAGGAGGCGGCGCTCATGCGCATGGAGGCATCGCCCGCCGAGGCGATTGGTATCTTGTTGCCTGTTTATCGGCAGGTACCTGATTCGTCCGATTGTATCCGTTACCTTGCCAACACACTCGGCTCGTGCTACCAACGCCTCTATTGGCAGACGGATGATTCGGCTATGCAGGATACGGCATTGTACTATTTTGCGCAGTCCGCGCTCTGCGATATGCAGCACGGGGTGTTGGAGCATGCTTCCCTCCGCGAGGTGGCACTCATCTTGTTTCAGCGGGGGGATGTGGAACGCGCGTATCAGTACATGAATTGTTGTATCGAAGATGCTGCCCACAGCAAAGCACGCTTGCGCACCATCGAGATGGCGGGCGATATGCCCCTCATCCTCAATACCTACCGCCGTATGATACACGAGCAGTGGCATAAACAACACTTATTGATTGTTTCTCTTGGTGTGGCAGCCGGTGTATTGGTGCTGGTGCTTGTAGGGTTGGTGCTTCTGCTGCGGCGTTGGCGGGCTGCCAATCGGCAACTCTCCCTGCTCAATACCCAACTGCAGGACATCAACGAGCGTCTATCCGTTGCGAATGCACAACTCAAAGACTCGAACCGAATCCGAGATGCGTATGTAACACGCTACATGAGTGAGTGTTCGCAAATTATCGAAGCGATGTCGCAGTACCACAAGTCGCTCTTGCGCGCTTCGCTATCCGACAAGCCGAAGACCCTCTTCCAACTGGTTAAGTCCACCGAAGTGATAGACCGCACGCTGCGGGAGTTCTACCGCCATTTTGATGAGACTTTCCTCTCGCTCTTCCCGCATTTCGTGGAGGACTTCAATACCCTCCTGCGTCCCGATGAGCAGTTCCCGCTGCCGCAGCAGGGACACCTCTCGACCGAACTGCGCATATTTGCCCTTATCCGCTTGGGCATCACCGATTCGGAGGATATAGCCCATTTCCTGCGTCTGTCGGTCAAGACGGTCTATAACTACCGCACCCAGACCCGCAACCGTGCGCTTGGCGACCGCGACCAATTGGAGCAGCAAGTTCTGCTCATCGGCTTGTAAAGGTGAGTTGATCTATCAAGCGAGTTACGAGGGAGGGGACTCCTACCGAAGCCTTGGCTTGGATGTACTCCACACGCTCGCCGTAGGTTCCCCATGCGGGCGTGGCGGGGTCTACCACGATGATACGCGCGTCCGTCGGCACATACTCCAACAACGATGCTGCGGGATAGACATTAAGGCTCGTGCCTATTACGATGAAGACACCGGCTTGTGATGCGATGGTACAAGCAGGAGTAAAGTTTGGTACATTCTCCCCGAAAAAGACTATATATGGACGCAACAGGCTGCCGTCGGGATGACGGTCTCCGTAATGTTGCTCCCAGCCGTGGAGAGGCACCGTAGCCGTTTCGTTGATGTCGGAACGCAGTTTGGTAATCTCGCCGTGCAGGTGCAATACTCCTGTGGAACCCGCTCGTTCGTGCAGGTTGTCGATGTTTTGTGTGATGACCGCCGTGTCGAGGAAAACACGCTGCAGGCGGGCAATCGCTTCGTGGGCGGCATTGGGCTGTGCCGCAAGCACATCACGGCGGCGTGCATTGTAGAAGTTCACACATAGTTGTGGGTTGCGCAGCCACGCCTCGTGTGTACAGACATCCTCAATACGATACTGCTCCCACAGCCCGTCGGAGCCGCGAAAGGTGCCCAATCCGCTCTCGGCACTGATACCTGCACCCGTAAAAACGACTATCTTCCTATCGATTTGTTCCATCGTTGTTCACGAAAAGTGCTACAAAAAGTGTGCCTGACCGGTGCGGTATTCCTTCGAAGTAGATGCGAATATGTATCGGGTATCCTACGGAACGGAGTTATTAGCAGGAAAGCAAGGAAAAAGAAGCGTTGAGAAGGTTGGGGGAGTGTACCACACAGAGATAAAAACAGTACCAACGGGAGCAATCTGCACAATATATTAGGCAAAGAGTTTGCGCGAATCAGAAAATAGTAGTACCTTTGTGCGGTTTTGTAGGCTATGTTGCGTGGGAGGGTAGGTCAAGTTGTACACAAGATACACACAAGACGCGCAGCCGATATGCATTAGACGCGCAACGGATACACAGCCAATATGCAAACCGATAAATCGATTAAGAACCAAAGACATGGAAACCTTGCAAGATATGACCGCGGTGAAACTGCTGCAGATGAAGGCTATCAAGTTCCAGCCCCAGAATCCGTTCACATGGGCTAACGGGTGGACGGCACCTGTCTATTTCGATGACCGCAAGGTGCTCTCCTACCCCAAGATAAGGGACTTTGTACGCATCGAATTGGCACGCTTCGTGGCGGAAATGTACCCCGATGTGGATGTGGTCGCAGGCATTGCAATCAATGCCATTGCCCACGGCGTATTGGTCGCCGAACAGTTGGGACTGCCCTTTGTGTATGTGCACCCCGCGCCCAAAGACCACGGATTGGAGAACCAGATAGAAGGCGACCTGCGTCCCAGACAAAGCGTGGTTATCATTGAAAACCAAGTGATTGCCGGAAATAACTGCCTGAAAGTCATTGAAGCCATCCGCAACAACGGCTGCAAGGTGTTGGGCATTGTGTCGATATTCGACTACGGCTTTGCTACTACCAAACGCAAGTTCGACAAAGTGGGCGTGGAACTGACCTCTCTGACCCACTTCGCGACCGCACTGAAACATGCCACGGCGATGAATATCATCAACAAAGACCAACAGAAATCCATCCAGACATGGCAACGGCACCCGTCAAGGTGGATGGCAAGAAGTTAGCGCGTTATGTCAGAAGTAAAATACGAAAGCAAAATAGGGCAGATAGCCGCGAAAGATGAGGCTGTGTTCCGCGTTCTCAGCAATATGGAGAACCTGAACCGCGTGCGCGAAATGATTCCCCAAGACAAGGTACAAGACTTGGAAATCACACCCGACTGCGTGCGTATGAAAGTGGGCGGTCTTGCACAGAAAATAGCCATACGCATCGTGGACAAAGAAGAGTTCAAGACCATTAAGTTCGGCGCAGAGAATATCCCCGTGGCAATGAATGTGTGGATCCAACTCAAATACATGGCGGAGGCAGATACCCGCATACGCATTACCATTAAAGCCGATATCCCGATGATGTTCCGCATGATGGTGGACAAGAAAATACAACAGGGATTGGACCAAGCCGTAGATATGCTCTGCCAAATGCCCTTCAATCAATGGCAAGAATGAAACACAGACGCATACCGAAAATACATCGCGAAGGACGCAATATCATCGCGATACTCACCTTCCTGATATTCGCTATCAATGTGCCCGTCTATCTGTTGGTGCCGCATTGGGTGTTCGCGATCACACTGATACTGACAGCGTTGCTGCTGATGTTTGTTACCTACTTCTTCCGCAACCCCGTGCGCGTATTGGAGATAGACGACCCCGCTTTTATCATAGCACCCGCCGATGGGCATGTGGTGGTGGTCGAACCGACCATGGAAAACGAGTATTTCCACGAGCAACGCTTGCAGGTGAGTATCTTCATGTCGCCGTTTAATGTGCATGCCAACTGGTATCCCATTGAAGGGAAAATCCTGGTTTCGGAACATCAGAAAGGACGGCACAAAGGTGCATGGCTGCCCAAATCCAGCACCGAGAATGAACGCTCACTCGTTGTCATCGAAACCCCGAACAAAGTGCAGATAGCCGTGCGGCAGATAGCCGGCGCAATGGCACGACGCATTGTAACCTACGCCAAAGCCGGCAAACAATCGCACCGCAATGAACATCTCGGCTTTATCAAGTTCGGGTCGCGCGTGGATATGTACCTGCCGCTGAACACGGAGATGTTTGTGACAGTGGGCGAATTGGTACGCGGCAACGAGACGATTATCGGAAGGTTAAACGATTAATCAATACGAAGTTATGGATAAATTTGAAGAACTCTTTGCACAGTACAACTGCCCCAAGGACGATGCGGCTGTGTATGCGGCTTGTGAGAAGATATTGCACGAGCATTTCGCCGAGAACAACACCGTAGAGGTATGGAAACAATGTCTCCACCAAATAGACCTCACCACCCTCAATGGCGAGGACACGACCGCCAAAGTGGCAGGCATGGCACAACGGGTAAATGCGTTTCACAAGCACTACCCCGACATTCCCAATGTGGCAGCCATGTGCGTCTATCCCGCCTTGGTGCAGGTAGCACACGACACCCTCACCGAACCGATAGGACTTGCTGCCGTAGCCGGCGGCTTCCCCGCTTCGCAGACCTTTATTGAGGTGAAAGTGGCAGAGGCGGCTATGGCAGTGGCAGCAGGTGCGACCGAGATAGACATTGTGATTTCGATAGGCAAGTTCCTGTCGGGCGAATACCAAGAGGTCTATGATGAGATTAGCGAGATTAAGGCGGCTATCCGCTCTGCACACCTGAAAGTGATATTGGAAACGGGTGTGCTGAAGACGGCAGAGAATATCTACAAAGCGTCTATATTGGCAATGGCAGCGGGGGCTGACTTTATCAAGACCTCCACAGGCAAGGTGGCAGTGAACGCTACACCGGAGGCGACCTATGTGATGTGCCACGCCATCAAAGACTGGCACGAGAAGACGGGCGAGGTGGTTTCCTACAAGCCTGCCGGCGGTGTCAGCACCACCGAAGAGGCAGTGCAACACTACACCTTGGTCAAGGAGATTTTAGGCGCGGCATGGCTCGACAACACGCATTTCCGCTTCGGAGCAAGCCGCCTCGCCAATAACCTGCTGAGCAGTATCGTTGGGGCTGAAACAAAATACTTCTAATGAACAGGATTGTCAGGAAACAATACTTCTCGGAGAATGTAGCGGAGTTGGTGATAGAGGCTCCGCTTATTGCACATAGCCGGCGTGCCGGACACTTCGTGATTGTGCGTGTGGACGCGCAGTCGGAGCGTATGCCGCTGACCATAACCGATGCCGATACACAGCAAGGGACTATCACCTTGGTGGTGCAGCGTATCGGCGTGAGCAGTGCCAAACTGTTGGCATTGCAAGAGGGCGATGCCGTAGCGGATATTGTCGGTCCGTTGGGAAAAGCGACGGATATACGGAAGTTCGGCACGGTGGTGTGTGCCTGCGGCGGCGTAGGAGCGGCGCCGATGCTGCCCATTGCCCAAGCTCTGAAAGCAGCCGGCAATCGCGTGATTACCGTGCTGGCGGCACGGACGGCGGACTTGATTATCCTCCGCGAACAACTGCAGGCGGCTTCGGACGAGGTGCTTGTCTTCACCGACGACGGCTCGTTGGGGCAGAAAGGCGTGGTAACCGTAGGCGTGGAGCAGGTTATTCAGCGCGAAAAGGTGGACAAGTGCATCACCATCGGTCCTGCCATTATGATGAAGTTTGTGGCACTAACAACCGCGAAATACAACATCCCTACCGATGCCAGCCTGAACACCATTATGGTGGACGGCACGGGTATGTGCGGTGCGTGCCGTGTTACCGTGGCGGGCAAGACACGCTTTGTGTGCGTGGACGGTCCGGAGTTCGATGCGCACCAAGTGGACTTTGACGAGATGCTGTCCCGCCTGCACTCTTACCGTGCGCAAGAGGCGGCTGCCTACGCTGCGTACCAGCAGCATACCGCCTTCCAGGGCGACTCGCGCGATGCCGAATGGCGACAGACGCTGCGCGGCACGATGAAAGCCAAAGAACGCACCGCTATTCCGCGCGTGCAGATGAATGAACTCAAGCCTGAGATACGCGTTACCGACCTGCACCAAGAGGTGAACCAAGGGCTGACGGCGGCGCAGGCATTGATGGAGTCCAAGCGTTGTCTGGATTGCGCCAACCCCACTTGCGTACAAGGCTGCCCCGTCAATATCCATATCCCCGACTTTATCAAACGCGTGGAGACAGGCGATGTGGCGGGCGCGGCACGGGTCATCGGGCAGAGCAGCACGCTACCCGCTGTTTGCGGGCGCGTCTGCCCCCAAGAGAAACAGTGCGAGGCACAATGTATCCACACGAAAATGGGGCATCAGCCGGTGGCTATCGGCTACTTAGAGCGCTATGTGGCAGACCATGCGGCGGTCGGCAGTGCGGCAGTCTCCCCTGCGGGCAAGAAGATAGCCGTGGTGGGAAGCGGTCCTTCGGGATTGGCTTTTGCGGGCGATATGGCGAAGTGGGGCTACCGTGTTACGGTATTCGAGGCGCTACACGAGATAGGCGGCGTGCTGAAATACGGTATTCCCGAGTTTCGTTTGCCCAACCGCATTGTAGATAAGGAGATAGACGGACTGCGCAAGTTGGGCGTAGTGTTCTGCAAAGATACCATTATCGGCAAGACACTAACCGTGCAAGACCTGCAACAAGAGGGGTATGAGGCTATTTTCGTGGGGAGCGGTGCAGGGCTGCCGCGCTTTATGGGCATACCCGGCGAGAACCTTATCGGGGTGATGTCGTGCAACGAATATTTAACGCGCGTCAATCTGATGGACGCTGCCAATGCGGCTACCGACACGCCTTTATTGAGCGGGAAACGGGTAGCGGTCATCGGCGGAGGAAACACGGCGATGGATGCCGTCCGCACCGCCAAACGCTTGGGCGCGGAACATGCGATGATTGTCTATCGCCGCTCGGAAGAAGAGATGCCCGCGCGGATCGAAGAGGTGCGCCATGCGAAAGAGGAGGGAATCGAGTTCCTTACCCTGCACAACCCCCTTGCCTATCATGCCGATGCGGACGGGCGTGTGAAGGAAGCCGTGCTGCAGGTCATGGAATTAGGGGAGCCGGACGCATCGGGTCGCCGCAGCCCACGCCCTGTAGAGGGTAAGACTACGACCATTGAAGCGGATATGGTTATTGTGAGTGTCGGCGTAAGCCCCAACCCGCTGATACCCAACACGGTATCGGGATTGGATATCAGTCCCAAGGGGACGATTACGGTGAACGACCGTATGCAATCGTCTATCCCCACCATCTTTGCCGGAGGCGATATTGTGCGGGGGGGGGCAACGGTGATATTGGCTATGGCAGACGGACGCCGTGCCGCGCAGGCAATGCATGCCATGCTGTGCGGCGAATCACCAACCGCGTAGATAAGGATATGTACAAACCACATAAATCAAAGCGTATGAACAAACATTTTTTAGGAGCATTATTGCTTTTAGCGGTCGTGATGATTGGCTGCGACAAACCCGAACCCAAGGGAGAACAACAAAAGACAGCAGAGGATTCCAAGGAGTATCTACTGACTGTTGGCAAAGAGGCACTCAATACCTTCAATGCTGCCGACCAGAAAGAGGCAGTGGAGTTTGCCGAAGGCGTATATCGCCGGTACGAGGAGTTTGATTGGGATCAGATAGGCGAGGACTTTGAGGAAGAGTTTATCAACGGTCGTTATGAGAAAATCTTTGCTATGCCGCGCCGTATAGCGCAGATAGCAGCCGGTCAGCGTATGCCATCGGCGGACGATGTGAGTTACCTGTTCTCGCTGTCCGGCGAGGGAACGACTTTCACATTTGACGATGCAACCAAGACCATCAAAATAGAGCGCAACAGCGATGCCAATGTAGTCGTTAACTTCAAGGACAAAAAAGGGGTGGCTTGTCTCCTCAAGATTTGGGGCAAAGGTGCGGAAATTGAATATTCTTACTCCTATAAGCGATACGAGTGGAGGTGCGACAACTACAATTACGATTATGGGTACTGCGAAAGCGAACGCGATGAGTATGTAGGAACCACTACCCTTACTGCCAAAGTGCCGGCTACGCTGCACATGACCCTCAAGCAAGGCGACAAGGAGATTATCGGCTATACGATGTCGTTGGACGCCAAGAAGAACGACCATTTCTATTTCAGTTACAACATTCGCGTAGTGAACATGGCGGTTACCTTCGACACCAAAGTGAACAGTACCAATGCCGCCGTAGCCTTCAAGTACACCTACGGAAACACCCCCTTGTTTGCGGCTTCTGCCAATCTGCCCAAGTATGAACTTATTGCAAAAGATGATACTATGGACTGGGAAGAGTGGATAGAACGCTATGAAGACCGCTACGAGAGTCTGCTTGGGCAAATCGGTGCAGGCGAGGCAAGGGTGGATATATTGGGTAAGGTACAAGCCAAGGCTACGGTGAGCGACTTTGCATCCCTGTATGACGAATACAAGGCTTGGAACAAGAAGTACAACAACTACGATTACGACGACTACCGGCGCACTTATTCCTACACCATCGATGGCTATACCTACACCGACTATTACTATGCTTGGTGGGAAAACCCGGACAACACATTGGAAGCCCAAGAGGCGTACTGCCGGATATACAACAAGTACTGCAATGCCGCTATCTATTACGGTAACGATATCGAACAGGCCAAGTTGAAAGTGCAGCCGTATGAGAAGAACGGTACCCTAACACCGTATATGTACCCGTCGCCTATTTCGTATTCGTACTACGATACGGAGTACGTATTGTATTTCCCGAAAGACGATACGAGTTACGCCTTTGAAGACTATTTCTTTTCGAGTAAATTCAAGTCGTTGGTGGATATGACGGAAGATTTGATTAACTCCTATATCGATATGATAGAGGGGGCAGATATTGATTTGGGAGGACATATAGAGTTATAACACCCTCGCCGCATGCTGAAGGGTATGAGATGGAGGGCGGCCATAGGCTGTATCGTGAGTAGTTTGTCCGTTTTCGGGCAAACTATTTTCGGCAGTATAGACACGACAGCCGACACCATACAGATTAACAGGGAGTTAGACGAGGTGGAGGTCGTGCAGGAGCGTAGCACACAACTCGTTGATATTCATCGCAACAAGTTGGTAATCGACGCGCACGACCTGCAAAATATGCCCAAGTTCCTCGGCACATCCGACCCGATACGCTACTTGCAATCCCTCGCAGGCGTGCAAACCAACAACGAGACCGCTACAGGGATTCATATCCAAGGGTGCGACGACTATCAAACCCTCACCGCCATCAATGGGGTGCCTATCTACTATCCGAACCACCTGCTGGGTTTGTTCTCCACCTTTATCGCCCCGCATTTTGAGGCTATCGAGGTGGAGCAAAGCGAGCATAACGGGCTGATGGAGAACAGAATAGGCGGATATGTCAATCTTACCACGCCGCGTCGGCAGCCCGCGCGTTTTCGTATGGAGGGGAATGTGGGCTTGGTGAATACCGACCTCACCCTAACCATTCCCTGCGGCAACAAGAGTGCGTTGTATCTCTCGGGGCGCGGGTGCTATATCGACCTCCTCTACCGCCGTTGGCTGCGCTTCGAGAATATGCAACTCGGCTATTGGTTTGCAGACGGAAACATCACCTACGCCCTGCACCCCACCGACCGCGATGAGGTGGGTATTAGCGGGTTTTACAGTTACGATGCTATGCGTGTCGCCGGTTCGGGTCTGGGTATATCGTTGTGCTGGCAAAACGCTATGGGGCAACTCTATTGGCGGCGCAACCTGCGGCACGGGCAATGGCAGACCACGCTCAGCGGTTCGCACTACGGCAACAAAGGTCGCTTACAACTGCCCATCGGTGCAGGGCGGTTGCTGTCAGGCTGGACCTCCATCGACCTCAAAAACCGTTTCCGTTGGGCATTGCGCGAAGATCTCTCCCTGTCGTGTAGCGCAGACTATACCCACTACCTCAACACCCCTATCCAAGTGGCGGACTCGGGGCTGATGGTTATACAGGGTGCAGCCGCACCCATGCGGCAAGGGCAGGAGGTATCGCTCGGCGTCAATCTGCTGCACGAGGTATCCGACCGGTTTGCTTATTCCGTCGGCTTGCACGGCAGTGCTTTTCATTCCACGCACTGGTATGGTGGCGGCGAACCGCGTGTATCGTTGATATTCACGCCTGCCCCTCGTCATGAACTGACGGCTTATGCCGGTCTGTACACCCAGTATTTCCACAAGGTTTGCTTGACACAAGGAGGGCTTCCCACCGATTTCTTTACATTAGCCGACTCGTCCTTTGTGCCGGAACGCGCTATCGGTACGGGGTTGCGCTACACGGTGCACCTGTCAGAACGCAAGTACACCCTGCAAGCGGAGGCGTACTTCAAACAGATTTATCATATTGTAGAGTCGCAGGGCAATGTCATGGCATTGGTCAATAACGGCTTCGACTACAACAACCTTCTCGTCCGTGCCGACGGACGCAACGCGGGGTTGAACCTAATGTTGCAAAAGAACAGCGGTGTCCTCACCGGCTATATCTCCTATTCCTACGGACGCGCTCTGCGTAAAATCCCTGCCCTTGACGGCTCGGAACACTACATCTACGCCGCCTCGTATGAACGGGAACACGACCTGAATGTCGTGCTTAATGCCAACTTTGCCAAACGCTGGCATATCAGCGCACAATTTGTGTTGGCGTCGGGCATCCCTTATACACCGGTGGAGGAAGTGTACTTGCTCAACAATACGCTGATATGGCGTTATGGCAAATACAACAGCCGCCATATCCCTATCTATCACCGCCTCGACCTCAGTTGCTCCTGTGATATCATCAAGCGCAACGGGC
The DNA here is from genome assembly GCA_963630875.1 of Mycobacteriaceae bacterium. Classification (GTDB taxonomy): domain Bacteria; phylum Bacteroidota; class Bacteroidia; order Bacteroidales; family Paludibacteraceae; genus Colicola. Next base: position 50,615 of record CAVGOI010000002.1, on the reverse strand, counting down.
ATGAGTTGGGTATCAATCTCTCGTTGTACAATGTCTATTGTCACCACAATGCGCAGTTTATGGTGTATAAGGATGATTTCACGCCCATATACGGTTCGACCCTATCCACGATTATCCCCTCTATCAGTCTGTATGGTACATTCTAAAGCGGCATATATCTTTATGGTGGCGTTCTGTTGCTTTCTGTCGGGTTGCCGGCAGGAGGAACCCGCCGTATCGCACCTTGTGGTCGAGGGGTGGATTGAAGAAGGCAAGCACCCCATCGTTATGCTGCATCGCAGTTGCCCATACGACCAAATCGACACCACCTACGAGGGCATTGAAGACTTGGTGGAGGACTACCTTGTTCCTTTCGGCAAGGTTACTATCAGCGACGGGGACACCACCGTTGTGCTTACGGGGCGGGTGAACCTCAAATACCTGCCGCCATACACCTATTCTTCGGTTTATATGAGGGGGGAAGCGGGCAAGACCTACTACCTCACGGTGCAATACGGCGACTACTATGCCACGGCACAGACCACATTGCCCGCCCGTGCATCCTTCGATTCCATTTGTGTGCGGCAGCAGGGGACAGACCGTATGAGTGTTGTCGGTTATATCCGTCAGGCACCCGCCCGTACCCATTACATTGTCTTCGCGAAACCCCTCCGTCAGGCGCAATACAACTTATGCCCCCTGGGGGTTGTTACCACGCCGGACAGCGTGTCGGATGTGGCGGTCAATGTGTACAACCCGTTTCGCGATAAGAGCAATAACCCGATTGAGGAGGCCTTCTTCGAGCGTTCCGATACCACGGGGATATACATTAAGATAGCCATGGTGGATGATGAAGCCTTTGCTTTCTGGGATTCTTTTTCCACCCTTTCCTTGTTTGGCGGGGTGTTGTTTATCCCTGTCCGGCAAAATATCACCTCCAATATCCACGGTGGTATCGGCTACTGGTGCGGTATGGGCAGCACGGAGTACTACCTTCCGTTGGACAAGCCGCGCACCTACTACAGCGACTAATCCTCACTTGCTGCTTTTACGGCGGTTGCACTCGCGGCATAACATCTGGCAGTTCTCTGCAAAGGTACGCGCGTCCTCAATTCGCCCCGTATGTGCGCAATTAACCCCTATTTTGTGCCGATTATACCTTGAACGGCAGGGATAACCCTTTTCTTTGGGCGTATGGAGCAAAGGCAATATCTTTGCACCTGTTTTTCGTATAATTTGTGTTTAAGATATGAAAAGTACAGACCATTATTTCACCCTCATTCACGAGGTTATGAAGGGCAGTTGGAACGCCCCTGCTCTGACGGATTATGACGCCGACCTCACCTATACCTACGGACAGGTGGCAGAACAAGTGGCACGCTTGGAGTTGCTGTTTGACGCACTCGGAGTCGGTGCGGGCGACAAGGTATCGATTTGCGGACGCAATCGCGCAAACTGGGGCATCGCATTCTTGGCAACGCTCGCTCACCGCAGCGTGGTAGTTAGTATTTTGCCCGATTTCACCACGGAGAGTATCCACGAGTTGGTGCGACACTCCGACTCAAAACTGCTGTTTGTCGGTCCTACCATCGAGAAACGCATAGACCCCGAACAGATGTCCAAATTGGTATCCATCATTTCGTTGGAGGATTTCTCATCGGTGGCAGGAAAGACCGTTACGCCCGATTTCATCGACGGATTGTTCAAGGCCAAGTACCCCAAAGGCTTCGGAATACGGAATGTTCATTTCCCGACCGACAACTTCGATGAATTGGCACTGATCAACTACACATCCGGTTCTACCGGCTCGCCCAAAGGCGTTATGCTGACACACCGCAGCTTGAGTGCCAATGTGGTGTACGGGCAGACAAATATCCCGAACCATCCCGGGCAGAGTATCGTCAGCATCCTGCCTTTGGCGCACATGTTCGGCATGATGTTCGAGTTGCTCTACCAAATGGCAGGCGGCACCCATATCCATTTCATCACGCGCAATGTAACGGCGCCTATCATGCTCAAAGCCTTCCACGATGTACAGCCGTATATGATTCTGACAGTACCTTTGGTTATCGAGAAGATATTCAAGAAGAGTATATTCCCCGTTATCCAAAAGCAACCCGTCAAGACCCTGTGGAGCCTTCCGTGGGTCAACCGCCCCATTCGGCACAAGGTCTCTCAGAAACTCATGGACGCTTTCGGCGGCAAATTAGAGATTCTCATTATCGGCGGGGCAGCGCTTAACGGCGATGTGGAGAAGTGCCTCAAACAAATTCATTTCCCCTACACCTGCGGCTATGGAATGACCGAATGCGGACCCCTTGTCTGCTACGCAAACTGGCATACCTACGCGATAAAATCGTGCGGACGCGTTGTAAACCACCTCGAGTTGCGCGTAAACAGCGATAATCCTTACGAGAAAGAGGGAGAGATACTGCTGCGAGGAGCCGGCGTGATGTTGGGCTACTATAAGAACGACCAAGCCACCGAAGAGGCGTTCCTCGATGACGGGTGGATGCGCACAGGCGATGTGGGCGTGATAGATCACAAGGGCAATGTATTCCTGCGCGGGCGCGTAAAGAACATGATACTCGGCTCCAATGGGCAGAATATCTACCCCGAGGAGATTGAAGACAAACTCAACTCGTTGAACGGCGTTCTGGAGTCTGTTGTCGTAGAGCGCGACGGCAAATTGGTAGGGCTTGTGTTCCCCGATACCTCCTTGGGCGACAAGGACAGCCTGACCCGCCTGATGCAAGAGAATCTGCAAACGCTCAACGAACAGTTGCCTGTCTATGCCAAAGTGAGCAGCATCGAATTGGTGGAGCAAGAGTTTGAGAAGACCCCCAAAAAGTCTATCAAGCGCTTCCTGTACCGTTGACGCTACCGGCAACCATACACTTTTTTCTGCAAAAACTCCACCGCCGTTCTCTTTGGGGAAACGCGGCGGGGTTTTGTGCATTTTCTGACGGTTTCATCGGTAAGATAATCAGCCTCCTCCGCTTTTCCGACACCAAAATGCAATGCTGCTCCGGTCAAAAAAATACGAAAAATGCCGTTTTGTTGCGGTAATATCCGATTTTTTTTGTACCTTTGCCGTGGGAAATTGTTTTCCCACTCAAAACACGAGTCTATGAAGGAACCGAATCGCATCTTATTTATCTCGCAGCAAATCTATCCATACTTGGACGAAAGTACTCCTATCCGTATGCTCAACCGTCAGTTACCGGAACTGTTTCAGAGCAGCGGTTATGAGACACGCACTTTTATGCCCAAGTTCGGGGAGATTAACGAGCGGCGCAACCAACTCCATGAGGTTATCCGCCTGTCGGGAATGAATCTGATTATCTCCGGCTCTGACCACCCTCTGCTCATCAAGGTTGCCAGTATCCAGTCGGCGCGTATTCAGATATACTTTATCGACAACGACGACTATTTCCACCGCCGCAAGGGCTGTGCCGATGAGCAGGGCGTGGAGTACGCGGACAACGATGAGCGTACCATATTCTTTGCACGTGGTACTTTGGAAACCGTCAAGAAACTTCGTTGGACACCCAATATCGTGCATTGTTCCGGCTGGATGGCTGCCTTGGCGCCGCTGTACATCAAGAAAGCCTATGCCGATACGCCGTTCTTCAACCGCTCCAAGGTGGTACTGTCGTTGGACGATGATGAGTTCCAGACACCTTTCGGCACCAAGTTCTCGGAGAAACTGCTTGTGGAGGGCGTACGCAACAACGCTATTCGCGGTATAGCCGGTCTGCCCGTGGGCTATGAAGACCTTATGCGGTTGGCTATCGACTACTCGGATGCCGTTGCCCTTTCCTCACCGTCTATCAACCCGCGCCTGCTCAATTATGCACAGAATAGCGGTAAGATCATTATGCCTTATGCAGGCGAAGATAGCAACGCTTACCTGCAATTCTACAATAGTCTGCTTCCCCAAGAATGAAATCTTCCTGTATAGTAGCAGGGGCGCTCCTGCTTGTCGCATGCTTTGCCGCGGGCTGTAAGAACGATACCGCCAATGCTGGTGCTTCGGCATTGCAAGACAAAGACGATATCCGCGTTAAGTCCGACACCTTTTCCATCCACTCTTCGCTTGGAAAGAGTGCCGCCATCTATATGTCCACCGACTCGTTCCTGCTGGGCGAGTGCGATACGCACTTTGGCACTATCAAAGCCGATATCCTCACGCAGTTGGCTTGCCCCGAAGGGTTCGCCTATCCTGTTTCCGACGAGTTGCAGGTGGATTCGGTGTGTCTTAATCTCTATTACACACGCTGGTATGGGGACGGGCAAGCACCGTTGAGTATTACCGTCTATGAGATGGACGGCTCGGCACTCAGTTACTATGAGAAGTATCCGAGCGATACGGCATTGACGGCATTTTGCAGTCTAGCGGACTCCACACATATCACGCCGCAATCGCGTATCATCCTTGCCGGTGCACCTACCGATACCGCTTACTCAACATCAGGTGCGACTACCTGGCATATACGCGTGAAGTTGTCGGACGCTTTCGCACGGCGGTTCTTTGCTATCCGCGATTTCTCGTCGCAAAAGCAGTTCAATGAGTGCTTCAAAGGGTTGTATATCACCACCGATTTCGGCGGGAGTACGGTGTTGTATGTTACGGATATCAGCATGAGTGTGTACTATCAGTTCCGCTATCCGAAATCCGAGGCGGCAGGCGACACGCTGCTGACCGATATAAAGACTTTCTACGCCAATTCCGAAGTACGTCAAATCAACCGGTATGTCTATCCCGACCGCGATGAAATCGTCCGTCAATTGAGCCTTGTGCAGGATACAAACTTTGTGGTGGCACCCGCGAATATCTACACCCGTCTTTCCGTGCGTATGGATTCTATCTTCCGGCGTATGGAGGAACGATTGGGCGACCCCGCCGACTATCGGGTGTATGTCAATCAGGCGAATTTAACGGTGGATGTACTCTATAACTCCGAACAGAGCAGCACGCGTCCGCGCGATACTTGGGACACACCGGCGCAATATATGTTGCTCATCAAGGAGGAGTATGCCGAGACTTTCTTTGCCCAAAACAAACTGCCCTCCGACACGGCGGCTATATTGGGAACACTCACGCAAACTACAGACAGTTTGTCGAATGTGTCGTACAGTTATTCCTATGACCTCTCCACACTACTGACCAACATGTTGCGTGCCGATACGCACCCCGATGAACTGACCTTTGTGTTAGTGCCGGTGTCGGTTACGACCTCAACAAGCAGTTCCTATTCCTCTTCTACAGTTACGGCTGTCCGTCAGTTACAGACCATATCGGCTACCTGTATCCGTTCTGCCGACAACTCCACCGAGCCGATGGACATAGAGGTGGTGTATGCCGGCTTTAACAAACGGAAGAATTAGGAGAATGTTGCGGGGCGGGGGACTGCGGTAAAGCCTGCCCCCCGCTTAATAAATCAGGTAGCCTGCCCCCCCCGCAAGGAGAATCAGTACGATAGGGTGCGACAAAATTTCAACGACTTTGCAGGTAACTTTCCACCCTTTCCCCTGCGGAGAGGCGGGTTGTTTCGGCAGGAGGGAGGGAAGGATAGTGAAGGCACACACTACAAAGAAGATAACCCAACTGCGGGCATCAATGAAACTTTCCGGTGTCATCAAACAGAGCGCCGCTGCGGCTATCAATCCGAGTACGGCAAACCGCAGCATACGCATGGTGTTTTGAAAGTAAGGACTCCGTTGAAATCGGGTATTTAGTGCAAAATAGACCTTACACAGTCCCAACATAGTGACCAAACTGGGGAGAACAATGGCGAAAGTCGCTACGGCACTTCCCCATACACTGCCCGTGGTGGTATAGCCCACATAGGTGGCGCAGTTGATCCCGATAGGACCCGGGGTAACCTGACTGACCGCCACGATGTCCACAAACTCCGACTGCGTCAGCCAACCGTGACTTTCCACCTCGTGCTGTATCAGCGAAAGAACAGCGAGTCCTCCTCCGAAACCGAAGACACCTATCTTGAGGAAACTGACGAACAACTGCCAATAAATCATGGTTTCCTCCTTTCTTTCAGCCAAGTGTAAGCGAGCGTGCCCGCTATGGTAACAACGATAATCCACACGGGTGATAATCCCCCTAACCAAATCAACAAGGCACCCGCTATGGGGACAAGGGCGGTTATCCAGGTTATCTTCGCCGTCTTTGCCATACGGCACAATGGGGCGGCAATGAGGGCAACCACAGCCGGTCGGACTCCCTTGAAAACGGCTTCTACAGACGGTAAGTCCTTAAAGTCTTGGAAAACCATGGCAATCGCCAGGATGATAACAAAAGAGGGCAATACGGCACCGAGTACAGTGGCAATCACACCCCGCCACCCATAGACCCGCCACCCGATGAATACGGCGGAATTGACGGCTATCAAGCCCGGAGCCGCCTGTGCAAGGGCTATCATGTTCAGGAACTCTTCCTCATCAATCCACCCTTTGCGCTCTACCACCTCCTTTTGTATCAGTGGCAGCATGGCATAGCCTCCTCCCAAGGTGAATGTACCTATCTTGAGGTACGCCCAGAACAGTTCCCAAAAGCGTTTCAAAATACCGTTGAAATCGAGGTTAACCGTTAGTTTTCGCGTATCTGCTGCTTGATGAACTTCACCAGCATGTTGATGGCGGCATTGTTATGTCCGCCTTGCGGTATGATGACATCCGCATAGCGTTTGCACGGTTCTATAAACTGTTCGTGCATGGGCTTCAGCACCTTTTGGTAACGCCCCATCACCGCCTCCGCCGTACGCCCGCGCTCCACAATGTCGCGCTTGATAACCCGAATCAGCCGGTCATCGGCATCGGCATCCACGAATATCTTCAAGTCCATCTGCTCGCGCAACTGACCGTCGCGGAGCGCCATAATACCCTCAACCACGATAATCTCGCGTGGCTCGATATGGATGGTGTCCTGTTGGCGCGTGCAGGTAATGTAATCGTAGATAGGCTGCTCGATGGATTGCCCTTTCTTGAGCATCTCGATGTGCTTTGCCAACAGCGGCCACTCGAAAGCATCGGGGTGGTCGAAATTGATGTTCTGCCGCTCCGATACGGGAACATCGCTGCTGTCTTTGTAATACGAGTCTTGGGGGATTACGACCACCTCTCCTTTCGGGAGACGCTCTGTCAGTTTCCTTACCACCGTTGTTTTGCCCGAGCCGGTGCCGCCCGCAATGCCGATTATAAACATAGTTGCTGCATGTTTGTATTCGGACTGCAAAGGTAAAGGTTTTATTCGGTATTTGCAAGAACGGGCTGCTGTTTTTGCCGTGCGCTATCTGTAATCGATTGACATTCAGTCAGTAGTGATACGCATGTTGCTTCTTTGTCTTAACTGCGTACCGCTCAAACGGCAACTCCCGTATCCTAATGAATTTTAATAGACACAAAAATCAACCCTCTAAAACCCCTACAAAACCCTTATAAGAGTTATATGTGGTAAGGTAGTGCTATGGATGTGCTATGGATGTGGTATGGATATACATGCGAGATTGTCCCTTGAACAATGCGCTTTTAGTAATATTAATTTCTCTCCATAGCGCTATAATAAATACATAAATGGTTTGGTTTGCACACCTGCAAAAATAGTAGTACCTTTGCGCGGTGATGAGCACATGATATGCCATGTAAAAATAGGTTGAACTAAATGGAAAAATATGAAATTCGTAGAACTTTGCAATCACATTTTCAGTACTGCGGTGCAGGACTACCACAAGACAGATAATGTCGATACCCCGATTCAGAACCCCTATGCTGCGGGTACGATAGAGCACGACCTCTATCTTAAGAATTGGATCGATACCGTGCAGTGGCATTTGGAGGACATCATCCGTGACCCGGAGATAGACCCCCTTGCCGCCTTGGCACTTAAGCGTCGTATCGACCATAGCAACCAGGAGCGTACCGACCTCGTGGAGCGTATCGACTCCTATTTTTGGGAGAAATACCATACTGTTACGCCCCAAGCCGATGCTAAAATCAACACCGAGAGTCCGGCATGGGCTATCGACCGTCTGAGTATCTTGCATGTGAAGATTTACCACATGCAGGAACAGGTCAGCCGCACCGATATCAGCCCCGAGCAGCATGAGAAGTGTGCGCAGAAGTTGGCGGTGCTCAACGAGCAACTGCAGGATATGACCACCTCTATCTCGCAACTCCTCGCAGATTACGAGTCGGGCGAGCGAATCATGAAAGTCTATCGCCAGATGAAGATGTACAACGATCCGACCCTCAACCCCGTTCTCTACGCCAAGAAGTAACTGTGGAACAAGTCCTTCTTATTCGCCTCTCCGCCCTCGGTGATGTGGCAATGCTCGTACCTGTCGTGCGGGCGTTTGCCGATGCATTCCCTGAGGTAGAACTAACCATACTCTCCCGCAAGCAGACGGCGTCGCTCTTCGAGGGGCTGCCCGAGAATGTTCATTTCTTTGGGGCAGACTTGCGTGAGCGGCACAAGGGCATTACGGGGCTGCGGTGCTTGTTGCGTGACATCGATTACCGCCGCTTCACTGCGGTGGCGGACATGCACGATGTGCTGCGGACGAAGTATCTCTGTATCCGCTTTGTGTTGGCAGGCAAGCGGGTGGCGGTCATCCATAAAGGGCGTTGGCAAAAGCAACAGTTGGTGCGCACGCATCGTACCGCCCGCCCGCTGCCGACTACTATCGAACGATACCTCGCTGTCCTTGCCCGATTGGGCTATGTGGTACAGCCTGCACCGGTCGTTCCTGCGGCCGAGAAAAGCGGTATCGGCATAGCCCCCTTTGCAGCACACGCCGGGAAAATCTATCCGCTCGAAAAGATGGAGGAGGTAGTGCGCTTGCTTTCGCAGGGCGAAGAAACGATCTACCTATTCGGAGCGGGCGCAAAGGAGAAAGCCGTTTTGGAGCAATGGGAGAGCCGTTACCCGCATGTCGTATCGTTGGCAGGTAAGCAGAGTATGGCAGAGGAGATACAGATTATGCGGGGGCTGAGGCTTATGCTCACTATGGATTCGGCAAATATGCACTTGGCGTCCATTGCCGGCACCCGCGTGCTTTCCGTATGGGGAGCGACGCACCCTGCAGCCGGTTTTCTCGGCTATGGACAACGCCTGACCGATTGTATTCAACGAGATTTGCCCTGTCGCCCCTGTTCCATCTACGGCAATAAGCCTTGTCAGTATGGCGATTATCGCTGCCTTGACATCGCCCCTGCCGATGTTGTCAAACGAATACACCAAACCCTATGAAAGCCACCGTTATCATTTCTGTGTATAAGAACATAGAAGCCTTATCGGCAGTCTTATATAGTCTTGAGCGGCAGACGAAGCAAGACTTTGAGGTCATTATCTCGGAGGATGGTTCCAATGAAACGATGGCGCGGTGGATAGCAAATTATCCGTCCCATTGGCCATTGCAACACCTCACGCAAGAGGATACGGGTTGGCGCAAAAACCGAGCACTGAATCGTGCCGTATTAGCGGCAAACACCGATTGGCTTATCTTTATTGATGGGGACTGTGTACTGCACCCGCGTTTCGTGGAAATGCATATCCGCTATAGCCGCAAGGGTGTCCTTTTGGCGGGGAAGCGTATTAAACTCAATCCAACCCTGTCCGAACGATTGTTTCGCGGAGAACGGATACACCTGTGGTCGTATCTGTTGTGGCACAGAGGCTGCCAATGTGTGGAGGAAGGCTTTTACATTCCCTTGGCACGCTTGTGGCGCAGACCGGTACGCCACCTGACGGGGAGTAATATGTCTATGTCGCGTGCTGACTTGTTGGCAATCAACGGCTTTGATGAGAACTATACCCTCCCTGCCATTGGAGAAGACTACGACATCGAGTGGCGGCTGCCTGCCAATGGGTGTAAAATCGTTTCCTTGCGTAACTTGGCGGTGCAATACCACCTGTACCATAAAGAGAATTGGATAGATGATACGGTTAATATGGCATATTTCCGTACGGTGCAAGAATCGAATCAAATAGTATGTAAAAATGGCATTCGTAAAGATTAACCACATAGCCGCAGTTGTTGTTTGGTATCATCCTGCTATACACGAGATAGAGGCGGTGCGTCTTTATGCAAACGATGTGGAACACCTCATTATCGTAGATAACAGCGACAAGGATAATACATCGCTCACAACGACTATTCCCAATGCAATCTACATCCCCTGTATGGAGAATATCGGCATAGCATCTGCCCTCAACCGCGGGTGCGAGAGAGCTGTACAAGTAGGATGTGAATGGGTGCTGACCATGGACCAGGATTCGCTTTGGAACCAACAATCCATTGCACAGTACATTGCGGAAGCGGAAGCCTATCCGGAGGGCGACAAAGTCGGCATATTCTCTCCGTATCACGACTGCGATGGGACACCGGAGAAACATCATCGCAAGGGGCGGTTCGAGAAACGCAGTATGCAGATGTGTTCGGGTAACTTGCTGCGTTTGTCGGCGTGGCAACAAGCGTGCGGGTTCAAAGACGACTTTTTTATTGACCTGGTGGACGATGAAATTTGTTGCCACTTATGGCAACTCGGTTTCCAAGTGGTGCGTCTTAACAATATCTGTCTGACCCATCATTTGGGAGAGGGGGTACATCCACTGCCCATTACCAAACATCCCTATACACCGCACCCCGTATGGCGTTACTACTATATCGGGCGTAACCTGCAACGCATGATGCAACTCTATCCCGAACATCGAGCTTACTACCGCAAGCACGCCTACAAAGAGTTGAAACGCCTGTGTCTGTATGATTGGTCGGATAAATGGCACAAACTCAGTCGTTACCTGCGGGGGTGGAAAGACGGACTACAATCGTATCCTGCCGAAATATGCAACTGATTATATCCCCGAAATATCAATCTATGCACGCATGGATAGAGCGTGTCCCATCTACCTTTGCGCAAAGTGGCATGGTTATTTATGATGCGCGCAATCAAATTCGCAAGATAGAGTATGAAGGGTTGCTTGTCAATGTGAAGCGTTTTCATATTCCGGCTCTCCCCAACCGTATAGTCTATTCTGCTTTCCGTACGCCGAAAGCCGTAAGAGCCTACAAGAATGCAGAACGACTATTAGAAATGAATATCCCTACTGCGGAACCGATAGCATATATCCTATGCGGGAAGCACCTTCTCGCGGAGAGTTATTTGCTAACTCTTCAGTCGCCCTTGTCGCGTAATTTTTATGAGTTTCGCTACCATTCTGTGAAGGGCTATGAATCTGTCATTCGGCAGTTCGCTTGCTTTACGGCTGATTTACACCAAAAGGGGGTGTTGCATTTGGATTATTCGCCGGGGAATATTCTCTTTGATGTGGACAAGGATGGCGTTGTGCAGTTTTGCCTGATAGACATCAACCGTATGAGATTTAATAACCCAATAGATATGCGCACGGCGTGCAAGAACTTTTGTCGCCTATGGGGACACCGCGATTTCATAGACCTATTAAGTCTTGAGTATGCGCGTGCAAGAGGATGGAATGAGGTGCAGGTGCAACAACTAATCACGCATTACTGGGAGCAATTCTGGCATATCAAGAGCGAAGACGATATCAACCGTATCTTCTCCCGTTGAGTTTGCAAGAAGCCGTTTAGGGGGTTAAGAAGGGATGGAGTTTCCCAACTCGTTATATACCGATAGCAGATTGCAGGCGACTCGCTCATCGGTGAAATATTCTGCTTGTTGATGTCCCAATTGCACCCTCTCTGTACGCAATGCCTTATCGGATAATAGTCGTACGAGTTGTTCGCCTATTATAGTCGGGTCGTTGGGATCGGCGTAGAGGGCAGCCTTGCCGCCCGTTTCCTCGAAGCAGGAGCCTGTTGAGGTCAGCACGGGCGTACCCACACACATTGCTTCCAATATAGGAATCCCGAAACCCTCGTATATAGAGGGATAGACCAAGCACTCCGCTCCCTTGTATAGTGCAGGGAAATCTGTAAATTCCACCTCGTGGAGCATAGTGAGCCGCATACCCAAGCGAGTAGCCAAAGCACGCATTTGTTCGGCATATTTGCTTTTCCCCCCTACCGCTACCAAAGGTAAATCAATATGTGCCCCTGCCATAGCGTAGAGAAGGTTGCGCAGGTTCTTGCGGGGCTCAATAGCACCGACATCAATGATGTATCGTTCGGGCAGGTCATATTTTGCCTTTGCTGCGGCTATCGCTGTGTCCGACACGGGCTGACGGAATAGATGGCTGCACCCCTGATAGACCACGCTTATCTTGGTTTCATTGGCATGAAAGAATTGAACAAGGTCTTGCTTGGTCTGCTCCGAAATAGCGATAATGCGGGTGGCATGGTCGCAGGCATACTGCACCTTGCGTGAGAAAAGCCGTCGGTAGGTAGGGCTGTATAGTTCGGGGTAACGCACGAATATAGTATCGTGCATTGTGACAAGCGTTTTGGTGCCGGTGTGGTGAATACCAAAAGGCAACTCCCCCGATAGTCCATGGTAAATATCAATATGGCGGTCTGTTATCTCGCTGAGGCAGCCCCGACTCCGCCATAGCGCAGGGAATGCATTCCAGAGTCCCTGCGGAGCGACCACCGTACCGCAATCGGGGCGGAATAGGTCGGTAGGCTGCCCGAAATAGAAGTATTCGTTTTCGGGTGCATAGTGGGTCAGCAGCCGAATGGTATCACGGCTGTAGTTGCCCAGTCCTCGGGAGTTATGGTAGGCGCGTTTGGCATCGAAGGCTATTCGCATGGCGGTGTGTCGGATGAAATGGTAGCGTTTGTGTCTTTTGTGTTGCACCCTTCGGGCAACATCATTAGCCATACACTCATACAGAGCAATGTGGGAGGAAAATGCGGGCTAAATGAGTCGAATACAGCCTGCCATAGTATTACAAAGGCTACCAAAGCCATATAAAAACGCTTACGGCTGTCACATAAAACCACAGCCAAAGCAAATATCAACACAAAGAGTAGAGGACTTAACAGACCGCTTTCCAAGGTTAGTTGCAGATATAGGTTGTGGGGGTTTACCACCGCCATACTATGGCATTGCTGTTTATCCAATTCGGGGTGATGATTGACAAACTCTATATAGTGCTGCATATCATCATCATGATACGCGTTTGCTACATATTTAGTGCTGGTTGTCGATAATCCATAGCCCACGAAAGGGTGCTGTTTTATCTCGCGCAATGTGTAATCCCATATCTCCAAACGAGGTTCTGATTGCAACGATTCATAATTCATCCGTTCATTCTGAAAGACCGCTACTCCGCCGACCAACGCAAGCACCAATACAGAAATTGCAATACCCCATTGGGATGTATGTTTACATAAGTAGAACAATACCGCGACACTAACTATTACAATCATTGCAAGCATACCGGAACGACCATTGGAGCATAGAAGACGCAGTGCCAATATAAAGATAGCCGCCAATATCAAACCTATTTGCCATTTCGAATGGGTGCGATGCAACAGGTATAGACCAAATATAATGGCTATGTTCTGATAGAGATCTATACGCATATGTGCACCTACATATTGATGCGAAATAGCGTTATACAGGAATCGGTTACTGTCTTCCCATGCAGGGATGTCTATGCCGATTCCCTCTAAAATACCTATGTATCCGACAATTCCGACCGCCACAAGCAGCATGGTACATCCTACATAGCGACAGGTATCAATACGGGTATTCCAACCCATGATTCCTACGAAGCCAACGACCAAAAAAGTAACGCGCTTCTCTATTTGCCCACGGAAATAAGCCGTTGGTTCTGTTGTATCGAACAGATGTCGCAACAGGGTCAGTACAAAGAATAGAATCATGGTTACATATACCCATTTATCCGGCGTCCAGTGCCAACCTTTCCAACGGCGGTTCAGTATGTAATCCAACGGATAAGTAAAAGCCAACCAATAGAGTGCAAAGCGCTGTACCCAACCGTATCGAAACGGCAGTGCTGCAGCAAGTAACATAACGCCTATAATGGGAAGATAACTGACTATAGATGGTAAAACAATGCGTAAATCCCGATATTTCATAATCTCTTAGTAAAAATATGTATATATTGTATTTATCTGCTTGCTGTCCAACCTTTTTTTATGGCTTGCAAATTGATGAGTTGGTGTTGCACGGCATAGCGTCGCATACACTCCATGCGTTGTGACTCCAGAGAACTGTAATCTTTGGCGTCTTCCCCTATTCGGTAGAGATACTCCTGCTGTGTGTTGATACTATAAGAGTAGAGCCACTCGCCATCGCTGCAGCCGAGGTGGTCGTTATTTACGAAATAGGCATAGTCGCGCGAATGCTGCAATGCATTGATCCCCATCGTGTTCTCCGTATAGGGAAGCCCAAGAAGTCCGAGCAGCGTGGGCGCAATGTCCTGCTGCTGTGCTGGTGCGGTGAGCGTGGTGTCTGCAATGTCGTTGCCGACAAAGAAACAGGGAATCGTGTTGTATTGGAGGTTGTAGTCGTAGTCGGTGGAAGTGGGATTCCCGTGGTCGCCCACCAAGACAAACACGGTATTGCGTCCCCATGCGGTCTGCTGCGCCTGTTCCATAAATGCTCGCAATGCATCATCGGCGTAGGCAATAATCTGCTGTTGCTCACCACCGCCTCGCGACCGGTACGCATCGGGAATAACAAAGGGCGTATGGTTGCTCACGGTCAGGAAGAGTGCAAAGAAAGGCTTCTCGGTGGTATCGGCACGCTGCGCTAACTGTTGCACCCCGAAAGAGAATATATAGTCGTCCGGCACCCCGAAGTTGTTCACTACGGCACTCGACGGATAGTCGTAGAGCGAATAGACTCGTTCTATACTATTGTCATAGAAGAACGAGTTCATATTGTCGTATTGCGGGTTTCCCGTGACAAAAGCGAATGTGTTGTATCCGTTTTGGCGCAGGGCGTAAGGCAGCCCCATATAATTGTCCGACGGCACACGCATAGTGGCCTTGGCGAAGTTCGGACCATAGCCGTAGAGCGTGGCGGTAATGCCGTTGTTGGTATGTACGCCTGCCGAATAGAAATTGCTGAAATAGAGCGACTTGCTGCGCAACGAAGAGAGGAAAGGCGTAATGTGCTCGCCATGGTACATCTCGTCCAAATGGGCGGTACTCATCGACTCCATAAGAATAACCACCACATTCTGTTTGCCTAATCCGTCCGTAGCGGGAACAGGGCGCCGTAGCGGGTGTTGTGGGGTGGCGTCTTCTACACCGAGTTCCTGTTGTATGGCGGCGAGGGCGTCCGCTTCATCGGTTTCAGCAAGCAGGGGGGGGAGAGGTTGCGCCGTATATTCGGCACTCTTGATAATATTGAATATCGGGTTAACGCCTAACTTGTTGTAGAACGCATTGTCGCAGAAGTAGGCAAAACTGACATCCAACGGATAGCGTTGAAAACTGCCGCGTATCCCACAAAAACACGCCCCGTAGAGCAGCAGGGACAGACCGATACCGCCTGCATATTGCTGCCACGAAACGGACGAAGCGACCGTGTCTATACGACGGCAAGCCGAGCGTACAATGGCAATAAGCACCCATTCGAACAGCCCGATAAGCACGACTGCAACCAACAGGGCAAGCAGGTTGGTGGTGTCGCCGAATAGCATACCTGCAGTGTCCCGAACAAACCCGAACCATTCCACAACGGATATGTTCAAGTGATTGTCGAAGAAACGGAAATAGCGCACATTGGCAACCTCAATGATTAGTCCGAGTGCATAGACTACGCCGTAGTACCAACCGATAGCCCGTAATGCTTTATGAGTTAGGCGATCGTACGCCGTCCGATGTGCCGTGCAGAGTGTCCATATCGTTAGGAACAGCAGCGGTAGCGCCGTCACATAGCAGGCAATCAGGTTGTCGAATTTCAGCCCGATAACCATAGCCCGTCCTCCCCATGCCCATTCGATACCTCCTGCCGGTGTGTTGTAGAACAGCAGCAACCAACGGCATACCCCCAATGCCAATAGGCAAAGCAAGTGGATAGCCAAGAGAAAGCCGGTATTATGCAGTAGTTTTCGAAGCATACTATTCCTGTTTCTCGAACCCTACACTTACTTTTACAATCAAGCCACGCGGTACGCAGAGTTGCAGTGCGTAACGGTGCCCCGGCACATCTTTACCCGTTTCCGGCCAATAGTCGAAGGTGTATTCGCCCAAGGCGGTACCGAAGTCCCAGAAATTGTAGCAGGTAGCCTCGGCAGAGAATGGGACTCCCCGTATCGCACCCCGATAACGCAGGCGTAAGTCAAAATTGAAGAACGAGTCTTCGCGTTTTCCAAAGTGAGCATCAACAGTGTTGTCACCACGCGTATCGGCATTCCAGATAACTGCCTGCTGCCGACCGTTGGCATCGGTATAGAGCAGAGAGCGGAAATTGGTCATGGGTGTACCATCCTTAAACTTACCCGACAAGGAAAGTTGCCAATGCTCCGTGATATTAACTCCGAGTTGCAAACGGGCAATGAAAGCGCGGTCTTGGTCTAAACGCCCCAGCACACGCACACCGGCATCGGTTTGCATCATATTGGCATTGTTGAGCGCGATATTGGGTGAGGCGGTCGATTCGCTCAACACACCAATGTTGTTGCTCAACACACCGTTACCCAAAGCGGATGTACCGCTCACACAGTAACTTTGCCAACTAAATGCAAAGAATACTTTCTTGCCGTTATAGGCGTATTTTATCTCATTGGAGGCAAATAGAGGTGTGTTAAAAAGGAATTTGGAACTTGTGGTAGGGGCTGTCGTGATAAGGTAGTTACGCTCCGTAGGGTTCATCGCATAGACGGTGTAGTCCAACTGGTTGTAGCCGTCTTGGCTTACGCCAACGCCGGTGTAATCGGCTTCCGTGTCGCCCATGTAGGTGGTAGTCCAAAGGTTATAGTACTTCTTGACACTGGTCAGCACGGAAATCTCGTGTCGGCCTATTGTAAAGCGGAAAGGAATATCCAACACGAAATACTGCGGTTGCATAAGGTGCTTGTCAAGATGGTGATACCGTCCACCCGTTGTGGTTAGAACAGTGCCGTCTGCGTAGCGTGCTGTGCCATTGAGAAAGTCATCGCTTAAATACTGCACATTGTTGTAGGAATAGCGGGTACGATAGTTGGCAAGGATGATGTCTGCCGAAAACCACTTGGCAGGCGTGAAATGCATACCGAATAACGCCTCCCACGATGGCGTAATAACGGACTTGTTGCGCAGAACAATACCATCCAAAGTTACCGCAAGCATACCGCGCAATCGCAGCCATGGCAGAATCTGTTTGTCCGCCTCCAACGATACACTGTTCTCCAATAGCCCGGAGGTGAAAGCCGCAGACTCCCAGTAATAGGCGTAGAGCGGCTGCGGCGTATCCATATTGAGCGTTTGATAGGTAATGGCATTGCTCCATTGGCGCGTTGCGGGGCGAAAATGGAGGAGGGAATTGTAGGTGTCAAGGTGGAGTTGCAGCCACGGAAGAAGGGTGTACCGGTAGTTTACTGCCCAATTGAGTTCGTGGGTACGACCATCGGCATACCACGGCTCAAAGGCTTCACCGTCTTGGTCTATGATGTTACGGGTAAAAGACAATTCATTGTGCCGAATATCGTGCAACGCCCATGTTACACCTGTGGTCAAGTTGCCGTTGCGTCCATAATCCTTCTTGCCATAGAGGGTTAGTGTATAGGAGCGTTGCTGTGCCAATTCGTTGTCGTTGTACATGAACTCGGAGTAGAGGTCATCGCGTCCTTGTGCAGCGAATAGGTAACCTATTCTATCAACCACCGTATTCTTGGGTAGGGGCAACACCCCGTCTAACTGCGCCTTGTAGTAAGGGGAATCGAAAGTGCCGTCCACGCCTTGGTAGTTCATCTTGAGTTGGCGGCGAACACCATAGTTGGCGTATGCGTGTTGGTAGAAAGTCTGTCCGAAGGCACGAATGCCATACACGCCATCCAATTGTCCGCCGCCGAGCAGGTGCATACGCGTGTTCAGTGCGTCTTGTTGGTAGAGGCGTTCTGCACCAGACTTGTGTTGGATATTCAGCAGTTGCTTTGTGCCGGGCGCAATACCGCCCAAGCCGCCTGCATTACCACTCAGCGATACGCGGCTGCGGCGTACGCTGTCGGCTGTGAAATAAAGACTGCCACGATGATAATCGAGAGCGAGGGAATGTTCCATCATATCCAAATGGAACAGGGTACTACCTGCAAACATGCGGCTGTCAATGCGCAGCCCGTCCAAGTAGTAGCGATTCCATGTAAAGGAGTTGCCGTTCACCGAGAACACCAACTGTTCGGGTAGTGACCATTCGCCCGTTGTTTCCGCCTCATAGATGCTATAGTCGGAGAAATTGTCCAAATAGTGTTGCAACTCACCCCATTGATACCACTCGCGAAAGAATGTACTGCCTACACTATCCACTCCAAAAACGGGAAATGCCTCGGCGCGAACTATCGCACTGAGGCATACCAACAGGGTGAGTAAGACCGTCCTTTTTTTCATCCGAACAGGTTCTTAAAGAAATTGCGTTTGTCGGCAGTCCCGGGCGCGATATTCGGGCTGGACTGCAACTGCTCAATCAGTTTTTTCTCATCGCGTGACAGCCGCTCCGGAATATATACCCCTACATTGATAAGCAAATCACCGGAACCCATACGCCGCCCGTAGCGGTCAATGGAAGGCAACCCCTTGCCGCGCATACGGAGTACTTTACCGGGTTGTGTCCCCGGTGTAATAGTTATCTTGACATCCCCTGTGAGGGTAGGTATCTGTACTTGCCCGCCCAAGATAGCCGTCGGCATATCCAATAGCAGGTTATATACCAAATCGCTCCCATCGCGCACGAAGTCCTTATGTTCCTCCTCTTCGATGAGTACCAACAGGTCGCCCGGTACACCTCCGCGCGGTGCAGCATTCCCCTTGCCCTGCACAGTCAGTTGCATACCACCCGACACGCCTGCGGGGATATTGATACTGATAATATCCTCATCGCGTACTACGCCTTCGCCCTGACATTTTGCGCATTTGTTCTTGATAATACGCCCTTCGCCGTGGCAGGTCGGACACTCTTCCTGTACCTGCATCATGCCGAATATCCCGCGTTGAGCGCGAATCGTGCGCCCTGTCCCCTTGCAGGTGGGACAAACATCCCCTTGTCCGCCGTCGGCACTGCCTGTGCCGTGGCAAACGGGGCAAGTGACCAACTTGCGCACCTTTATCTTTTTCTCCGTGCCGGTGGCTATCTCCTCCAAGGTAAGTTTCACTTTCACGCGCAAGTCCGAACCGCGGAGAACACGCTGTCCTCCACGCGAACTGCGGCTACCTCCGCCAAACAAATCGCCCAAATCGAAGCCTGCTCCGCCAAAGATGTCGCCAAATTGGGAGAATATATCCTCCATCGTCATCCCATGTCCGCCGAATCCGCCCATATCACCCATACCGGCATGTCCGAACTGGTCATAGCGTTGACGCTTCTGCGGGTCGGACAGCACCTCATACGCCTCGGCAGCCTCCTTGAATTTCTCTTCGGCATCTTTGTCGCCCGGATTCTTGTCGGGGTGATACTGTATCGCTTTTTTGCGGTACGCTTTCTTTATTTCATCGGCTGTGGCGTTTTTATCCACGCCCAACACCTCGTAGTAATCTCTTTTCTCAGCCATACTTTATTCTCCTACTACCACTTTGGCAAAGCGTATCACCTTGTCGCCTAATTTATAGCCCTTTTGGGTGCAGTCCACCACTTTGCCCTTCTTGTCTTCGCCGGCAGCAAAGGTGGTTATCGCCTCGTGTTCGTCGGTGTTGAAATCTGCATCTTTGGTCTCAATGGCATGCACATCGTGTTTGCCAAGGAAACGCATAAACTTTTGATATATCAAGTCCACACCCTCGCGCAGACTTGCCACATCTTCGGTCTTGTGCATTGCCTCCGATGCCCGCTCAAAGTCATCGATGAGCGACAGCATTTCGGTGAATATCTTCTCACCGGCTGTCTCCATAAGGTCTAATTTCTCTTTGTTGGTGCGGCGGCGATAGTTGTCAAACTCTGCCATCTGGCGCAATTTCGCGTCTTCCAACTCTGCCACTTTCTTCTCCAGTTCCTCCACTTTGGCTTGCAGGCTCGCGTTGGCAGCCTTAAGTGCCTCGTTTGTCGTGTCGGCTGTTGCCGCATTTGCCTGTGTCTCTTCGGCGTGTTGGGGCTCTACTTGTTGTGCCTCTTGGGCTTCTGCACTGTTTTTATGTTTGTTCTTTGCCATATCTGTATTGCTTTAATTGGGTTCACCCCAAGGGGTGTACATATAGCGTGCCAATTCATTTGGTCCTGCCAAATTGGCAGGTTTTAGAACAGGCTTAATTGCTCATCCACTGGAAGACTGTCTTCGGGGACATCGTTGCTAATCGTGAAAGGCACATCAACAGCGGGAGTTTCTGCCTTCCCTGTGTCGTCGCTTTTGTCTTCCTCTGCCTGCGGTGCTTCTTCCTCTTCGGGCTGTGGCGTGGGCGTAATATCTTCAATGCGGGCAACATCCAAGGTCGAGAACCGCTTCCCTTTCGCTTTGGGCGACTTGACATCAATAAACTCCGCCATTGCCACCTCCAAGCAGGGCTTTGCCTCGTCCGTGAATACCAAACGGAACACGGCATCTTCCCTGTCCGTCAGCACCTCCACCCGACTATCGCTGTTCTCTCCCGCCATATTCTGCGGTTTGACTGTCGCGTCCAACTGGAAACGCTTGCCGTAGTAGTAGCCCAAATCAGCGTTCCACATAGCCAATGACCATACCTTTTGCGCATCGTATTTCTCAATGCGCCAAATGTTCTGTCCAAAGTGTGCCGTTAAATCGAAAGAGGTAATGTAGTAGTCTCCCGTGTGGGTAATGACCAAGATGCGGTCGTTCTCCACGAACTCGCCCAAGTATTGTCCCTGCCCGTCGTAATTAATGCGCAGCACATCGGGGTCGAACCACACCTTGCGTCCGCCTAAGGTGGAGTGTCCTTTCTGCTTGAGCGTAATGGATTTCACCTCGTACTTGGTCAGTATATTTCCGCGGGCGTTGCGGCTCTTGACGCTCAGTTCGCTCAGGTCTTTGGTAACCTCAACCTTCTTGAGATGCAGTGCTGGTTTCAGCAGCACACGCACCACTTCTGCCTCGCCGTTGGGGTTTGCTGTAAAATACAACACTTTCGAGCCGGGCTTGCCTTGTGTGAGGTCGTATTCCTTGTCGCGTGCAATGCCGGTAACGGCAAAGCGTTTCGCATAATAGACCCCGGCTTTCCCGTCGCGATATATGGCGTTGTAAATAGTCCGCTGGTCATTCTTGCGGAAGATGTCAATGTGCAGAATGTCCGTGCCGACGAACAACTTGTCGGCGACCTTCACAATCTTGTATTTGCCGCTCTTGTGGAAGATAATCACATCGTCGATATCCGAGCAGTTGCACAAGAACTCATCTTTCTTCAGCCCCGTTCCGATGAAGCCTTCCGCGCGGTTGATGTACAGTTTCTCGTTGGCTTCCACGATGGTCTTTATGTTGATATTGGCGAAGTTCCGCACCTCTGTCCGCCGGGGATAGCGTGCGCCGTATCGGGTTTTCAGCGATTCGAACCAGGCAATCGTGTAGTCGGTCAGGTGGTTAAGGTTTTTGACAGTCCCTTTAATCTTTCGGTCGAGATCGCGCATCAGTTCGTCGGCTTTCTTGGAGTCGAACTTGGTGATACGCAGCATGCGTATCTCAAAGAGCCTTTCGATGTCTTCTTTGCGCACCTCGCGTATCAGTTTGGCTTTCCACGGCTCCAATGCCTCATCCACGAAGGCTATCAGTTTCTCCTTGTTGGGTGCGTTCTCGTACCCCTCTTCCTTGTAGATACGGTTCTCGATGAATAACTTCTCCAACGAGGTGTAGAAGTACTGTTCTTCCAATTCGGCTTTTTGGATTTCCAACTCCCATTTGAGCAGTGCGCGGGTGTTGTCCGTGCTCATCCGCAGCAACTCGCTCACATTCGTGAATATCGGCTTTTTGTTCTGCACCACACAGCAGTTGGGCGATATATTCACCTCGCAATCCGTAAAGGCGTATAGTGCATCAATGGCTTTGTCCGACGAACTGCCGGGGGCTAACTGCACCACGATTTTCGCCTCTTCCGCCGTGTAGTCGTCCACCTTGCGCACCTTGATTTTCCCCTTCTGGTTCGCACGGAGTATGGTCTCGATAATCTTGCTCGTGGTAGTCCCGTAGGGTATTTCCGTGATAATCAGGGTGCGGTTGTCGTCGGCTTTTTGTATCTTGGCACGAATGCGGATAGTGCCTCCCCGTTCCCCGTCGTTGTACCGGCTCACATCGATCTCGCCGCCGGTCGGGAAGTCGGGGAACAGGTGAAACTCCTCCCCTTTGAGGTACGCCAGCGAAGCATCGCACAACTCGTTGAAGTTATGCGGCAGTATCTTGGAGTTGAGTCCTACGGCAATGCCTTCCACCCCTTGCGCCAGCAGCAGGGGAAACTTCACGGGCAGGTGTATCGGCTCTTTCTTGCGCCCGTCGTACGACAGCATCCAGTGGGTGGTCTTGGGGTTGAACACGGTCTCCAACGCAAACTTGCTCAGTCGGGCTTCGATGTATCGCGGAGCGGCTGCGCCATCGCCTGTGAGGACATTGCCCCAGTTTCCCTGACAATCAATTAGGAGGTCTTTCTGCCCCAACTGCACTAATGCGTCGCCGATGCTTGCGTCGCCGTGCGGGTGATACTGCATGGTCTGTCCGACGATATTGGCGACCTTGTTGTATTTCCCGTCGTCCACCCCTTTCATGGCATGCAGGATACGGCGCTGCACGGGCTTGAGTCCGTCCTCGATAGCGGGGACGGCACGCTCCAATATCACATACGAGGCATAGTCCAGGAACCAGTCCTGGTACATCCCCGTCAAATGCTGCTTCACTGCGTCGTTAAATTCTGCCATGTCCTTTGTTGCAATACCTATATCTCCACCTCAGCCCATTCCACTTGTCCGCCCAACGGCGGCGACTTTTTGCCTACGACCACGCTCACCCTTTCCGCCTGCGGAAAGGCGGACTGCAGGGCTTGTCGGATACGCCACGCCACATGTTCTATCAGATCTGCGGGTTGCGCCATTTCCTGCGCCACCAACCGATAGACCTCTCGGTAATCCACCGTCTGTGCGATGTCGTCCGTCTGCGCACCCACCGTGTCCGGCAGCGTCAGGCACACGCTCACGCGAAAGGTATTCCCTTCCGTTTTCTCATGGCGCAACACGCCGTGAAAGGCGTGAAACCACATATCGCGCAAGCGGATTACCACACTCGGCACCCTTGCGTTTACTCAATGTATTTGTTGGTCAGGATAAAAGTCAGTATGCCTACCACCTCCAAGACCATCGCCACTACCAACATGGCATTCGTCCGAACCCCGACATAGTACACTAACAGGCACACAACACCCAACAGTACCAGAATAGCACCCGAGTATTTTAATAAAGTTTTCATATTATGATGTTTAATGAGTATTCCGTTTCCCATGCTGTCTTCGTATCGGGCTGCAAAGATAGTAAAAACTCCGCATTGCTGCAAATCTTGCCGCAAATATCCCTTAAAATTACGCTGTTGCACCGACCGGTCAGGCATTGCACCCCGTGCCGCCTATGTCCGGTGTGCGTTGTGATAGCGGCACAGCATCAGCGACCCGTCTTCGCGGCGCAGGTGCATGCCGCCCCCCTCGCAATAGCGATACACGGCGCATTGCGCGCACGGCGCGGAGCGACGCATCCAATCGCGGTTCCGGTAGGGCTGGAAACGCTGCTCCCACACGGTCCAGAAGTCATCGCGATAGATATTCCCTTGGTAGTATTTGCCGCGAATGCTGGTGCAGGCAGATATGCTGCCGTCAATCAGCACGGATGCCACGCTGACCCCCGCCGCGCAATGGAACAGATGGTTGCGCACTTTCCCCTCGTAGCCGCCGAGGAACCCCTCGCAGGAGTACGACACCGACAGCCCTTGCCGCCGATGTTCCGCGATGAAATCGAGGAGACAGGTCGTCTGTTCGTCCGAAAGGAGCAGCAGCGGATTCTCTTTGGCGCGTCCCATTGGGTCAATGGTGATCAGCCGCCAGTGCCGCACGCCCAACGCCTGTAGCCGCTCGCGCAGCGCGTCCAAGCGGGTGATGTTGCGTTGGTTCACACAGGTCACGACATCCCATACAAGGTCGGGGTCTGCCGCAGCAAGGCGGATAGCACGCACCGCCCCCTGAAACGCCAGCGGGTGCTGCCGCATCCAGATGTGGTCATCTTCCAAGCCGTCAAGACTGATGCTCATCGACGACAGCCCTGCTTGCCGTAGTTGGGCAAAGCGTGCGGGCGTAAGGGCTAAGCCGTTGGTCACCATGCCCCACGGATAGCCGCGTTGGTGGAGGGCAAGCCCGATGTCTGCCAAGTCGGAGCGCATCAGCGGTTCGCCGCCGGAGATGACGATCATCACATGGTGCGGGTTCACATGGGGGGTGATAGAGTCTATGACCCGCAGGAAATCTTCGGCGGGCATATCGGGTGTTTGGGTGGAGGAGGAGCAGTCGCTGCCGCAGTGCAGGCAGGCGACATTGCAACGCAGAGTGGACTCCCAGAACAGTTGTTGCAGGGGGTGCAGTTGTTGCAGGTTATGGCGTCGCAGCCGCTCCAATTCCAGACCAAGCCGTTGTCGTAGGTTCATCTTCCATTCTTCGCGCATATACATTCACTATTTCGCGTGTGTAACTTCTATGGTTCGCGCGTGTAACTTCTATGGGTTACCTGTATAGTTTCTACGGTTCCCGCATGCAAAGGTACACGATTTCTCGTACATACACAACTCCCCGCGCTTCTCCCCTCGGTGAACTCCCCACCTCGCGTCGTCAAAGGAGAAGACTCCCCCACACCCCCTCACCGAGGGGGCTACTGCATCTCTTCAATCCTCTCCCTTGGATGTGTAGGGGAGGTCGGGTGAACTCCCCACCTCGCCCCGTCAAAAGAGAAGACTCCCCCACACCCCCTCAGCGAGGGGGCTACCGCATCTCTTCAATCCTCTCCCTTGGATGTGTAGGGGAGGTCGTGTGTACTTTCCTCCCCTCCCTTGAATAGTCCCACCTCCCTTCCCTCCCTTTCCCCTCAAAATACCCTCGAACCCGACCTCCCCCAATTCCTCATTCTTCATTCCTCATTCCTAATTGACCCAACCTGTACCGCAATTTCCTGCAGACCTGCGTATAGGATAACCGAAGGATAAGCGAAGGATAAGCGAAGGATAAGAATACTTTCTCAATACTTTGAAGCAATGCCGAAAATACTTCTACCCGCCCCTGTAAATACGCTTACCCGCCCCTGTAGTGACTTTGCGTGCTTGCGCAGCCCAACAATGTCTCTAGAACATCTAGTTCATCTAGAACTTCTATGTCAGCCCTCCCCCAATTCCTAATTCCCCCCAATTAAAAATTACAAATTAAACATTACACATTAAAATAAGCCTCTCCCCCTCTTGCCTATTTCCCTAAAAAGTAGTACTTTTGCAGCCGAAACAAACCATTGGGCGGAAAGGGGTGCGCCCATGGTCTGCACTACATATCACTCCTAACTTTAGCGTTTGCTATTGTTCTATTCGCATTGAAACCTCAGAAACTTCAATTAAACAGAATCGGAACAAGTCAAAGCAAACGCCCGTGCTATATCGCGCGGGCGTGACTTGTATTCTGTAAGGCAATTCTGAGGGCCGCAATGCGAGCAAGTTACGCTCGCGTTTTTTGTGCATATAGAACAACTACAAACTGCCCTAATATCTATGCACAATGACCAACTACGAGAAACAGACCGACCGCATTATTGGTAACCTTCTCGATTTTGCCCAAATTGCCTACACCGAGAACGGCAGCAACATTGAACCAATCTGTGAGGCGTTACGCACGGCTTCTAAACGGGGTACGGGAAAGAAAGGTTTCCCCGAGTTCGTGGCGCAGGTAGGCGATTTTATTATTGTTATAGAGGACAAAGCAGACACGGACAAGCATATTAAGTTCCTCGATGACCGTCGTACGAACTTGCTGATGGACAATACTTCTATTACGGACTATGCCGTCAACGGAGCAGTACATTACGGGCAAAAGATTGTTACGGGCAGTCCGTTCAAGAAAGTATTTGCTTTCGGGTGCAGTGGTACAGAGCAGGGTAGAATGAAGATACAGCCCGTCTATATCACGCCTGCAGGGTACCAAATCATCAAACCACAACAGGACTTTTCGCAGTTTACCGCTACCAACATTGAGAATTTCTATCAAACAGAGGTGCTCAATCACAAGACTGCCGAACAAATCGAACTGGAAAACATACTGAACAGCGCGCAAAAACTGCACGAAGACCTCCATACTTATGGCTCGTTAAGTAATCTTGAAAAACCGGTTGTGGTATCGGCTATCCTGCTTGCATTGCAAAACGAAGATTTCGATACCGAGCAACTGACGGGAGACGCTATTGATACCGATGGCGCAAAGATATTTCATGCCGTAGAAGAATATATGAGTAGAGTAAAAGTGGCTCCCGAACAAAAGAAGTCGCAAGTACTCGACCAGTTCCGTTTTATTGCCAACCGCCCGAATCTTTCTGCTACGAATAGTCGCCTTGGCAGAACTCCGTTGCGCTATTTTGCCGAGTACCTCTATTCCCGTGTGCTGACGGCATTCAACTACAATAGTGCCGAAGATGTACTTGGACGGTTTTATGGAGAGTTTATGAGTTACAGTGGGGGCGATGGACAGTCGTTGGGTATTATTCTCACTCCGAAACATATCACTACGCTTTTCTGCGAACTGCTTGAGCTCAAGCCGACCGACAAAATACTTGACCCCTGCTGTGGCACAGGCGGCTTCCTCGTAGCGGCGATGCAACAAATGCTTTCCAAAGCCCGCACACAACAGCAGCGTAACGACATCAAACGCGACCAATTGCACGGCATAGAGATGAACGAAGGTATGTTCTCTATTGCTACTACCAATATGATACTGCGTGGAGATGGTCAGAGCAATCTTGTATGTAATGATTTCTTCCGTTTTACCACTGAGGAGTTGCGCCAAAAACACTTCACGGTTGGGATGATGAACCCACCATACTCGCTGGCAAAAAGCAAAGATACCGCCCACTTAAGCGAGTTACACTTTATCAGCCATCTTCTTGATTCGCTCGACGATGGCGCACAATGTGCCGTTATTGTGCCGCAATCGACTATGGTTGGCAAGAGAAAAGAGGACAAAGCAGAGAAAGAGTATATCCTTCTGCATCATACATTGGAAGGTGTTATCACACTCAACCCACAGACTTTCTTTGGTGTAGGTGTTAATCCCGTGATAGCTATATTCCGTGCGCACCGTCCGCACCCTGATAACTACTATGCCAAATTCGTTAACTTCAAGGACGACGGCTATGAGGTAGCACCGCATATCGGTCTACTTCCCACAGAGCGAGCCGCTGAGCGAAAGAAATTGTTGTTGGATTGTTGGTTCAACAATAAACCGGTGCATACCGATTTTATGGTACGCTCTACGGTGTTGCCGGACGACGAATGGCTGCACTCGTTCTACTATTTCAATGACACCATACCCACCGAAGCCGACTTTGAAAAGACAATGGCAGACTACCTCACTTTTGAGTTTAATATGGTTACCCACGGCAGAGGCTATCTATTTACCAACACACAGAACGACTAACCCCCACCGTGTTTGCGGGTACCCTTACCTGCGACAATAAAAAAGCAACGATATGAAGACATTACAAGAATGCACTTGGAAAGAGTTTCATGTAGAAGAACTCTTTAGCGTAAAAAGGGGAAATGCGAATAGTGTATCTTCTCGTCAATACAACATTGGTAGTACACCTCTAATTACCGCATCAGAAAGTACAAACGGGGTATATGGTTTCACTCAACCACAGCCCACAGAGACAACCTTCTCTCCAACTATCTCAATAAACAATAATGGTAGTGTCGGTTGTACCTTTGTACATAGTTATCCATTTATCGCAACATCTGATGTATCTGTACTCGAAGCCAAGAGTACAGTAAGTCTATATGCTCTAAAATTTGTCAGTCCCATATTACAACAAAATTGTGCGAAATATAGTTATGGTTATAAGATATCCAACCAACGATTAAAGCGTCAAACCATCCTTCTCCCCGTAACCCACGACGGCACCCCCGATTGGCAGTATATGGAAGACTATATGCGTGCAGTAGAGCATAAACTCCTCACCCAAGCCCTGCCTATACTCCAAGAAAGAGTGAACAAGCAGAGTAATATCCAACTGCCTACTTTAGATAAACTAAATTGGAAAGAATTTGCCATTAACGAGATATTTAGTATCTCATCCGGTGTTAGACTGACTGCGGCTAATATGCATTCAGGGAATACGCCTTTTATTGGGGCATCGGATAGTAATAATGGGATAACGGAGTGGGTAAACAACAGGAATGATAGTATAGATAAAGATGTGTTGGGCGTTAATTATAATGGTAGTGTCTGTGAATCATTTTACCATCCATATCAGTGTCTTTTCTCTGATGATGTAAAACGCCTACATTGCAAACAGAAATTATCTGCTAACTCCTCTAAATACATATACCTATTTCTCAAGCAAGCAATCTTACAGCAGAAAGTTAAATATACCTATGGCTATAAGTTTAATGCTCAGCGTATGAGCCGCCAAATAATCCTTCTCCCCGTAACCCCCGACGGCACACCGGACTATGCCTATATGGAAAACTATATGCGCTCACTCGAAGCCCAACAACTCCGCCACTACCTCGCCTACAAAAACTAAAACCCGCCGCCCTTCGCCACCCCTGCTCCCCGCCAAAAGAGCCGTCAGGCTAATCAGCCAAACAATATCTCTAGAACATCTAGTTCATCTAGAACTTCTATGTCAGCCCTCCGCCAATTCCTAATGCCTAATTCCCAATTCCTCATCCCCCCTCCCTTTAATGGCTTTTAATGGTCATTAGTGGAGACCCTTTTAACGGGCATTAACGGATACCCCATTACGAGCATTCATGGAGCATATTTTGGGTCATAGCAGTGGTAGTCTAATAGAGTAATCCGAACATCCACAGTGGAATACGATTTCCACTGCCTATCTCAATATCATCGATGGCGAGATATCCGTTGGGCAGGTCTTTTATCTGGTCGAAGGTCTTGTTTGCGCCGCCTACCTCGAAAATATACTGTCGGTTAATCTCAAAATCGCCTTGCTTGGACATCAGTACTTCTTGCGTTTGCCGCATTTGGTTATAGAAGAAAGTCTCCCGCAGTGTTCCTTTGTCGATATGGGATGTTAGGCAGTACATCAAGTTGGTGTTCTCTAAGTATATTTTGTCAGGCTTGCTGAGTGCTTTGAGATTCTTGACTTCGGACGAGAACAGTGCCAGCAGGTCTGCCCGTTGCAGGGTGTAGAGCATTTTCAGTCCATTGCTGCGGTTAGTTTCTAACTCTCGATATACTTCTGCCATCTTGGGCGTGAATGGTACACGCTCCGCAAGAATGATAAGCATTTTCTGTATTTTCTGTACCGTGCTATACGATACATCATCCACTAACGGCAACTCGCTCTCTAAGACTTGCCGTACGGCACTTTGCAGCCGTTCGTAGAACCCATTTCCTGCCTCTCGGTAGAAGGGATAGTAGCCGTGTTGCAGATATTCTGAAAAGAGGGGAAGAATCCGATGTCCATCTAAGTGTGCTGCAGCAATGGAGGTGTGTTTTGTGAGTAGTGTCTCTAAATCAATCGCATCACCAATAGGATACCCCTCAAAGAGCAGAAACTCGCGGAATGACATACCATGCAGCGTATATACTCGTTGCCGGCGCGACAAATCACCCTCGTGTGCAGAGAGTTGCAACATCGAAGAACCCGTATAGACAATATGCAGTTTCGAGAAATTGTCGTATAGGTTTTTGATTACTGTCTGCCAATGAGGCAAGTAATGTATCTCATCGAGGAACAGGTGTGTCCCGCCATGCGTATAGAAGTACTCTGCCAAATCCAAAAGGTCGTGTGTTTGGAACCAAAGATTGTCCATCGACACATAGAGTACGCTCTGCGTGTCTGCAAAGGCTGCGTGAATGTGCTGTAAGAGCAAAGTGGTTTTGCCGACGCCCCTTGCCCCCTTGAGACAGATAAGGCGGTTGTCCCAGTTGATTTGATGGTACAAGTAGCGGTGGTGGGTCATCGACACCTCTGCTATGCGCATATTCGACCATCGCTGCAGTTGGTCTATGTCTAATTCGTTTGTCATATCGGCGGCAAAGGTACGACTTTTGTGTTGTTTATACAAGCCTCATATCAAAAAAAAAGACCGCCGAAAGTCTTTTTTCTTCACAAAAAAGACCCTATAAAGTCTTTTTTAATAGAGAACATAGTTATTTCTCAGGCAAAATAAGGGTTCGGAAAGCGTTCTACACGGCTTAGTAGGAATACTTTTAATGGCTCTTTATCTCGAAAAGGAAAGCCACCTCAAAGCGAAGCCCCCATGAGGGTATGGGTAATCCCGTCTTGCTCCACAACAACTATGCCGTTGCGCATGGTCTTGCGCACAACGGGCGTAACCGACACCGACTCTACCCCCGTCCCGAAAGGCTGCTGGCTGACATACCAGAGTTGCACGACATCGTGGTCTATCATCACAACGGCATCCAAAACGGAAGGTGTATCGTAAAGGGAGGGCTTCCCGAAGACCTCGCTCACCCCTATCGGCGACAACCACTGCGCCGAAGCCGTATTCTCCCCGTCAATCACCACGCCCTCCAAGCGCAGATAGCGGCAGACATCAGCGGAATCCACCGCGACAGGCACTGCCGTGTCGTCCGGACGGTCGAAGCGTTCCGGCTCGCAGGTTACTGTGCGATTGCCCACACGCCATGCCGCCGTCGGAAGCAACTCGGGCACTCCGTAATAATTGTGGAACCTCCCTTCTACCCCGATTAAGACATGACCGTTCTTGAGGTCTTTGGCATACCGCTTACCCGCACTATCCCCGTTGTCATAAATCAGCATAGACCCTGTGGCATCGCGCACAAAGACATACCGGTCGTACTTCTTGGTCACAACCACCGTGTCCAAAAACAACGGTTCATACTCCGCCGACTGCACGGCTTCTGCTACTGTCTTGGGGCAAACCACCTGCAACGAAACGCCTACCTCGTGGCAAACCGCACCGCTTTGCAACACCAAAGTGTCGGAATACACCCCAGCTGCTGCGGCTTCGTAGGAGAGTGTGAGATCGCCGCCCGACATCGGTAAGGTATTGACCGACAGACGGAAGGGGCTGCCATGCTTCAAGTGCAGCGAGATATCCGCCGACAAGCCGTTGGCATAAACGGTCTGCGTCGTGCTGCCGCCCACGCTTTCACCGCGCAGGCACACCGTCCCAAACGCGACGGGTGCGGCAAGAATCGCCGTAGTATCCCCGATAGCACGGACAAGACGATAGATGCTGACCGCAGTCTGACTGTTCGGCTCTTGATAGCAGGCAAACAGACGGTTGGTGGCGTTGTACTGCAGATACTTGCCCAAACTGTTACCTTTGTTGCAGATAGTCGCCTCGCCGTTGGCGGCAATGGCAATATCCCAATAGCCGTAGTTGCCGTAGGTCTTGCTGTCGTACAACTTGTTCCACGCTGCCAGCACATTCTTGGTTTTACCGCCGCTCGCCACCAAATACGCCTCCTCGTAGCGTATCTCGTCCTGGATATAGAACACCTGCCGACCGTCTAACTCCGCTGTATGGAGCGTATAGACAGCGTTCTCATTCTCCGATACCTGGGTGCGGTTTGCCGTATAGGAGCCTGCAATGGCACGGATGTTGTTTTTCGACACACTCTCATCGAAATACCCCATGATATAGGGCTGATTGACCGTGTACAAGCCGATGATGATTTGGTCGGAGTCCTGCAACTGCTCGGTGGCAGTAACGAGTTGGTAGGTGTCTTCGGTAAAAGGGTTGCTTTGCGCCCGAAGAGGCGTGGCTGCGGCAACAGTGCAGAGCGCAAGAGCCGCTACGAGGAAATAGTTTCGATTCATACAGTTTGTCTATCGTTTATGGAAAGTTGCAACTTCAACGGCTGCGTCTGCGAAACTCCGCCAAGACGACCGCCGTGGCAATGCTGACATTGAGGCTCTCGGAGGTTTCGGCATCGGCGGGATAAGGGGGAATGAACAGCGGGTGCGTAACCTGCTCGCGCACCGCCGCCGAAAGCCCGTTCCCCTCGTTGCCCATCACGATAATCCCGCGTGCGGACCGCGCAACAGCCGAGGGGGCATAGATGTCGCGCCCGTTGAGCAGCGTGCCGTAAACGGGCAGCCCCTCCTCGCGGCACGCCTGCAACCACGCGGGCAATGCGCCATAGTGCAATCGCACCCGCGCCAAGGCACCCATCGTGGCTTGGACAACTTTGGGATTATAGCAATCCGCCGTGTCCTGCGAACAGCAAATAGTGCGCACTCCGAACCAATCGCAGGTGCGGATAATCGTCCCGAGATTACCCGGGTCTTGCACGCAATCCAATGCTACTACCAACCCGCTTTCCGGCAGATCGCCCGCAAGAGGCAAGGTTTTGTCGGACAGGGGCTTGCGGAAAATGCCTATCACCCCCTGCGGCGTACGCAGTGAGGACATCTGCGCTATCTCGGCAGGCGTGGCGTTCCGGTCGGTGATGAGCAGCATCAACTCAAAAGCCTTGCGCAACTCCCCGACACACTTCTCACCCTCTGCCACAAAGATCCCCTCTGCATCGCGTACCTTTTTCGCCTGCAGGCTGCGCACCCATTTGACTTGTGCTTTGGATAGCATGGATTTTGACATGGTTGAGCGTAAAACTATTCGTTTGCGGCAAAGTTATACTTATTTCCGCACATACACAAATATCTTGGAAACATATATTTTTTTTGCTTGGGACGGCTTTCCGCTCCACACGGGCATTGGGCGGAAAACAGACTGTTTTTTGCGAAAAAAGTAGAGTCCCCTATTGCGCAAAATCGAAGAAAATACTGTACCTTTGTAGGCAGTTATTTATGAACAAACATTATAGGTTATATGGAAACGAGAATCATCAAACGCGATGGAAAGACGGAGAACTTTACCATTGAGAAAATCAAAAACGCTATCAGCAAAGCCTTTATTGCATCGGGGTCGTTTGCCACAGAAGAGGCACTGACGGCTATCCTGTCGCGCTTGCGTATTCACGATGGTATCAGCGTGGAGGAGATTCAAAACCAAGTGGAGGTCGCCCTTATGGCGGAGGGCTACTACCATGTGGCGAAAAACTACATGCTGTACCGCTACAAGCACACCAAAGACCGCGAGACTCGCGAGAAATTAGATTTCCTCATCAGTTATTGCAACGCCACCAATGCCGCGACCGGCAGCAAGTATGACGCCAACGCCAATGTGGAGCGGAAGAACATCGCCACGCTCATCGGCGAACTGCCCAAGTCGAACTATATCCGCCTCAACCGGCGTATGCTCACGGAACGCATCAAAAAGATGTTCGGCAAGGAGTTAGCGGATAAATACATGGCACTGCTCAAGCAGCATTTCATCTACAAAAACGATGAGACCAGCCTTGCCAACTACTGCGCGAGTATCACCATGTATCCGTGGCTCTTGGAGGGGACGAGAGCCATCGGCGGCAATGCAACCCCGCCGACCAACCTCAAGTCGTTCTGCGGCGGGTTTATCAATATGGTGTTTATGGTGTCATCCATGTTGAGCGGTGCCTGTGCAACGCCCGAGTTCCTAATGTACATGAACTACTTTATCGAGAAAGAGTACGGCGAAGACTACTACCTGCGCACCGACGAGGTGGTGGACTTGAGTAAGAAACGCCGCACCATCGACAAGGTGATTACGGACTACTTCGAGCAAGTGGTGTATTCCATCAATCAGCCTTCGGGAGCGCGAAACTACCAATCGGTGTTCTGGAACATCAGTTACTACGACCACTACTATTTCGACAGTATCTTCGGCAACTTTGTATTCCCCGATGGCGAGAAGCCACATTGGGATTCGTTGAACTGGCTGCAGAAACGCTTTATGAAGTGGTTCAACCAAGAGCGTCTGCGCTCGGTGCTGACTTTCCCGGTAGAAACCATGGCGTTGCTTAGCGAGAACGGCGATGTGAAAGACAAGGAATACGCCGATTTCACCGCCGAGATGTATGCCGAGGGGCATTCGTTCTTCACCTACCTGAGCGACAACGCCGACTCGCTCGCCTCGTGCTGCCGCCTGCGCAACGAGATTACCGACAACGGCTTCAGTTACACGCTGGGGGCAGGCGGCGTCAGCACCGGCTCGAAGAGTGTGCTGACCATCAACCTCAACCGCACCGTGCAGCACGCCGTGCGGCAGGGAATCCCCTATCAGCAGGCCATTGAGGAGATTGTGGATACCATGCACAAGGTGCAGTTGGCGTACAACGAGAATCTGAAACACTTGCAGGCACAGGGTATGCTGCCGCTGTTTGACGCCGGTTTCATCAACATCAGCCGGCAGTATCTGACCATCGGCGTAAACGGCTTGGTGGAGGCGGCGGAGTTCTTGGGCATACCCATCAACGACAACCCGAAGTACGCACAGTTTGTACAGGAGGTGTTGGGCATCGTGGAGCGCAAGAACAAGGAATACCGCAGCAAGGATGTGATGTTCAACTGCGAGATGATTCCCGCCGAGAATGTGGGCGTAAAGCACGCCAAATGGGACAAGGAGGACGGCTATCAGGTGCCGCGCGACTGCTACAACAGTTACTTCTACATCGTAGAGGACAACAGCCTCAATGTGTTGGACAAATTCCGCCTGCACGGCCGCCAATATGTAGAGCACCTGACCGGCGGCTCGGCGTTGCACTGCAACTTGGAGGAGCATTTGTCGAAAGCACAATACCGCAACCTGTTGCGGGTAGCGGCACAGGAAGGTACGAACTATTTCACATTCAATATCCCCAACACCGTTTGCAACGACTGCGGACATATCGACAAGCGTTACCTGCACAAATGCCCCGTATGCGGTAGCGAGAATATAGACTACCTGACGCGTATCATCGGTTACTTGAAGCGCATTAGCAACTTCTCGGAGCCGCGTCAACAGGAGGCAGCACGCCGCTACTACGCCAAGGCGACCAATCTGTAAGCGCATGGAGGAAGAGAATATCCACGACCGGCTCAAGCAGTACTCGCGTTTCCTGTCGGATTATGCGACGCGCTTGCAGGGTTCGGGGGTACATACGACGCGCGTGATACGCAATGTACACCGCATTGCTTCTTCGTGGGGCGTGCAAGTGGAGATGACTGTCCTGCACAAGACGCTCACTCTCACCGTAGCCACCCGCGATGGTCAACATGTGTACAACAAGGTATCCACTATTCACCCGCGCCCGATTAGTTTCCGGTTGAACGCCGACCTTAGTGCTTTGAGTTGGCAGGCATACGATGAACGCCTGTCGCTGTCGGAATTGTGGACCCGCTATCAGGCAATCATAGCCAAACCCCGTATCAGCAACTGGATTGTGTTGCCGTTGGTCGGTGTTGCCAATGCCGCTTTTTGTGGGTTGTTCGGTGGAGATGGGTGGGCTTGCGGTATGGTGGCGGTTGCTACATGGTTGGGATATGGGGTCAAGATACGAATGACCCGCAGAAACTTGAATATCTTCGGTATATGGTTCACCTGTTCCCTCCTCTCCTCGCTGATAGCCTCGCTGTGCGTATTCTTACATTTGGGGCAGACGCCGGACATCGCCATCGCCGCCAGTGCGCTGTATCTTGTGCCGGGTGTACCCCTCATCAATAGTGTGATTGATATGGTGGAGGGGCATGTGCTGACCGGTTTTGCACGGCTGATAGACGCGCTGCTGCTGATAGGTTGTTTGTCGATAGGAATGCTCTGCACCATGTTGTTGGTCGGCGGAATTGCTTGGTAACTATGTCTGTACTCTATTCTATATTCGTGGATGGCGCGTTGGCTGCCGTGGCGGCAATCGGCTTTGCGGTGATTTCCGACCCCGCCAAGCGTACCATCCCCTTTTGCGCCCTGCTGGCTGCCATGGGGCATATCACGCGCTACACCCTGATGCATTTCGTATCGTGGGATATTATGACGGCATCGTTTGCGGGAGCATTGGTGATAGGGGCAGTGAGTGTGCTGTTTGCCTATTGGGTGCATAGCCCGACCACGACCCTCTATATCCCCGCTCTGTTACCGATGATACCGGGGATGTATGCGTATCGCACCATCTTTGCCATTGCCCAGTTTATGCGCTTCTCCCATGAACAGGGTGAGGCGATACACTATATGTTGGAATTCTTTTCCAACGGAGTTACCACCTTCTCCGTGGTCTTTGTGATGGCGGTAGGGGCATCGTTGCCCACCCTGTGGTTGCGTAAATGGAGTTTTTCGATGACGCGCGACAACAAGTACCGTAAATTGCCGCAAGACCCCATCAGCAAATGGTTTAACCGGTAAGGAACAATGCTGCGGTTTGCCGACTATGATATTGTGTTTCAAGAGGTGCCGGACGAGACAACGCTCGCGCTGAACCTGAGTGGTTGCCCGCACCATTGCGTGGGTTGCCATAGTCCGCACCTGTGGGAAGAGGTCGGCGAGGAGTTGTCGCCCGCTGCGTTGGACAGGTTGATAGCCACCTATCCGTATGTTACCTGCGTGGGGCTGATGGGAGGCGATGCCGACTTGGACGGGGTCGTGCAGATGGCAGCCTACATACACCGTATTGGCTTGAAGACAGCGTGGTACACGGGGCTTGACTCCCTGCCCGCCGATTGGGATATGCAGCACTTTGATTATATCAAGGTGGGTCCCTATATCGCCGCGTTAGGCGGTTTGAAAGAGCGCACCACCAACCAACGCTTCTATGCAGTGGTTGCGGGGCAACTCGTGGACCGGACAGACCGTTTTTGGCGGTAGAGTACATCCACTTCGTCCTGATAGCAGGAAAATTTGTGTATTCCACGCAATTTCCGTAACTTTGCCGCGCATTTGATAATCGGAAAAGAAACGCTCTAATCCTACTGCAATGAAAATCATTGAGCATATCGGAGAGTACTGCCTGCTGATGGGACGTGTGTTCCGTCTGCCCGACAGACAACGGATGTTTTGGCGGCAAACCAGCCGTGAAATGGAAAAGCAAGGGCTGCAATCGATACTCATTACGCTGATAGTCAGCGTATTCATGGGTGCAATTATGACGATGCAGACCAAACTGAACACCGAGAACCCCCTGCTGCCTACCTATACAACGGGCTTGGTTACACGCGATTGTATCTTGTTGGAGTTCTCCAGCACCATTCTCTGCCTCTTGTTGGCAGGCAAAGTAGGCTCAAACATCGCCTCCGAAATCGGCACCATGCGTATCACCGAACAGATAGACGCCATGGAAATCATGGGCGTGAACTCGGCGAACTACTTGATACTGCCGAAGATTGTAGCCTTTATGGTGATGATGCCGTTGTTGGTAACGCTGTCCATGTTCACGGGGCTGTGCGGCGGTTACGCCATCAGTGCGCTAACCGATGTGCTGACCGTGGACGAATATCTGATAGGCATTCAATATGCATTCATCCCCTTCTATGTGTGGTACTCGTTTATCAAGACGGTGGTGTTTGCGTTTATCATCGCCAGCATGTCCTCCTACTACGGCTACTACGCCTACGGCGGCGCACTCGAAGTAGGCAAAGCCAGCACGAAAGCCGTTGTCAACAGCAGTATCGTTATCCTGCTGATGGATGTAGTGCTAACCAACCTAATGCTGAACTGATATGATACAAGTGAAAGATATTGTCAAGAGTTTCGACGGGACGGTGGTGCTGAACCATATCTCGGCGGACTTTCATGACGGCGAGGTAAATATGATTATCGGGCAGTCCGGTTCGGGCAAGACGGTGCTGATGAAAGCCATGATAGGGCTGCACCCGATTGATTCGGGGCAGATTATCTACAAAAACCAACTCCCCCCATCCCCCGCCGACAAAGCAACAAACGCTGCCGCCGAAGAGGGGCGGGACTTGGCGCAGATGAGCGAGAAAGAGGTGCGCATGCTGCACCGCGAGGTAGGTATGCTGTTCCAGGGGTCGGCACTATTCGATAGTCTGACGGTGCAGGAGAATGTCATGTTCCCCTTGGAGATGTTCTCGCAGATGACCCCCGAAGAGATGGTGGAGCGGGCGCGTTTCTGCCTGACCCGCGTGAATATGCCCGAGAGGGCTTTCTCGCTGATGCCCAGCGAGATAAGCGGCGGTATGCAGAAGCGTGTGGCGATTGCCCGTGCCATTGCGCTGAACCCCAAGTACTTGTTCTGCGACGAACCCAACTCGGGGCTCGACCCCAAGACCAGCCTTATCATCGACCAACTCATACAAGACATCACCAAAGAGTACGGTATCTGCACCGTTGTCAATAGCCACGACATGAACTCTATCATGGAGATTGGCGACAATATCGTGTTCCTCAAGAACGGTGTCAAGGAGTGGCAAGGCAGTCGGCACGACATCTTCCACGCCGACAGCCAATCGCTCAACGACTTTGTCTTTGCCAGCCATCTGTTCCAAAAGGTGAAAGCCGCCAACGAAGAGTAGGGAGGAATGCGTATGAAACGGATAGGCATTGTGTGGGGGCTATGCGCCTTATTGATAGCAGGTTACACGGCTGCGCAATCGCGCCGTGGTGTGCCGGCTACTCCCCGTCCCATCGTGCGCGTGCAGCCTGACGGTGATACGCTTCTCGTCCGCCTGCACGGCGACGAACGCAAGCATTGGGCGACCACCGATGACGGCTATTGGATTGTCGAGAACGAGAACGGCGTCCTCTGCTACGCCTTTCGCGACAAAAATGGCACGGTTATTGCAAGCCGTAAGCAAGCGCATAACGCCGACAAGCGCACGCGCTGTGAACAAAAGTATATACAACGAAAAAACATTATCCGATGATGAAGAAACCCATTTTTCTCAGCCTTCTATGCGTCTGCACACTGACGATATGGGCTATTCCTGCCCGTCGCGACGGACGCGTGGTAACGCAAGCCGATGGCACCACACTGACCGTGTTCGCGCACGGCGATGAGCATTTCCACTGGCTGACCAACGCGGAAGGCGAGTGGATAGCCCGCAACCAACAGGGCAACTACGAGGTGATACCCGCACTCACCCATCAGCAGATAGAAGCGCAACGCATGGCTTCGCGTCGGCGTGCGCCGCAGCATACTGCCAAAGCCACGCCTCTCAACATCGCGCCGCGCGGGCTGATTATATTGGTGAACTTTCAGGATGTCGCTTTCACCACGCCGAAAGCCGAAATGGATAGTATGCTCTATGGGCAGAACTACACGCGCGACTATACCTACACCTACAGCGGGGAGGCGTATCACATTACCGCTACCGGCTCGGCACGCGAGTATTTCTACGAAGCCTCCAACCGGCAATACCATCCGCAGTTCGATGTCGTCGGTCCGGTTACCGTGAGCCAAAAGATGGCATACTACGGCAGCAACGACCCCTCCGATGATGCCAACGCGTCGGAGATGATCAAAGAGGCGTGCGAATTGGCAAAGCAGGAATACAATGTGGACTTTACCCTCTACGACAACGACAACGACGATGTGGTGGACTTCGTCTATGTGTTCTATGCCGGCTACGGCGAGGCAGACAGTTATATCGATGACACCGTTTGGCCGCACGCCTATTGGCTGACCGAGGCGAAGATAACCTGCAAGATTGACGGCAAGACGGTGGATAGTTATGCCTGCAGCAACGAGTTGGATTACTTCAACGGCACCCACAGCGGTATCGGCACTTTCTGCCACGAGTTCAGTCATGTATTGGGCTTGCCGGACCTGTATATCACAACGGATGTCCGTACCACCCACAAGACACTCGGTCAGTGGGACTTGATGGACTACGGCCCCTACAACAACGACGGCAACACACCGCCGAACTACTCGGGTTACGAACGCTTCTTCATGGGGTGGGCAACGCCGCGCGTTCTCACCGAGGCGGAGGAGGTAACGCTACACGACCTCGCCTCGTCGAATGAGGTGCTGCTCATATCGACCACCGATGCCCATAACCTCATCGGCAACGACCCCGCCCCTGCCTCGTTCTATATCCTCGAAAACCGCCAGCGGACGGGGTTGGATACCTATCTGCCAGGGCATGGATTGATGCTGACAAAGGTGAATTACGCCTATTATCTGTGGGCGCAGAACACGGTTAATAACACCAAAAAAAGTATGGGTGTTGACCTTATTGAGGCAGATGGCAAGGCACCGGACTACAGTGCGAGCAACCCCAACAACGGCTATTTCGGCAAAGCGGGCGACCTCTTCCCCGCAGGGGCAACCTACTACGAGGGTATTGCCGACCGTCCCATTACCAACATCCAAGAGGAGGACGGTGTGATTACTTTCACCTACGGCATACCCGCTGCCGTCAGCGACATTGAGGTGTCGTCTTCCTCCGTCCTTGCCATCTACACGGTACTGGGTCAGCGTATGGAAACGACCGACATCCGGTCGCTTGCACGCGGCACCTATATCGTGCGCACCGAGCAAGGCAGCAAGAAAATAGTCGTTCATTGATGAAGATTATATCGTATAATCTCAACGGTATCCGTGCCGCCGTCGGCAAAGGGTTACTCGATTGGCTGCAAGCCGAGAAGCCGGATGTCTTTTGCATCCAGGAGAGCAAGGCGCAGCCCGAGCAGATAGACACCCTTGCCATGCAGGCATTGGGGTACCATAGTTACATCCATTCTGCCGAGAAAAAAGGCTATTCGGGGGTGGCGCTATTCAGCACGCAGCAGCCTGACCGCGTGGTAGCGGGTATGGGCATTCCCCGTTACGACAGCGAAGGGCGTGTGCTGCGTGCTGATTTTGGCGACCTCACGGTGGTGTGCGTCTATGTGCCGAGCGGCACAACGGGCGATGTGCGGCAGGAGTTCAAGATGGACTTTCTCGAGGTGTTCCTTCGGTGGACGCTCCAACTGCGTCAGACGCGCCCGAACCTCATCGTGTGCGGCGACTACAACATCTGCCACAAACCCATCGACATCAACCATCCCGAGCGGCAGGTGGGCGTCAGCGGCTTCCTTCCCGAAGAACGCGAATGGATGGACCGATGGCAGGACAGCGGCATGATTGACTCGTTCCGCGTGTTCAACGATCAGCCCAACCGGTACTCGTGGTGGAGTTACCGCTTCGGTGCCCGTGCGCGCAATGCGGGGTGGCGCATCGATTACCTGTGGGTCAGTGAGCCGCTTAGGGCGCGGTTGGTGGACGCGCGAATCCTGCAAGATGCCGTCCACTCCGACCACTGTCCCGTGGAGTTAACAATTATTAACCAAAAGTAGCCTCTCTTCACCCCCGTCTTCACCGTGTCAAACAGCAAGGGATACGCAAGGGATGCGCAAGGGATAGGCAATCCATACAAGTGTTAATAAAAGTAAATATATAACTTTCGGTGAATGGACATCCTTAGAACAGAGCATTTAATCAAGAAGTACGGCAAGCGAACCGTGGTGAACGATGTGAGCATTCACCTTGAGCAGGGGGAGATTGTCGGATTGCTCGGACCCAACGGAGCGGGCAAAACGACTACTTTCTATATGACCACGGGGCTCATCACCGCCAACGCGGGCAAAATTTTCCTCAACGACAAGGACATCACTTCCTACCCGATGTACAAACGCGCGCAGTTGGGTATCGGCTATCTGCCGCAGGAGGCATCGGTGTTCCGCAAGATGACGGTAGAGGACAACATTGCCTCCGTCCTTGAGATGACGAAATTCAGCAAGGCGTATCAGAAACAAAAGTTGGAGCAACTGATTTCGGAGTTCAATCTCGCGCATGTCCGCAAGAATCTCGGTGACCGGCTCTCGGGCGGAGAACGCCGACGCACCGAGATAGCCCGTTGCTTGGCGATTGAACCCAAGTTTGTGATGTTGGATGAGCCGTTTGCGGGGGTTGACCCTATCGCGGTGCAGGAGATACAAGATGTCGTGTGGCGGTTGAAGGACAAAAACATCGGCATTCTCATCACCGACCACAATGTGGACGAAACCCTGATGATTACCGACCGCGCCTACTTGCTATTCGAAGGGAAAATCCTCTTCCACGGTACGCCGGAGGAACTCGCAGCCAACCCGATTGTACGCAAAAACTATCTCGGACGCGACTTCGAACTCAAGAAAAAGACCCGCGCAGATTGACCGGACACCCGCGACCGACCCGCGATAGACCCGCGATAATTCCCTTATTGAGTAACACCATCCAAACAAAGCCTTACATATTCCTCGCAGCACTCCTTGCCCTTGCCGCTTGCCACCCCGTTGCCGATAGGGAGGTAGTGGTCACGCGCTGTGCCGATATGCCTGTGCCGTGCGCTTCGGCGGTCGCTTTTACGCATGGCGGCAAGGGTTATGTCTTTGGCGGGCGGGATAGCACCGGCACCCGCAGCAACCGCCTTTGGCAATACGACCCCGTATCCGATATATGGAGCGACCTTGGCGAGACCCCGCTCAAGCCCCGCGTAAACGCTATGGCGCAGGTAGCCGGCGAACAGGTGTACATCGGCTTGGGCTTCAACGGCTATGTGTACAACGACTCAAGTTACCTCCGTGATTTCTGGCGATACACCCCCGCAACGGGCGACTGGGAACGCCTTGCCGATTTCCCGACCACCAACACCGTCCACCCTGTCCCCTACCTCGTCGGCGACCGTATCTACGCTATCTATCCGACGGGACCGGGCTTTAGCCGCGACATCAATATCTACGACATTTCCACGGACACCTGGACGACGCTCGAGGACAACCACCACCGCGCCAAAGCGGGGAGTGGTATCGTGGGTGCCACTTGCCAAAACCGCTGCTTCCTCGGCGGCGGCTTCAACACCACCAACCTCGACCAATGGTACGAGGTGGACTTGACCACCGACCGATGGACGAAGCACCGCGCCATACCCCATGGCGCACGGTTCCTCGCGGCTTGCACCGCCGACAGCCGCTATATCTATATCTTCGGCGGGCGTTATTGGGGGGGCGCGCTCACCGCAGGGCATCTCTATGCCGATATTCTCCGCTTCTCCCCCGAAACCGAAGAGTGGGAGACCTGCGGCACGATGCCGTACGGCGAGACGGAGAACCTTGTGGCGTTCACGATCGGTGCGCATATCTACTTCGGCTTGGGTGAAGACATTGACGGGCATATCCATCCCCAACTCTATCGTATTGAATAAGTTACGCTGCATATTGCCCCTGCTCTTGCTCGCCGCTTGCCCTGCCTTTGCGTGGGACTGGTGGCCGCTGCCCATGGCGCACGAGGATACGGCACGCGACACCTTGCTATACACCGCCTCGGTCAGCGGCGTGGCTTCCACAGGGCAGACTGCACCCTTCTGGTTGCACACCCATCGCCATGGGGATATCGCCGCCTCCCCTTACAGCGGCAATCTAACTGCAGGTATCATCAAACCCGCCACCCGTCCGAACCGGTGGTACGACTACGATTTTGCCCTCACGCTGACGGGACGGTTGCAGAGTCGTACCGATGCCGTTATGCCTGCTATGAATACGCTCGGCACGGGCTACACCAACCTCGCGTATGCGCACGCGCGCCTGTACATTGTTGATATCACGCTCGGCATACGCCCCGAACAATACGGAGTCCCCGACCCGCTCTTGAGCGGCGGTGGGCTACTCTACACCTACAACGCCCATCCCATGCCGCAAGTGCGCATTGGGGTGGACGAATGGACAGCCTTTCCGGGACTATACGGGTATGTGGAGTTTCGCGGCGGCATCAGCCACCAATGGCAGGCGGACAATGTCTATATCCGCAAGGGGTTTGTCCACCATAAGTGGATAGGCGGGCGCGTGGGAGGACGCCTCCCCGTGAATGTGAGTTACGAGTTCCACCATGTGGCGCAATGGGGCGGTTATTCCCCTCGGTACGGCGAACTCGGCAACGAGTTCCGCTCGTTTGTCAATGCGTTCTTTGTGCGCTCGGGCGGCTCTATGGCTAACGACCAACTCAACGCACAAGGCAATCACATCGGCAGCCAGATACTCACCCTCGATATACGGGGCGACGGATGGAAAGTGTCCGCTTATTGGAACAATATCTTTGAGGACGGACCGATTCGCCTTATCGGTTTCGGCATGAACGCACGCGACGGGCTGTGGGGTATCCATATCACGCAGACCCGTTGGCGGTATATCAGCGGTTTTACCTACGAGTTTCTCAATACCACCGACCAATCCGGACCCTTCCATGACAAGGACGGGCTCGTATTCGGCGGCGCGGATTCCTATTATTGCAACAGTATCTACCGCAACGGGTGGAACTATTTCTACCGCACGATAGGCACGCCCTTCATCACTTCTCCCATATACAATGCGGACGGAACCGTTTACACCCGCAACCATATCGTGCAGTCGCATTTTGTGGGTGTGCGCGGCGACATCTTCGGCTACCGCTACCGTGTCGTAGGCTCGTATGCCAAAAACTACGGGGACAACAACCGCGCCCCGCACCTTCTTTCCACCAATACAAGCCTGCTGCTTGAGGTTACCAAACATGTTGAAAAAGCGTGGGGCTTGGATTTCGGTATCGCTTTGGCTACGGATATCGGAACGCAGTTTGGCAAGCAGTTCGGGGCGATGCTCACCATTCGCAAGACGGGAGTTATCACTTCGTGGTAGGCGAAATGCTCGCCAAGGTCATTTGGTTTACCCATCGGCG
The DNA here is from genome assembly GCA_963630875.1 of Mycobacteriaceae bacterium. Lineage (GTDB taxonomy): Bacteria > Bacteroidota > Bacteroidia > Bacteroidales > Paludibacteraceae > Colicola. Next base: position 5,829 of record CAVGOI010000002.1, on the reverse strand, counting down.
TTCCTTGTCGAAGAACCACCCCCACTTGTTGAAATAGCGGCACATGTTCACGCTGTGAATCCACAACATCTTCAGGCTGTGATACGAGGCTTGGGCGTGGTTGTGGACAATGGTGGCGTGGGGGAAATAGACAGTGAGGTAATCGCGATGGATACGCCGTGTCAAGTCAATATCCTCCGGATACATAAAGAACCGCTCATCAAACAGCCGCGCTTTCAACACGGCTTCCGTGCGCAGCAGCATAAAGCACCCGCTCAAATAGGGTACATTCATCATTTTATCGTAGCCCGATGCGCGCAACTCATACCGTGCATTGCGTTGGGCAGTCCAGCGTTTGGGCAGGAAACGCCGTCCGAACACATCAAGCGGCGTAGGGAGTAACTTGCACAGGTATTGGGTTTTGCCGTCGGGATAAACCACATGGGGCATCAGTTGCCCGATTTCACGGTGTGCCGCCATAAACTCGACCATAGTGGTCAGAGCATCCGCGGTGAGAAGGATATCGGGGTTTACCACCAAGTGGAACGGAATATCGTCATACACACTCTCTCGGATAGCGATATTGTGCGCCGCCCCATAGCCTATATTCTTGCCGTTGAAGATATAGACAATGCGTTCCGACTCCATAGGCAACGCCTTTGTTTCCACAGGCGAATTATCCACCCAATACACCCGATGGGTATATTTCGCCCCAAGCAGCACCTCGGTCAGTGCCGCCACTTCCTCCCACTTGGGCTTATATACCACAATCGACACATTGAGCATACGCTAACCTCTACTTGCTAACCGTGTAGCGGACAACCCTCTATTTGCGATACTTCAAATATCCGTTCATTGCCCAATGCGCCAAGTAGTACAGGCTTCTTGCCAGTCCTAATTTTTCCACACGGTAATACACCAAGAACTGTGGGCGTACCATCTTCCATTTGTTGGCTGTCGCTCCATTTGTATTCAAACGGTAGTTGGCTAACACCTTCGGATTTCCGTATGCATAGTCGGTTTGCTTGAGCAATGACAACCACAACACATAGTCATCGCGCAGACTATGCAATTCCTCACGGAAACACACACCATGGAATACGCTTCGGTCAATCATCGTGGTCAGACAGGGTAGGCTACAGGTCTTGAGTATATCCCTATAATTCATTCTTGCGGGTACAATAAGCGGTTGCAGTATTTCCTGTCCAGTTTCGTTTACGCGCCGACATGAAGCCGCCACAATAGCCGCTTGCTTATCGTGCATAAAGCGGAGTTGTTCTTCAAGAAAAGTACTGTCCCAGTAATCGTCAGCGTCAAGGAATACCATGTATCTTCCCATCGCTTCCCTTATACCATGATTGCGTGCGGATGCGCTGCCGCCGTTAGGTTGCGAGAATACGCGTATGCGATTGTCTTTCTCGGCGTATGCACGCGCCACCTGTTCACTGCGGTCTTTGCTGCCATCATTTACGATAATCATTTCCCACTCTGTATAGGTCTGTCGGAGTACGCTCTCTATGGTTTGTCCTACAAACCGCTCACCATTGTACAATGGTGTAATAATACTTACCAAATTATCTTGCATGTTTATGTTGTATGCGAAATTTACCAATGTTATACAATACCACGACGCGGCTCCATACTTTCCGCCATAACGGGCGTTTGCTGCGCGTCCATAGTTCATCGGTCTGCGTGCTTGTGCCGCTGTGCCGCCGATAGAGCAGATAGGGCGTGTCAATAAACTTTACCGTCCCTGTCATCTCCGCCACCAACCCAAGCCAAATGTCATGTCCTATCTCACGCGTCTTTGGAAAAGGTAGTGCCTTGTCCAACAACTTCCGACGGAATGCCATACACGAACCGTAGTAGGTATTATTAAATGCATTCTTAAGAATTCCGGGTCCTGAATGATACAGAGAGAAGAAATTTTCATTGACCACTTGCAAATCCTCGTCCGTCATCATGCTGTTCGTACAAACAAGATCCACCCTTTCCAACTCCTTTACACATCGGGCATACTTGCCGGGTAGCCACACATCGTCTTGATCGCTGAGAAAGATAATATCTCCGCGTGCGGCACGCAATGCGTTCTCGAAATTCTTTTTTACCGTATGGTATCCGCTGTGTATCACATGCACCCGCTTATCCCCCACGCTTTCTATCTCAGCGATGGTATGATCCGTTGAGCCGTCATCGGATACAATTATCTCATCCTCGGGCTGCAACTGCTCAAGGATAGACTTCAGTTGTGCTACAACATATTTCTCGCCATTGTAGGCAGCCATACAGACTGTGTTCATCTGTTCATCAATGCATTGAAGGTTTCCTTTACAAAAATATGCCCGGTCAAACTCCATTTAACCAACCTTCCTATGAGGTGCAGTTTGTACCGCCATACATAGCCGAATTCCGTTGCATAGCGTTTCTCTCCGGATAGTAACGAAAGATACCGCTCCTTGCTGATGTACTGATGAGGCGTGTTTACGGAAAGGTTATGCGTTATGCGGACGGGCAGTACGCAAAAGGATATATTCCGGTCATACAACCGATGGCATAGCCAATAATCCAAATAATCCAACGGATAATCTGGGTTAAAGCCGCCCAAGTCGCGTATGATGTTACACCGTATCGCCAAGCCGGAATTCAGTGCCACGGGGATTCCGTATAAGCGGGAAGGAGAAACCACCTTGCCTTCGCTTACCAACAGTGGCACACACACATTCCGTGCAGTGTCGTTAATGGTTGTTTTGAGAGCCGATATATACGATGAATGGATGAGGGTATCTTCGTCCAACAATACAATCCACTCATAACTATTGGCTTCTGCATATTCCAATCCCTTGTTATATGCCCCCGCAAGGTATATATTGCGCTTTGAGTTGTCGTGTACATACACATCGTGTTGCAGTTCTTCTTGCGACAAACAGGCTGACAACCCCCGATAGGAAGGACTATCTTCCTTAGCCATTCTGTATAGCACCACTATGTATAACAGTTTATGATTCATTTTGCCGTTTCACTAACAGATGATTTGTCCCCACTATATAGGGTAGCGATACAATCAATATGAATTTTATATGACCTGCCAAATTCGTGAAGAAATTGTCTTGCACATATTGCATGACAAGCATCACACAAAAGTATGCATATAGTATGGTGTAAAATGGGTTTCCCTGTTTCGATTTCGTATACAGCCAACCGGCTCCTGCTCCCAATACAACAGCAAACACCCCCACACCCGCATAGCCGAAGTCCAAGAAGAAAGGATACATGACTGTGTATGTGTTTGTCACCACGGGCTCGTACACCCAAGGTAATATCGGGTCTATCGGCTCTATGGAAGACCATCCCAACTTATAGGGGATAGCATAAAAGATACGGAATACATTCTCTCCGAAATGCGAGGAACTGCAGGGATGTAGGGTATCAAACGCACAAAAGCCGCGCAAAATATATTGTTCAAATATATTCTCCACCTCCTCCTTGTCCATAGACATACTATGCCGTATCCCTTGTAGTACAAGCATCATCGCCAATATAACGGCACCGCCTATAAGTATGTACTTGGTCGAAATAATCCCCCTTTTGTACAATACGAACAGCGTAATTATTCCCATGGTGAGTATCATCGCTTTGGACATAGTCGCTATACCGAACAGCAGTGTTAAGCAGCCCAATATCACAGTGCGTTTCCAATGTTTCTTGTCGGCATCCGTCAAGTAGAGCAGGTATGTTGCCATCCACAGGGTATAGTACAGCGGCGTATATGTAGCATCTCCCACTTTCGTGTTCTCCCCAAGGGCTGCCATTCGCAAATTCAGTGCCATACTATCCATTGTTCCGTATGCAATCGCGCGATACACGAACAGCAATAATGCCGGTATGCAAGCAATACTTATCCAAAAATACAAATCCCGAACGGTGGCACTGCATTGCATCGTTTTGTAGGAATAGGACAAGGACTGCATACTTAAGGAGGACAGCACAAAACAGCAGCTCCACATTCCTGCACAAAGCAGGAATTGCTGTTGCAAAACAGGCAAACGGTTGGGCAATACCACAAACAACAACAAACAGAACAGCCATATACCCGCTGTCAGTACGCCGGGGCTGAATATATCCCGCTTGGAGCATATACAGGCTACCGCCAATAGTACACACAATATCACGAATAATCCTGCCATATCTATCTCTTGTCGATTGAGGATGACGCAGTCCGCATAGTTGTTTTTTTGTACCGCCACAAAATTCCGCCGACTATCAGTATTTCCACGCATTCCGCCACATACCATGCCACGATACATCCCCCTGCATGCCATACGGGTATCAGCAATTTGTTCAATACTACACTGATGCACCCTGACAGCACGACCACCACCGGTGCCCAACGCTGTTGCTGCGTGCCGTACAGCCCTTGCACAGTCAGCATTGTCCCTATCAATAGCAATAACGGTAATCCGGACATCCAACGCATTTGCGCTACCGCCTCTTCAAACCCGTTACCGAGTAGGATATGCACCGCAAACGGCGCCAATAGCCATATACAGGGTATCATACACAGCCCCACGCCGATAGCCAGCCCCATGGAACGCCCGAAGAAATGCCATGCTTTCGGTTTGTCTTCGGCAAACAACCGGCTCATGGTCGGGAATATGGCTACCGAGAAGGGCATACTCGTCAGCATCATACAAGCGGAAATCATCTTCTGACTCCCCGCATACACCCCCACTTCCGTGCTGCTCATCATCGCCCCCAACAAGGTCAGTCCCATAGCGTTGTATAGCGAGCCTGCCAAGGAGGTAACGAATATAGGGCAACTCTTGTGCAACATCACCCTGCTCAACGCTTTGTTGCGTGTCTTGCTTTCCAATACCCCGTAATGGCGAATGGCATACCCCAAGGCAACACCTCCCACCACGATATAAACCACCGACAATATCGCCATATAGGCAATATAATCCTCCGCCTTCCGCACGACGACAATAACAAGCAACGCCCCCGCCAGTTTGGTGATAAAGTTCATAACCGACATGCGCCCCATATCCTCCATTCCCTGGTATAACCAAGTAGGAAACAGCACAAAGCCCAAATTAAACAACGCCGCCCACAGATAGAGTACAGGGTCGGCGTGCACAGGAGCAAACACGGCGTACAGCCCGCCCATCACCATCAGACTGACGGCAAAGAGAACGGCCTTGCTAACCATTACCGTCCGGAATATCACGCCCAACGCCTGCTTGTCGTTCTTATGAATAGCCACATCCTGTGTCGCCGAGTAATCAAAACCAAAGTTAATCAGTATCGCCAAATAGGACACGATATTCTGTGCATAGCACACGCGCCCGAACATATCCACCCCCAAGGCTCGCGTTACAAAGGGGATGATAATCAGCGGAATAAGATAATTGGCAAACTGCACAACCCCCAACGCCAGCATATTGCGGAATATAGTTTGGTGTGTCAGAACCTGTACTTTTTCTCGGATATTGTGTGGCATGATATATTCAAAGCGTCAAGCAGCCCGCAAAGGTACTGCTTTTTTTTAACATCCGCAATATCTGCCTTACAATCCCTATTCCCCCACCTCCCCATCCCCATCTCCCGGCTTCCCCATCCCCATCTCCCGGCTTCCCCATCCCCATCTCCCCACCTCCCTCTCTCTATCTATCCTCCCCCTCCCCTCTCCACATCCTCCTCGTGTCAACTCCGAACCATAACCGAAGGATAAGCGAAGGATAAGCGAAGGATAACCGAAGCATATACGGTATATTCAGCACTTCTGATCGAAGGATGACCATACTGTCTTGTCCTAAATTAGGTTGACTATTTTGTATGGTATGCCGGAGTTAG
>CAVGOI010000001.1:37566-160285 GCA_963630875.1 Mycobacteriaceae bacterium | reverse complement strand
CACTTTCGCACGCTTAAATTCTGCTGCGTAATGCGTCTTTTTTCGAGATTTTGACCCAGAGACTCTCGATAACTCTTCACTTTTTTGACTCATTTTTTTACTCTTTTGAGTCAACTTTTTCCGTACCAAGACAGGGTAAGAGTTGCCTCTTTAGCGTTGACGGACAGGAATTAAGGCATTTCGACTTGAAACAAACGATATGCCACTTATTGGGAATCGCAAAATATCAGTTACAAGAAGAGAGTCTGCAAGATAAGAAAGTACGATTCTTGTACCTTATTCATGAGTTAACCGAAGAAGAGCAAGAAAACATAAACGGCAAATATAAAGAAAAAATCAGCAACGCTATACAGGCAGAAAAAGAGGACATAAGTCAATCCGTTTGTTGGAGAACCCTATACAAGCAACTCTTGTCATACCAGAACGACCAATTGGGTCAAAATAAAACGAAGGAAGAAATAGTAAAAATGGCAAAATTGTTTTCTTTCGATTTGATTAGCAACCGAATGAACTTGCAGGATTGTATAGAAGGCAAGATAGAAGGACAATGTAAAGATAATTCCAAATAATCACTCTAAAACTTATACAAAGATGAAACATTTTGCTACTCCCCTATTCCTGTGTGGAATATTGTTCTGTGCCTTTATGGGCTGCACCCCGGAAGAAGTTACTCCGGATAAAGGAACTAAAACGGACAACAATACAACACCGCAAGACACGACCGCAACAATCACTTATAGTTATCGGTTGGATGGAGGTGTTACATACATGCTTGTGGATAATCAGTGGAAGCCAAGTTCTAAAAATGAATTTACCTATAGTGGCGATAAAATGATAGAGCAAATCACCTATTATTGTCAAGATAATCAATGGGGACCTCGTTATAAATATGAATCCACCTATAGCGGGGATAATCGAATAGGTTTGATGGGTTATGATTGGCAAAATAATCAATGGGAGCCGAGTTGGAAATACGAATACACCTATAGTGGCGATAAACAGACCGGGTATGTTTACTATGTTTGGCGGGATAATCAATGGGAGCCGAGTTCTAAATCAGAATACACCTATAGTGGCGATAAACAAATAGGGCAAATTACATATCATTGGTGGGATAATCAATGGAAGTTATGGCATAAATATGAAGACATCTATAGTGGCGATAAACAGACCGGGTATGTTTCCTATTATTGGCGGGATAATCAGTGGGAACCAGGGTATAAACATGAAAGTTCTTATAACTCACTGGGTAATTATATATCATTCGTTAATTCCCGATGGTTGAACGAAGAATGGAAAATTTACTATGCTATTTATTATGACAATTATGAATACATCTCGGATACAGATTATATCAAAGGGTACAGTTATCACATCACACTAAATCAATACGATAATTCCACAGGAGCCTTGGAGAGTACATCGACTTCATACTACAAAATTGAGAATGATTGGACGATATCCGCATCCAAGAACGGAAACTCCAAGAAGAATAGGATGTTGCCTGCATACGAACCCTGCTTAGACCCACAAGCCGATACTCCGTTTATGCCGATGGATGAAATGAGAAGATAGGGTGCGATGCATTAGGGGATGTGAAGCGTAAGGTAAATGGATAAATCCACCCCAATCGTACATAAATTTGCAAATCGTAAATTCGCAAATCGTAAATAGGCAGGCGTTTTGCCCTGCAAAACCTCTCTAAAACCCTTATAAGAGTTATAGGTGGTAAGGTAGTGCTATGGATGTGCTATGGATGTGCTATGGATGTGGTATGGATATCCGTGCGAGATTAGTGGCTTGAAAGAAGCGTTTTTATAAGGGGGCTTCTATAAATTGTTTGGTAGTCCCTGCACTTTTCATTTGCCCCCCTGCACTTTTCATTTTCTTTTTGGACGAAAATGTCGTACTATCGTCTTGTATAACACCAACCAAGTGCTTGGATAAGGGGAATTTGTAGAAGTCCCCTATACAACGCCACAAGAAAATAGGCTTTGTACAGGAAGGGGCGTGGTTCCATAGTTCCCTTATTATCAGTGCGATGCGCTAAAAATCGAGCAACACCCCCCATCGCGCACTGCATTTTTTGGGCAACTGTCCTTGCAAAACGCCCGTTTTTGTAGTATCTTTGCGGCGAAAAAAAAGGAGGGGATTGGCGCATGAACGCGCGTAATGGACTATATCGTTTCGCAGCAGCGGTCTGCCACACACTGACCGCCCGTAACAGCAAAGGAGAGGGTATCCACTCGCCGTACCTGTTCGAATGGGTGCGTATGGTGCTGTACGACAACCACCCTTACTATCGGTTCGCGCCGATTGAGCAACGCCGTCAAGCCATGCTCTATGCCCCGAAAGTGATTGATTACATAGACTATGGAACGGGTGGGCAGCACGGTGCGCGGCGGCAGCGGTTGGTGTCGGATATCGCACGCACTTCGTTGGAGCCGGCAGCGTGGGGGCAAACGCTCTTCCGCCTGACCAACTGGTTGGGGCATCAGGTGCGCGAACAAGGACGCGCTGGCTTGCATATCGTGGAACTCGGTACCAGTTTGGGCATCACCACCGCCTACTTGGCAGGCGTGGACACGCACGACCGCGTAACCACCTTTGAAGGCTGCCCCGACCTTGCCGACCTCGCACAACGCAACTGGGACAAATTAGGGTTGCACAATATATGCTGTGTGGTGGGCAATATAGACGACACACTCGCCGTACACCTGTCCGACCCCATCGACCTCGCTTTTATCGACGCCAACCACACCTGCGAGGCGACACTCCGCTACTACGAATGCATCATGCCCCACCTCTTGCCCAAGAGCGTGGTGGTCATCGATGATATACACTACAGCCCATCGATGGCGAGGGCTTGGCGAATGCTTTACCAACGGGAGGAGGTAACGACGGCAATGGACTTCGGACGGGCGGGAATGCTCTTCTTTGACCCTTTCTATTTGCACCGCTTATACAAACTACGCTTATGAAAATATACACCAAAACAGGCGACAAGGGACAGACCTCCTTAGCGACCGGAAAACGCATTAGCAAAGCCGCTTGGCAACTCGAAGCCTATGGCACGGCAGACGAACTGAATAGTTTCGTGGGGCTGCTCCGCGCGGAACTCACCGCGCAGACAGAGGCGTGGGCGGCAGAGGCTGACGAACAACTGCGCTGGGTGCAGAACCGCATTTTCGACATCGGTGCTATCCTCGCAGGCTCCGACCTGGCTTTTGACGGCGCGTATGCCGCAAGGTTGGAGGAGTGGATGGACGCAATGCAGGAAGAGATCCCGCCCCTGCGTGCCTTCGTGTTGCCGGCAGGCAGTGAAGCCATCGCCCGCTGCCATGTCTGCCGCACCGTAACCCGCCGTTGGGAGCGCAATATCCTGCGGGCGGCGCAAGAGGCGGATGGGGAGGTTCGTCCCGAGGTGCTATGCTTCGTAAACCGTCTGAGCGACTACTGCTTTGTCCTCTCCCGCTGGATAGGATACCACGCGCAAATACCACCCGTTACTTGGGAAAAATGAGAGGCTTCGCAGACAAAATGCAGACAAAATGCCGATAAATTTGCGCGGATAATTTCTTTTTACTACTTTTGCGCGGTATTTTTGCGACTACGCACATAAACTGTTATTCGGATTATGTATTGGACATTAGAATTGGCTACCAAACTGGAAGATGCGCCTTGGCCTGCAACCAAAGACGAACTACTGGATTATGCCCAGCGTGTCGGCGCACCGATGGAGGTTATTGAGAACCTTTCAGAGATAGAGGACGATGAGGAGGTCTTTGAGTCTATTGAGGACTTGTGGCCGGATTATCCGACCAAAGAGGACTTCTTCTTTGACGAGGAGGAGTATTGACGCTCGCTCACTCGACCGGATATATGTGAAAGAACGAATTGTCGTGAACCGATATGTTGTACTGCTTTGTGGGCTGTGCTTGTGCGTAGGTGCTATCCATGCTCAGTTCGACCCGCAAATAGGGCAATATATGTTCATGCAAACCACCTATAACCCTGCGGCGGTAGGGGAAGGCGACCTGATGAGGGTGTACGGCAGTCATCGTATGCAGTTTACAGGCATCAATGATGCACCGATGACCACCTATTTCTCGTTCACATCGCCTTTTGTGATAGGGAAGACAAGACATGGTGCAGGCGTGCGGTTTATGAACGACCGCTTTGGTCTGTTCTCCAATCAAAGCCTTCATGCAGAGTACGCCTATCGTCTTCGCTTGGGCAACGGATATTTGGGCATCGGAGTGGACCTCGGGTTTATGAACTTGAGTTTCGATGTGGATAGTATCAACTTGGAGAATATCGCAAAAGTGGAGGACAATGCCTACCATAATGCCACCGATGACGCCATCCCGCAAAAAGGAAGCGGTGACAAGGGGGTGTCCGGTATGGGCTTTGACATGGGAGTGGGCGTGTACTATTCCGCGCCGACTTGGTGGGCAGGGCTCAGTTATGGGCATGTTACGCAGCCTACTCTCGAATGGAGCGACAAGACCTCTATTCGCGTGCGGGGAACCCTGTATGCCGCCGGCGGATATTATTGGCGTCTGAGAAACCGCAACTGGGTGTTGCAACCGAGTGCTATGCTGCAAACCGACTTTCGCAGTTGGGATGTGAACCTCACTTTTCTGGCGCAGGTGCGTGAGCGGTACCGCTTCGGGTTGGGTTATCGTATCGCGGGCAGCGTTAATATCGTGTTGGGAGTGGATATCATCACGGGGCTGCAACTCGGCTACACCTACGAACTGCCTGCCAACAACCTCATTCGCGAGAGTTACGGGTCGCACGAGTTATACTTGGCGTACGGGTTCAACATCCTCAAACCCAAGCGCACCAACAAATATAAGAGTATTAGGTATTTATAGTACAAAATAGTTATGATACAGCAACAAAACTATAGGCGTTATATGAAGATAACAAGAGTATTGTCATTCGCAGTAGTAGCCGTGGTAGGTCTATCGGCTTGTTCGAACAAAACTGGCGAGTTGGTGGGGAGCCGCAAGACGGTTCCTTTCAAAGAGGCGAATCCCTACGGGATGGTCTTTATCCGCAAGGGGGCGTTCCTGATGGGACAAAACACGCAGTCTGCCATATTCTCGCAGCCAGACAACAATGTAATGGTTTCGGTAAATGCTTTCTGGATGGATGAAACGGAGATTACCAACAACGAATACCACCAGTTCGTGGATTGGGTACGCGACTCAATCGCCTACACCCTGCTTATCGGGGACGATGGCATAGAGAGTGAATACGCGGTCAAGCCCAAAAATGCAGACGCGGACGAAGAACGGGTCGTCATCAACTGGTCAAAGAAGATACCCTGGCAGAAACGCTTCCTCCCCGATGACCCCGTAGCCGAAGCGCTCAACCCGATGTTCTACGACGAAGGGCGTGGCGCACTCCGTACCCCTCTGCTCAACTACACCTATGAGTTCGGGAATGTTGATCAAGCCAAGTTGGCTTCCAATCGTTTCGATGTAGTCCGCGGGCGCTATCCCGAAGGGGCTAAGGTGCGTGTGGATACCTTCTGGATAGAGAACGGAGAAATCTTTTCGCAGACTATTGAGCGTCCGTTGCGCGAGCCGAAGGACATTCTTACCAATGTGATTGTCAATATCTATCCCGACACATTGGTATGGGTGCGGGATTTCCAATTCTCGTACAACGATCCTATGTTGCATAGTTATTTCAGCAAGCCCGGCTATGCCGAGTATCCTGTGGTGGGCGTTACCTGGGAGCAGGCGACTGCTTTCTGCCATTGGCGCACCCATCTGCTTGCAACGGTGGGCAAGATTGACGCCAATGCCTACCGTCTTCCCACGGAGGCGGAGTGGGAATATGCCGCACGCGGCGGCAAGCGCATGGCGATGTACCCGTGGGGCGACAAATACGCCCGTGATGCCAACGGCTGCTTTCTGGCGAACTTCAAGCCCTACCGCGGTTCTTACCACAACGATGCAGGCGTGATGACCATGCCAGTTGCCCAATATGCCCCCAACGATTTCGGATTGTTTGATATGGCAGGCAATGTGGCGGAATGGACTTCGTCCGCCTACTCCAACTCGGCGAATGTCAATGTCCACGACATCAATCCGGACTATCAATATGTGGCGCGGAAAGACGACCCCGATATCCTCAAACGCAAAGTGGTACGCGGTGGCAGTTGGAAAGATATCAGTTATTACCTCCAATGCGGGGTACGCACCTACGAGTACCAATACGAAAGCCGTTCCTATATAGGTTTCCGGTGTGTCCGTTCTTATATAGGCGACTAAACAGCATAGTTGTATTGTAACACAAAAAAAACAATTTTATTTACATGACCAAACAAGTTAGCGCAGAGCAAACCGCTGCCAAGAAGAAAGGTTTCGGAGCACGATTCATGCATTGGTATGGATCCTACCAGGGAAAAAGAGTTGTGAACATCATCTATTCATTAGGTGCTTCCGTTGTAATTATAGGCGCATTATTCAAGATTATGCACTTCCCGGGTGCAGGAACGATGTTGATGATAGGTATGGGCATAGAGGCGTTTTTGTTCGCCATCGGTTCTTTGGACGATCCGCATCCCGAGTTCCATTGGGCGAATGTGTTCCCGCAACTCTTGGAGTATGGTACCGAGCCGCATTTGTTGGAAGAGATGCAATCGCGTCCCAAGCCCACTTTGCTGGGTGCCGGTGTCGAAGAGGGGATAACTCCTGTGGCACAAGGTAGTGCGGAAGGCAAAGCACAAAAAGGAGTTGCTGTTCCTGCCTTGAACGAACAGGATATGGAGGCATTGCGCAACGGTATCGACAATCTCGCCAAGACAGCCGTACAATTGGGCGAACTCGGCAATGTGGCAACGGTCACCCATAAGTTGGGCGAGAAGTTGGATGCAGCCTCCGAGGCGGCAGGGCAGTTTGCCGTATCGGGTAAGGCACTTCAGGAAAAGAGTGAGGCGTTGGGGGCTACTTATGTGCAGGTGGCGGCGGATATGCAGCAGGTTGTTGCCGGTACGCAGGCATACGGCGGGAATGTGAACGCCATTACCGAGCGTTTGTCGAGCCTCAATGCAGTGTATGAACTGCAACTCAAGGCACTGCAGGCGCAGGCAGACGCGTACAAGGCGCAAACCGAGAAAGTGGTTGCAGCGGGTGTACAGGTGGACACACTTGCTGCGAATGTCAAGAAAATGGGCGAAGCAGCCGCAGAGGCTCTCCGCAGTCAAGAGGAATACAAAGCAGGTACCAAGCAGTTGGCAAGCCAAGTGGCAGACCTCAATAAGGTGTATGGCAATATGCTCAATGCTTTAGCGTAAGTCCGTTAACCATATAATAGTTACTTAAATGGGTGGCGCAAAGAATTGTCCGGAAACCCCGAGACAAAAAATGATAGGTATGATGTATTTGGTGCTGACGGCTATGTTGGCGCTGAATGTCAGTGCGGCTATCTTGAACGGTTATACGCAGGTGGACGACAGTTTGCATTCCACCATCGAGACCACGGTCAGCAGCAACGAGAATGTCTATGCGCAGTTCCGTGCGGCTATGGAGAAAAATCCCGAGAAGACACAGGAGTGGTACGACAAGGCAATGCAGGTCAAGGAGAAATCCGATGCATTTTTCGTGTACATACAGAACTTCAAGAACGAGATGGTGCAGATGGCGGATGGCAGCAAGGCAAAAGAGAATGCGGCGGTACGGGATATCAGCAAGAAAGACGATACCAATATCCCGCAACGCTATGCCATCAACGACGGGCATGCAGCGGTCTTGAAGGAAATGGTATTGGAGTATCGTAATTTTCTGGAGCAGATTACCGACAACTCGGAAACCTTGAAAGTTGAGTTGGATGCCACTTTTGATGTTGGCGATGGTATGAATGCGGAGGGCGAGATTGTGTCGTGGGAGATTGCCACTTTCCACGAAATGCCGATGTGTGCTTCTATTACCGTGCTTACCAAGTTGCAGAACGATGTGCGCAACTGCGAGGGGAAAGTGCTGCGGCATCTCTTGGACGCCACCGATGCAGGCGACTTGCGTGTGAACAAGTTCAACGCTTATGTCATCCCCTCGTCGGACTATGTCATTCGCGGCAGCAAATATACGGCACAGATTATCTTGGCGGCAATTGACTCTACCCAAGCCCCCGAATATTATGTGAACGGGCTGAAGATTAGCAGTTCGGGCTTGTACGAGATTGTTACCACCAAAACGGGTCCCCAGAAAATCACGGGCAAAATTGGCTATATGGACCAGCAAGGCATTATGCAATACCTGCCTTTCGAGCGTGAATACACGGTCGGCGAACCCAGTGCCACCATATCCAATATGGACTTGAATATCATGTACCGTGGCTACGACAACCCGTTCTCCATCTCCGTTCCGGGCGTCAGTTCCCACAAGGTCCGTGTGAAGTGCGCGGGGGCTTCGGTGGTGCAGAAAGACGACTTGTGGATTATCAAGCCGGGGGCTTCGTCGCCAGATAAGATGGTCATTGAGGTCTATGCTGCCCTCAATGGCAAGGAGGCGTTGATGGGGTCGTGTGTTTATCGTGTAAAGAACCTCCCGCGTCCGGATGCCTATTTCGAGGTGAATGGCGTCCCGACCGAGGATACGCGTATCCCCCGCCAACAACTCATCAATCCCTCCAATCGTATCATTGCCTCGTATGGTGCGGATGGTTTGGTGCAGGCGAAGTTCCAGATAGTGAGTTTCCAGGTTAAAATGCCTACAGGTGCGGCTATTTCCGTGAAGGGGGACAAGTTTGACAAGAAGGCTTTGGAGGCCATCAAGAAACTCAAACAAGGCAATATGGTTAATATTCAGTATATTAAGGCGAAAGGACCGGACGGAAAAGAAATACAACTTCGCGGTCTTCCGTTAGAGTTAAATTGATATTTTGTTATGAAACAGAAACTTTGTATTCTCGCACTTGCACTATTGTGCGGACTTGCCGTGCAGGCGCAGCATCAGGTCAATTCTTTCTTTGATGATAAGGGGACATTGCGTATTGAGACGCAAGAGTTGGAGCAGTCGGCGGACACGATTGTGTCTGTCTTCCACCGCTCGGACGATGTTGTGTGGGCGCGTGTGGTCTATCGGATCATAGATATGCGCTTGAAGCAGAATTACCAGTTGTATATGCCGCTATCGGCGGAAGACCCGCGCTATTCGTCCCTGTTCAAGGTCTTACTCGGAGCTATACAGGATGGTATGCCGGTGTACGAGAAATCATTGGATATCGGTGATATCAAGCCGTATTTCAACAATCCGCCCATGCCGCTTGAGATGATACCGACCCTGCTCAATACCGACCGCAATGGTGATTTGAGTGATGGTAATATCGCCACTTCGGAGTATATGTTGCTCAACTACGACTCGGTGAGCGGGGAAATGCGCTTCAACAACTACTCGTACAAAGGTTTTGCGCGCAACCAACTGAAATACATGATTCAAGAGGTGGTTTTCTTCGACCGCCATTATTCGCGTCTTTTCACCAAGATTTTGGCGATTGCACCGATGCATTCCGACAATACCACATACTTTGAGGATATGCCGGTTATGGATGCCTTATATGGTCAGATACTGTTCTGGATACCGTTCGACAGTTTCCGTCCCTATATGGCGCAGCAGTATATCACGCCGCGTCAGAGCGAAACCAAGCGGGTAACCTTCGATGAGTTCTTTGCCAAGAAACTCTATACCTCTTATATAGTGGGCGAGAGCAATATATACGACCGGATGATTCCCGATTATGCCAAGACGGAGCAGGATATCCACCGTGAGCAGACTCGCATAGAGCAAGAGTTGCTCAACACCGAGCAGGACTTGTGGGAGTACTAATTGCGGGCGGACAGACAACTTCGCTCCCACCGAATGGCAAGACATAGCACGATGAAGCCGATTCGCAGTTTCTTCAATATGTATTTCACCACCACCATATCCGTTATGTTGGTGTTGTGTTTGGTGGGGTTGGAGTGTATGTTGCTGCTTTCTGCCCATGAGTTGGTGCGCCATGTGCGGGAGAATGTGGTCTTGTCGGTGGTGATGACCGACGAGGCAACGCCGGATGAGGCGGCGCGTTTGGGGCGTCTTTTGGAGGCGGTCCCTTATAGCAGCAGTGCGCGGTATATCTCGCGAGACATGGCGTTGCAGGAGCATATCCGCAACTTGGGGGAAGATCCGCAGAAATTCTTGGGTTACAATCCTCTGACTGACTCCTACGAGGTGCATCTTGCCGCCGCCTATGTGCAGTCAGACAGCATTGCGCGTATCAACAGCCGCCTGTCTTCGTTGCCCTATGTGGATAGGGTGATTTACCAGGAGGATGTGGTCAAGGCGTTGGACAGCAATATCGGCGAGGTGTCAGTGGTGTTGTTGGCAGTAGCGGTGGCGTTGTTGATTATCGCTTTGGTGCTTATCAGCAACACGATTCAGTTGCAGGTCTATTCCAAACGCTTTCTAATCAACACGATGCGTCTTGTGGGGGCGACACCTTGGGTTATCAAGTGGCCGTTTATCCGCCGCAACATGCGTATGGGTGTAGAGGCAAGTGTCGCTGCGTTGGTGGTGTTGGCGGGTGTCTTTTACTATTGCAAAGCGCATTTAGGCATTTTCCTGTTCCCCTTGGAGTGGCAGAACATCGCCTTTATCGCGGGCGCGGTCTTGTCCAGCGGTATTGCCATTACTTTCTTGGCGTCATGGGCAGCCACCAACCGGTATATACGGATGAAAATCAATACGATGTATGAGATATAACCTTCCTAAATTGAATAGTATCCTGATTGTAGTCAGCCTGATTATAGTCATTGTGGGGTTCGCGCTTATGGTGGGTGCGCCCAGTGGGGCAACGCAATACAACCCCGACATCTTCTCGGTGCGCCGCATCACGGTGGGTCCGATGATAGCCTTGGCGGGTTTTGTGTTAATGATTGTAGCCATTCTCTATAAGCCGAAGAAGAAATGAGTTGGTGGGAAGCCTTGGTATTGGGCATTGTGCAGGGACTGACGGAGTTCCTGCCGGTGTCTTCGTCCGGACATTTGGAGATAGGGCAGGCGTTGCTCGGAACAGCCGGTGAGGAGAATCTGACTTTTGCTATTGTGGTGCATGCCGCTACGGTCTTATCCACCTTGGTGATTTTGTGGAAGGAGGTCGCGAAGTTGTTTCGCGGAACCTTTACCACGCCCCAATGGAACGAGGAAAAGAACTATGTGGCAATGATATTGGTGTCGATGATCCCTGTCTTTATCGTGGGCATGTTTTTCAAGGAGCAGGTCGAAACCCTCTTTGGGAACGGCTTGCTGTTGGTGGGCATTTGCTTGTGCGTAACGGCGGTACTGTTGTATGTCAGCGAGTGGTTGAGCAAGCGGCGCGGCACGGAGGGGCACGAGGTCGGCTACAAGGACGCGATTATTATCGGGTTGGCGCAAGCCGTGGCGGTCTTGCCCGGGTTGAGCCGTAGCGGCACAACCATCGCAACGGGACTGCTTTGCGGCGTAAAGAAAGAGAGCGTTACCAAGTTCTCGTTCCTTATGGTGCTTATCCCTATTTTGGGCGAAGCCTTTTTGGAGTTGTTGGATATCGTCAGCGGTGAGGTGGTTTCGTCGTTGGGTATCGTGCCTATGTTAGTCGGTTTTGTCGCGGCTTTTGTTACAGGCTGCTTGGCATGCCGTTTTATGATAGAGATTGTCCGCCGTCAGCGATTGGTGTATTTCGCGGTATATTGCTTGTGCGTAGGCGTATTCACCATTGTCTATGGACTTTGTTGAGGGGGAGATATTGGCTTTTGACAAGCCTTACCGCTGGACGAGTTTCGATGTGGTCGGCAAGACGCGTTGGTTGTTGTGCCATCGTTTGGGGCTTCGGAAACTGAAAGTGGGGCATACGGGTACCTTGGACCCCCTTGCCACGGGCGTGGTCGTTGTATGTACCGGCAAGAAAACCAAACAGATAGACGAGTTGCAAGCCCTCCGCAAGGAGTATGTGGCGACCCTGCAGTTAGGAGCCACCACACCCTCTTTCGACTTGGAGAAGCCAATCGACTGCACCTATCCCACCGCGCACATCACGCGCGAGCAGATTGATACCATCATCCCGACTTTTGTGGGCGAGCAGTGGCAGACACCGCCTGCTTTCTCGGCAGTGAAAGTCGCAGGCAGGAGGGCGTACAAGTTAGCCCGTCAGGGCGAGGAGGTTGTTCTGCAACCCAAGTTGTTGGTCATCGACGAGATAGAGGTCTTGCGGTTCGACCCCGCGTTGATGCAACTGACACTGCGCATCATCTGTTCCAAGGGGACCTATATCCGCGCTTTGGCACGCGATATCGGTCAGGCGTTGGGCAGTGGGGCGCACCTGATTGCCTTGCGTCGCACCCGTGTGGGTGATGTGTGCGTGGAGGATTGTATGTCCTTTGAGCAGTTCACGGCGTTGTTGGATGAAGCGGCTTCGTGTCAGATAGAGAATAATTGAACACAAAATATCGATGAGA
Source organism: Mycobacteriaceae bacterium (assembly GCA_963630875.1). Taxonomy (GTDB): domain Bacteria; phylum Bacteroidota; class Bacteroidia; order Bacteroidales; family Paludibacteraceae; genus Colicola. Next base: position 147,798 of record CAVGOI010000001.1, on the reverse strand, counting down.
CTTAGTAATTTCAGGTTTCGCCTGCCGGAGGAGTTGATAGCCCAATACCCGACTCGTTTCCGTGAAGAGGCGCGTATGATGGTGTTGCACGCCAAGACGGGGGAGATTGAGCACCGCACGGTGCAGGATGTCGCTGCCTATTTTTCGGACGGCGACCTTTTGATTGCCAACGACACCAAGGTGTTTCCCGCACGCTTGTATGCCAAAAAAGAGAAGACGCTTGCCAACATTGAGGTCTTCCTTTTGCGTGAGTTGCAACACGAGAACCGCTATTGGGATGTGTTGGTGGACCCTGCCCGCAAGATACGCATCGGCAACAAACTCTTCTTCGATGAGGACGCCACCATTATCGGCGAGGTGATTGACAACACCACGGCGCGTGGGCGCACGCTGCGTTTCCTGTCGGATTATGACGATGAGGATTTTATCCGGCACCTCTATGCTATGGGTACGACGCCGTTGCCTAAATACATCCGGCGTCCTATGGACGAAAGCACGCGCGAGGCGTACGAGTGTGTGTTCAGCGACCTGCCTGTCGATGAGATGGACGCCGAGCGCTATCAGACTATCTTTGCCGAAAATGTCGGGGCTGTGGCGGCTCCGGCGGCGGGCATGCATTTCTCCAAGAACCTGCTCAAGCGTTTGGAGATACGCGGTGTGGACATACAGACGCTGACCTCCCACATGGGATTGGGCAATTTCAAAACCATTGAGGTGGAGGACTTGTTCAAGCACAAGGCGGATAGCGAGCAGATTACGGTAAAGCAGCCGCTTGTAGACGCGGTGGACCGGGCGCGTGCAGGTGCGAAGCGTATTTGTGCGGTCGGCACGGAGGTCATGCGGGCTTTGGAGCATGTGGTTGGTGCCAGCGGTCAACTCAAGACCTATGCGGGTTGGACGAACCGTTTCATTTACCCGCCCTATGAGTTTGCGGTTGCCAATGCTTTCTTTGTCAATTTCTATATGCCCGTGTCCTCGCAACTGATTATGGTTGCGGCTTTCGGGGGGTATGACAGTGTCATGCACGCCTACGAGGTGGCGGTCAAGGAGGGCTATCGTTTCGGCGATTACGGTGATGCTATGTTGGTATTGGCTTGAGTATGGAGGTACGCATTGAGGAGAGTTGGCGGCAGGTCTTGCAGCCCGAGTTCGACAAGCCGTACTTTGAACTGCTCACGCAGTTTGTGCGTCAGGCGTATCGCACGCGGCAGTGCTATCCGCCTGCGGCATCGATCTTCCGTGCTTTCGACCTCTGCCCGTTTCCGTCTGTCCGCGTAGTCATTATCGGGCAGGATCCTTACCACGAGCCGGGGCAGGCGCAGGGCTTGTGTTTCTCGGTGGGCGAGGGTGTTCCTATGCCGCCGTCGTTGGAGAATATCTACAAGGAACTCCATCGCGACCTCGGCAAGCCTATTCCCGCATCGGGTAACCTTACCCGTTGGGCGGAGCAGGGGGTGTTGTTGCTCAATGCCACGCTCACGGTCGAGGCGCACCGTGCGGGCAGTCATCAAAACAAGGGCTGGGAAGAACTCACCGATGCGGCTATCGCTGCCCTTAACCGGCAGCGGGACAATCTTGTTTTCATGTTGTGGGGCAGTTATGCGCAGCGCAAGGGGCAGTATATCGACCGCAAGCGTCATTTGGTGCTTACGGCGCCGCATCCCAGTCCGCTCAGTGCGTATCGCGGTTTCATGGGTTGCGGACATTTTTCCGCTGCCAACCGTTACCTCACCGCTCACCATCTACCGCCTATTGATTGGTAATCCCTTCCTAACTCCCACCCAATTACCAATTAAATAGTAAAAAATGTTTTCAGCGGTGGATAAGCGGATGATAAGCGATGCTTGAGGGGTTCGGATTGAGCAGGTCTTATTTGGGACTTTTATCGCGGGTCTCTCACGGTCGGCTTGGGGGGGGGGCGACGCCCCTCGCGTCGTTACGGCAGAAAGTGTACTCCCCACTGGGGAATTATCTGTCAGGATTATAATCCCAAATTGGTCTGTCAAACCATATCGGCTCTACTCTCTTGAGTTCATCCTTTAAGAATATCATACCAGTTTCCGTTACACAGCCTATGCAGGGTTCTATTAGCCCCCAAAACCTCATTCCTAATTCCTACGCCTCCCCTTGTCGCAGAAAAAAGTGCGGGACGCTTGCACAGCCGCAAAATAAGTTGTACCTTTGCGGCGTTTTTTAGGGGTCGGACTTTCACTGCAGCCCGCCACGACGGAAACAACGGGGTTTTAGCTCATCTGGTAGAGCGCAACGTTCGCAATGTTGAGGTAAGGGGTTCGAGTCCCCTAAGCTCCACACCCATGCCAATCTGTATCCATTCCTTGACCAAGCACATCGGCAAGCAACTTGTGCTGGACGCCGTCAGCCTGACTATCCGCGATGGCGAGGTCATCGGATTATTGGGACCCAACGGAGCCGGCAAATCCACGCTGATGAAGATAGTCGCAGGGGTCTGGCTGGGGGATTCCCCCAACGCCGTCAGCGGCAGCAGCGGACTGCGTATCGGCTACCTTCCCGAGCAGAACCCGCTGTATGAGGAGATGTATGTACGCGAGTACCTGCGCCTGTTCGTCGGGTTGCGCAAGGCGGTCCCCCGCAGGGAGCAGAAGGCATATATCGAACAACTCATAGCGCGCGTGGGGCTGCAGCCCGAAGCCAACAAACGCATAGGCGCATTGAGCAAGGGCTACCGCCAGCGGGTGGGGTTGGCACAAGCCCTCATCGGCGAACCGCAACTCCTACTGTTGGACGAGCCGACAACAGGTTTGGATCCCAACCAGTTGGGTGACATCCGGACGCTCATCCGCGAAGCGGGCAAAGACAGAATGGTTATCCTCTCAACCCATATCTTGCAGGAGGTAATGGAGATGTGCAATCGCGTGGTCATCTTGTGTCGCGGGCAGATAGGAGCCGACATCCCCATACGGGATATCGCCGGTGTACAGGCGTTGGAGGAATTGTTCTACCGTGTAACGACGACCGAAGCATAGAAGCATGGCAAACGACTTTGACATACGCGGGCAAATGACCGAGAAGGAGCAAGACAACGCCTTGCGCCCGCTGCGCTTCGTGGACTTTGCGGGGCAGGCAAAGATAGTCAGCAACCTTCGTATCTTCGTGGAAGCGGCGAAGCGCCGCCGTGAGAGTCTCGACCATGTGCTGCTGTTCGGTCCTCCGGGCTTGGGCAAAACCACGCTGAGCAACATTATTGCCAACGAGTTGGGAGTGGGCTTCAAGGTAACTTCCGGTCCCGTATTGGACAAGCCGGGCGATTTGGCAGGCTTGCTCACTTCGTTGGAGGAGAATGATGTGTTGTTCATCGATGAAATCCACCGCCTTTCGCCCGTGGTCGAAGAGTATCTGTATTCGGCCATGGAGGATTACCGTATAGATATCATGATTGATAAAGGGCCCTCCGCCCGTACGATACAGATTGACCTCAACCAATTCACGCTAATTGGGGCGACCACACGCAGCGGCTTGCTGACAAGCCCGTTGCGCGCACGCTTCGGCATCAACTGTCATCTCGAGTACTACGACGCCGACATCCTTGCAGGTATCGTGCGGCGCAGTGCGAAACTCTTGGGAATTGCCATCGATAACCATGCCGCCGACGAAATAGCCAGACGCAGTCGTGGAACGCCGCGTATCGCCAACGCGTTGCTGCGCCGTGTGCGCGACTTTGCGCAGGTGAAGGGCAACGGCAGCATCGACCTTGCTATCGCGCAGTACGCATTGGAGGCGTTGAATATAGATACCTTCGGATTGGACGAGATCGACAACAAATTGCTCAATACAATTATCGACAAATTCCGCGGCGGCCCCGTTGGACTGAACACCATTGCCACTGCGATGGGCGAAGATGCAGGCACGATAGAAGATGTGTACGAGCCATATCTTATCAAGGAAGGATTTATCAAACGCACACCGCGCGGGCGCGAAGCAACCGAGTTGGCTTACCGGCATCTCAACAAAACCCCGCAGACCGAACAGCAGACGCTGTTTTAACGCACCACAGAATGTACAAGGCAGTCTTTTTGGATTGGGACGATACCATTGGCGACTTTAACCATGCGGCGTATGCAGCACTGCACGACATCTATCAAAAGTACCGCCTGCAACGCTTTTTCTCCACCTTTGATAACTACTACGCACTTTACAATGCGCACAATATTGACTTGTGGCGTGATTACAGCGATGGAAAGGTAACCAAGGACTTTCTTCGGACAGACAGGTTTCTTTTCCCGATCGTACAAGCGGTGGGCGGTAATCCTGTGTTGTTCGGGTCTGCGAAGTTGCAGCGGTTGGCGCAGCACATCAGCAACGATTTCTTGGTACTGACCACGCGTTATTTCACCTTGGTGCCGGGAGCGGAGGAGATGGTTCGTTACTTGGCTGCCAAATATCCGTTGACATTAGTCAGCAACGGCTTTGTGGAGGTGCAGTACGAAAAAATCCGCAAGAGCGGATTGGAGTCGCTGTTTTCTTATGTCGTCCTCAGTGACGAGGTGGGGATACAGAAGCCCAATACGGGTATTTTCGAACACGCTCTTGCGTTGAACCATGTACAGCCGTCGGAAACAGTCATGATAGGCGACTCATGGTTCTCGGATATTCAGGGTGCGCAACGCGCAGGTATCGACCAGATATGGATCCGCCGTACCTCTTCTTTGCCGCTGCCGGAAGGGCAAAGCGCAACCTATACCATCGCAGACTGCAGCGACATCCCGCATATCCTGTAGCCTTTTCCCCGCTAACCCCCTCCATCTACCCTCCCGCAGCGTAGCGTTCTAACCACTACCTCCCACAAACAAGCAACGACCCCGCTATAAGCGAAGTCGTTGTTCCGTTGGTTGCGGAGGGCGGGATCGAACCACCGACCTTCAGGTTATGAGCCTGACGAGCTACCACTGCTCTACTCCGCGCTATCAAAGTACTTCGTATCCCCTGTCTTGCGCCTTCCACCTTGAAATACGCTGCAAAGGTACGGCGAAAAAACGACATACGCAAATTTACGCGGCGATTTTTGTAAAAAAAACACACTCCCTTGTGTATATGCAACAAAAAGACTACCTTTGCGCGCTATTTTGCTGCGTAAGCGGCATCGCGAACAACGGAACTACAACGGAAATAAACGAAATAATAAATAAAACAAACGAACATTATGCAAAACAAAGGACTCGTTATCACGCTGGCTGTCTGCCTCGCTTTGGTGAGTGCGTTCTACCTCTCTTTCTCCTTCGTAACTATGCATTACGACAAGAAAGCAGTGGAATACGGTCAAGGTGATGACGCAAAGGAGTTCTTCTACAAGGACTCTATTGCCAGCCAAAAGGTGTGGTTCGGCTACACGCTAAAACAATGCCGTGAGAAAGAGATTAATTTAGGTCTCGACCTAAAGGGAGGTATGAATGTTACCATGGAGGTATCTGTTCCGGACATCCTCCGTGCTTTGAGCGGCTACAATACCTCTGAAACATTTAATAAAGCCATCTCCATGGCACAAGAGAAGCAGAAGAAATCCGGTAGCGATTTCATTACGCTCTTCTTGGAGTCGTTCTACGAATTGGATCCGCAGGCGCAGTTAGCGACGGTCTTCTCCACTTTCGAACTAAAAGATAAGGTGACGCTCAATTCCACGAACAGCGAGGTAGAGAAAGTCATTCGCGAAGAGGTGGACGGAGCCATCAACAACTCCTTTAAGGTGTTGCGCACCCGTATCGACCGTTTCGGAGTGGTGCAGCCCAATATCCAGAAATTAAGTCAAACGGGACGCATACTGATAGAACTACCAGGTGTCAAAGACCCTGCGCGTGTGCGTAAACTTCTGCAGGGCTCCGCCAATCTGGAGTTTTGGGAGACCTACAACCTCTCGGAGATATTGCCGCAGTTGGCGCAAATCAACAACGAGATTGCGCACCTGAATGCATCCAACGAGTCCGCACAGACGCCTGCCGCACAGCCCACGAAGCAAGCAGCCAAGACCGCTTCTGACGCCTCGGATATTGATGCTTTGGTGGACAATATCGCCGCCGAAGACAGTGTCGCCCGAGAGGCAGCCGACGAGGAGGCTGCTTTGGAGCAGTACAAAAAGCAGAATCCCCTGTTTGCTATCCTCAACCCCTCTGTCAGTCCTTCCGGACAGCCCTATCAGGGTCCTGTGGTAGGCACGGTGCATTACACCGATACAGCACGGGTCATGGAAATGCTCAACTCCGCAATGGCGAAGTCCTTGCTCCCGCGTGAACTCCGTCTGCGTTGGACGGTAAAAGCCATTGACGATGCAGAAACGCTCTACCAGTTGGTCGCCTTGAAAGCACAGACCAACGGGCGTCCTTCGTTGGAGGGGGATGTCATCACCGACGCGCGTGCCGACTTCGGACAGACTTCAGCCTACGCAAATGTCTCCATGTCTATGAACGCCGAAGGAGCCCGCGACTGGCAACGCATCACCCGCGACAATATCGGTAAGTCAATAGCCATCGTCTTGGACGGTTATGTATATAGTTTCCCCACGGTGCAGAACGAAATTGCGGGTGGCAACTCGCAGATTACCGGTAATTTTACCGTAGAGGAAGCAAAGGACTTGGCAAACACCTTGCAGTCGGGTAAAATGCCCGCCCCCGCGCGTATCATCCAAGAAGATGTCGTGGGTCCGTCATTAGGGCGTGAGGCTATTCAGAACGGTATGTGGAGTTTCGTGCTCGGCTTTATCTTAGTCATGCTGTATATGATATTCTACTATGGCATGATTCCCGGATTGATAGCCGACTTTGCTTTGTTGTGCAATGTATTCCTGTTGGTGGGTATATTGGCTTCCTTCTCAGCGGTATTGACCCTGCCCGGTATCGCCGGTATAGTGCTGACGATGGGTATGGCGGTGGACGCCAATGTGCTGATTTACGAGCGTATCCGCGAGGAAATGCACGCGGGCAAGAACCTTAGGAAGGCGATACAGGATGGCTTCCAAGGGGCTATCTCCGCTATTATAGACTCCAATGTCACCTCTTTCCTGACGGGTGTAATTCTGGCTATCTTCGGTACCGGTCCTATCAAAGGTTTCGCGGTTACTTACATGATTGGTATTATTTCGTCCTTCCTGACTGCTGTGTTCATCACGCGTCTGTTGTTGGAGGTTTACGCCAAGAAAGACAATGCCAAGGAACTCAGTTTCACCACCAGGATTATGCAGAACTTCCTGCAGAACACCAATGCCGACTTTATCGGGGCGCGCAAAATCACCTATATCATCTCGGGTGTTTTTGTCATTGTAGGCATCCTCGGTATCAACCCGCATGTGTTCGGCAAGTTGAACCTCGGTATTGACTTCTCGGGAGGTCGCAACTACATCATTCGTTTCGCGCAACCCGTCAGCACGGAGGAGGTGAATGCGAACTTGGACAAGGTGTTCATGGAGGCAAAGGCCGAGATGGACGATGATGAATCGTTCTCGCTCAATGTCATCACCATCGGTGATGCCAATCAGGTGCGTGTGGCTACCAACTACCGCGTAAACGACAACGGCGACGAGGTGGACAATGAGATAGAGGCACTGCTCTACGAGGGGTGCAAACCTTTCTTGGCGGATAACATCACGCTGGACGAGTTCAAGTCCACGGAAGTAAACCCCGAGGTCGGTATCATGCAGTCGCAAAAGGTGGGTCCCGCTGTAGCGGACGACATTACCAAGAACGCCTTCATCGCAGTTATTCTCGCCTTGTTGGGCATCTTCCTGTATATCCTATTGCGTTTCCGCAACTTCGCTTTCTCGGTGGGCGCGTTGGCAGGTCTGACGCACGACACACTCATCATCTTGGGTCTGTACGCCATCTTATGGAAGGTGATGCCTTTCTCCATGGAGATTGACCAGTCCTTCATCGCGGCTATTTTGACGGTCATCGGTTATTCCATCAACGATACCGTGGTCGTTTTTGACCGTGTACGCGAGTACAATCACCTCTATCCCAAGCGCGACCGGAGACAGAACATGAACGACGCCCTCAACCACACCTTGAGTCGTACCTTCTCGACTTCGATGTCCACCTTGGTAGTATTGTTGGCTATATTCTGCTTCGGTGGAGAGACCATTCGCGGTTTCGTGTTCGCTCTTATGATGGGCGTCATAGTAGGTACCTATTCCACGCTGTGTGTGGCTACGCCGTTGGCATACGATATCCAGCATGCGCAGCAACGCCGTCGTGAGCGCAAGGCATTGAAGAAATAAGGGTCTTTGCTCCTTTACGCAAAAAAGGCTGCCCGACCGCGCATTGCGGTCAGGCAGCCTTTGGGCATTCCATGGAAAACTCCCAACAAGGTGCAGGCACTACCCCAAAAAGTGTGATTTTTTAAGATCGTCCCTCTCGAATCCCCCTCCGATCAGGGTCGGACAAAACAGCATAGGATAAGCATAGGATAAGCATAGGATAGGCTACTTATAGGCAACCCATAAAAAGTGTCAATTTTTAAGATTGGTGTGGATTGAGGGTCAGTCGAACAGGGTAGGGTTGTCTTGGTCAAAACGCCGCAGGATATTGCGCATGAGAATCTCGCGTATCAGCCGCGAGCGGTTGGTGATGGCATAGCGGTCGCAATACTTCTCCAAAGCGCGCATCTCACTGTCATTGAGCAAGATACGGACGGAGTTTGTCCGTTTTTCCTTGTTCTTACGGTATGTCTTTCGCCCTCTCATTCAGAATTGTATGGCTGCTTTCACGCCTATCGTGAGTAAATTGCACCCGATGGTATTGCTGTAGTCGCTCCCGTTCACGATTTCCGTTACCCGAACCCTTGCCCCCTGCCATGCAACATCCGCACCAAGCAGCAGCGCGGACTGGCGGTTGATGGTGTAATGCCACCCGATATTCACGCCGGCGTGTAATCCACCTTGCAGACTACCGTGTACCGCAAATCCATAGCCGAAGGTAGCGGCTACGGCGGGGGCGTGGCGTTGGGTGGTTAGGGGAATGTACGCCGCCAACTGCAGCGGGATAAACATATATTCTTCTTTGCCCACAAAGATGCCGGTGTAGCCCACACCGCCTCCTATCAGCCCCCGATTTGCTCCTATGCCGTGTGAGCCGACGAGCAGATTAACCGCAGTATAGCCTCCCCAGCCTTTCTCGGGAATATAGGCGCTACCGCCTGCTACGGTGGCGATAACAGCCACTTTCTTGTGGCTCTCTGCCTGCGGTTTGGCGGCAGTGGGGGCGGCGGTCTCTGCGGTTTCTTCGGTGACGGATGCGATTTCTTCGGCGGGATATTGGTAGCGGGTGCCGTCCGCTTTCTGCACGACAAGCACTTCCTCGTTGTGTAGCAGCACCTTACCACACACCGTCTGTCCCGAGCGCAGGGTAATGACCTCTGCTGCCGCAGGCAGGATAGCCCACCAACTCCCTGCAATCAACAGGAGGGCGAACCGGTAAGCGTGTCGTACTTTTTCTTGTATCATAAGTGGCTGACTCATTGCCGATAGGAGCGACAAAGGTACACTTTCTTTTGCAAATGTGCAAATTAAGCAGTACTTTTGCTGCCGGATTAGACAGATGGGGCATATAGACAAAGCCATATTTCGCCGTAGCGAACTGTTGATGGGTGCCGAGGTTATGAAGCGCCTGTCGGAGCAGCGTGTTATCCTCTTCGGAGTGGGCGGCGTTGGCTCGTGGTGCGCCGAGTCGCTTGTGCGCTCGGGTATTGTGCATCTCACCCTTGTTGATTCCGACCGTGTGTGTATCACGAACATCAACCGCCAGTTGATGGCGACTACCCAAACCGTAGGGCAGGTCAAGGTAGAGGCTTTGCGGCAGCGTCTGCTTGCGATAAACCCCGATGCCGACATCACCGCCATTCAGGGCATCTATTCCACCGATACCAAAGCCGGATACCATTTGGAGCAATACGATTTCATCATCGATGCCATCGATTCCCTCAAGGACAAGGCGGATTTGATACAGACGGCAACCCGCCTACCGCACACCACCTTCCTCTCTTCCATGGGGGCAGCGCTCAAGATGGACCCTACGCGCGTTCGGGTTGCCGAGTTTTGGAAAGTGCAGGGCGACCCCCTTGCGCGGGCGTTGCGGCATCGTTTCCGCCGCGATAAGATATTTCCTGCCCGCAAATTCCGTTGCGTCTATAGCGACGAGTTATTGGCAAACCGCGGGCATAACCCTGCCTGCGGCACGGAGTATTGTGTCTGTCCAAAAGCCACCGAAGCCCAATGGCAAGCCGCACGGCAGGCGGAAGCCAACGGTGAGCCGTCCCCTTACGGGCGTACGGATTTGCTGAACCATGAGTGGTGCTCCTCCAAAGCCCAAATCAACGGTACCGTCGCACACATCACGGCCATATTCGGTTTCACCCTTGCGGGGTTGGTCGTTCAGGATATCTACCGGAAAAAGTAGGCGGAAATGACCTGCCGACATAGCAATTTGTAAATGTATCGGTGAAAAATGCGCCCGAAAGGTGTATATTCCGCTGCTTTTCGGTAACTTTGCAGCCGGTTTCTTGTGTGTACCATGCACACTCGGAATATTCGTACAACTTAAAATATACAATTATGACTATGATGAAGAGCCCGCTACAGGCTGCCCGCGCGGCGTATAAACCCAAAATGCCCGCAGCCCTTAACGGACAAGTCCGTCTTGTGGAAGGCGAGAAAACGGAATCGGTGGCTGACCAAGCCGAGATAAAGAAACTGTTCCCCAATACCTACGGTATGCCCGTTATCGAACTCCAACCTGCGGCGGCGGGTACAGAGCCGGAGGCGGTGCCGATGAATGTGGGTGTAATCCTGTCAGGTGGACAGGCACCCGGAGGGCACAATGTCATTTGCGGTATGTTCGATGCCATCAAGCACTTGAATCCCAACAGCAAACTCTATGGTTTCTTGGGCGGTCCCAGCGGCTTGATAGAGGGCAAGTATGCCGAACTTACTGCCGATATGATTGACGAATACCGCAATACGGGCGGCTTCGATATCATCGGTTCGGGGCGTACCAAACTGGAGGAGACTTGGCAGTTTGACAAAGGCATTGAGGTCTGCAAGCAATTGGGCATACGGGCTATCGTGATTATCGGTGGCGACGACTCGAACACCAATGCCTGTGTCTTGGCAGAGTATTACCTGCAGAAACAATGCGGTATCCAAGTCATCGGCTGTCCGAAGACCATAGACGGCGACCTCAAGAACGCAATGATAGAGACCTCTTTCGGTTTCGATACTGCATGCAAGGTTTACAGCGAATTAATCGGTAATATCCAGCGCGACGCCAATTCCGCAAAGAAGTATTGGCACTTTATCCGCCTTATGGGGCGCAGTGCCAGCCACATCGCTTTGGAATGTGCTTTGCAGAGCCAACCCAATATCTGCTTGATATCGGAGGAGATTGAAGCCAAGTCGATGACGCTCAACGACATCGTGGAGCAGATCGTGGAAGTGATTGTGGACCGTGCCAACGCCGGACTGAATTTCGGTACCGTGCTTATTCCGGAAGGACTGATAGAGTTTATTCCCGCGATGCGTGTGTTGATACAGGAACTCAACGACATGCTCGCACAAAACGAGGAGTTCACGGCGTTGGAGGGCGATGACGCCAAGCGCGAATATGTAAAGTCAATGCTGTCCCCGGCTTCCTGCGAACTCTACCGCTCGCTGCCCAAGGGCATTGCACGCCAACTGACGCTCGACCGCGACCCCCACGGAAATGTGATGGTCAGCCAAATCGAAACGGAGAAACTGCTTATTGAAATGGTAAGCAAGCGTTTGGCACAACTCAAGGCGGCGGGAGCCTATACCGGCAAGTTCTCTGCCCTTAACCATTTCTTCGGCTATGAGGGGCGTTGCGCTATCCCAAGCAATTTCGATGCAGACTATTGCTATTGCTTGGGCATTACGGCGGTGCATCTCATTGCAGCGGGCAAGACGGGCTATATGTCGATTGTGCGTAACCTTACCAAGCCGGCTGCCGAGTGGATCGCAGGGGGAGTTCCTATTACGATGATGATGAACATTGAGCGTCGGAACGGCAAACTGAAACCCGTTATCCAGAAAGCGTTGGTGGACTTGAAGGGAGCCCCCTTCCTGTACTTTGCGGCACATCGTGCCGAGTGGGCGGATCCCAACCTGAGTTATATTTATCCCGGACCGATTCAATACTACGGCCCGTCCGAAGTGTGCGACCAACCGACCCGTACCCTCCGTTTGGAGCATCCGTAATGATACGGCACCGAATCAGGCTTTTCCTGTTGCTGTTGATGGGTTCGAGAGCGTGCTTTGCGCAGTTCTCGGACTCACAATTGTATCAGGCGTACTTGCATCGGGATATGGATATGTGGGAGCAGTATATCCTTTCAGTGGATACCGCTACTGCCGATACCGCAGAGCGTGTGCGGCTTCTCAACTACCAATACGGCTATGTGGCGTACAGCCTAAGCCAGGAGCAACCCGAAGCGACGCTGTTCCTGCACATGTTCCGCGACAACCTTGCCACCCTGCACGGTCAGTTGCCCGAATCCACTTACTTGGCGTATCTCAGTGGATTGTATAGTTATGAACTATCCTTGAACCGATGGCAGTTTGCCAAGTATAGCCGCAAGATATTCAGTTGTATTAACCGTGCGTTACAACTCGACCCCGATGACCCTTTGGCACAGACTATGAAGGGCAATACCGAGTTTTACAACCCGATGGGCAGCAAGTCTGCCGCACTACGCTGTTACCTCAAGGCGGACAGTATTTACCATACGCAGCCGCAAACGGCATGTTTGTGGAATGTACGGGCGGCGCAAGTTACTTTGGTGCAGTGCTTGGAGAAAACGGGACAACGCCAGGCTGCCATTCGCAAGTGTCACGAACTCTTGCAGGAAGAACCGGATTTCCGCTATATCCGCGAAGAGTATCTGCCCGCATTGGAGCGATAACCCTTTGCCTGCTGATGTTACAAAGACTTCTCGTCGGTGGTAAAGAAACGAGGCTGTCTAGCCGATGGGTCAGGCAGCCTCGCTTGCAGTAGTGCGGCAATTAGTTATTTGCAGTCGCTTTGCGATTTAGAAGTGCGTTTGCTGGATATGGAAACACTGCTCTCATCCACACCCGGAAATTTAGCCGCAGCATCCTTCAAGGTCTGCTCATAGGTCTTTAGGTCATTCTTAGTCCCCCACCAAAGGTAGTTGTAGGAAAATTTTGTACCTGCAACCTTGTAGGTTTGTGTTACCTGATAGCAATAATTGGTGTCCGCGCACGAACTCAAACCCGCTGCCAATACAACGGCGCATGCAATAGCAAACTTTTTCATTGTTTCATTGTTTTTTAGAGTGATTATAGAATATTTTTTTGTTTGTTTTGTAAGGACATGCAAAAGTACTGCTTTTTGCGCAATGGTACAAACGCAATAGCATTTATTTTCCGCCAACGAGTTTTTTTATCTCGCTCAGTTTGTTGAGAGCATCCAAAGGTGTGAGGGTATTGATGTCAAGGTGTGTCACTTCGTCGCGTATCTGCTCCAGGACAGGGTCGTCCAACTGAAAGATACTCAATTGCATACCACCTGCACCTACACTATTCAACCCCCGTTCCGCCGATGGTATCGCAGCACTGACAGGCGAATGCTGCGGGGCTTCCAAGTCGTGCAGTATCTGATTGGCATGCGCCACAATACTCGGCGGCATACCCGCCAATTTCGCTACATGAATACCAAAACTATGTTCTGAACCGCCTCGTACCAACTTGCGCATGAAAAGCACTTTGCCGTTCACCTCCCGCACCGACACATTGTAGTTGCGTATGCGGGCGAGTTGCTTCTCCATCTCATTGAGTTCGTGATAGTGCGTGGCGAACAGCGTTTTGGCATGCCCACGCTGCTCGTGGATATACTCAACGATTGCCCACGCAATGCTGATGCCATCGTAGGTGCTTGTGCCGCGCCCGAGTTCGTCGAACAAAACCAAACTGCGCGGGCTGAGGTTGTTGAGGATACTCGCTGCCTCATTCATCTCCACCATAAAAGTACTCTCGCCCATGGAGATATTGTCGCTTGCCCCGACACGGGTGAATATCTTGTCCACCACTCCTATGGACGCACTCTCTGCCGGCACGAAACATCCCATTTGCGCCATCAAGACAATCAGTGCCGTTTGGCGCAACAATGCCGACTTACCTGCCATGTTCGGTCCTGTTAATATGATGATTTGCTGCCCGTTGTTGTCAAGCAATACATCATTGGGCACATACTCTTCGCCCATCGGTAGTTGTTTTTCGATTACGGGATGACGCCCCTGCCGAATGTCAATGACAAGACTGTCGTTGATGTCGGGGCAAACATACTTGTTCTCCGTCGCCACGGTGGCAAAGCAAAGCAGGCAGTCCAACTGCGCCACGACCGAAGCGTCCGTCTGCATAGACGGAACATAGTCCGTCAAAGCCAACATAAGTTCGGCATACAAACGGTTCTCGATAACCTGTATCTGCGACTCCGCCGTTAGAATCTTCTCCTCATATTCCTTGAGTTCCTGTGTGATATAGCGCTCGGCATTGACCAAGGTCTGCTTGCGTATCCATTCGGCCGGCACTTGGTCTTTATAGGTGTTGCGCACCTCGATATAGTAGCCGAAAACACTGTTGTAGCCCACTTTGAGACTCTGTATGCCGGTGCGTTCCATTTCACGCTGTTGGAGGCGCAGGAGGTAGTCTTTGCCATGCGATTGAATATCGCGCAGTTCGTCCAATTCGCTATTGATGCCGCGGGCAATGACATTGGGTTTTCCCTGTACGGCAGGCGGGTCGGGCACTATCTCATGCGCAATGCGCTCGCGCACCGTATCGCAGAGCGACAATTGTTCCCCCAACAGACGGAGGAAACTGCCGTTGTCCGCACGCTCGCACATGCCTTTGATAGGAGCAATCGCCTCCAATGCATAGCGCAGTTGCACCAATTCGCGTGGGTTAATGCGTCCTGTGGACACCTTACTGACGATGCGCTCCATATCTTGGATACGCTGCAGGTTTTCACAAAGGATATCGCGCTCATCGGGATGACGGAACAAGTACTCAACGACCGTCTGGCGGTTGCGTATGGCGCGTACCTCCTTGAGCGGAAAGGCTATCCAGCGATGGAGCAAGCGTCCCCCCATTGGTGTGATGGTTCGGTCGAGAACATCATAGAGAGTGCGGCTCTCTGCCGTCTGCCCGCCTACGAGTTCGAGGTTGCGCATGGTGAAACGGTCAAGCCATACATACTTGTCTTCTTCAATACGGCTTAGGTGCTGAATATGACCGGTTTGCAAATGCTGCGTCATATCCAAATAGTAGAGTATCGCACCGGCGGCTATCACGCCCTGTGGCAATTTGTCTACGCCAAAGCCTTTGAGGGTTTGCACTTGAAATTGCTTGGTAAGACGGTCGTGCGCCGCCTCTGCCGTCATCATCCAATCGTCGAGTTCGAAGGTAATGTATTTGTTGCCGAAGGCTTCGGTGAACTCCTGTTTCTTGCCGCGCAGATACAGCACCTCTTTGGGAGCAAAGTTGACCAACAACTTATCGGCATAGTCTTTGCTCCCCTCTGCCACCAAGAACTCACCGGTGGAAATGTCGAAGAAAGCAATACCCACTGCCGATTTTCCCAACTGCACACAAGCAAGCCATGCATTCTCCTTCTGCTGCAGCGTGGTATCGGAGTAACTGACTCCTGGCGTTACCAACTCTGTCACGCCGCGTTTGACCAACTTCTTGGTAAGTTTGGGGTCTTCTAATTGGTCGCATATTGCCACACGCAATCCGGCACGCACCAACTTGGGCAGATAGATGTCCAAAGCGTGGAACGGGAAGCCCGCCATATCCACCGAGCCGCCTTTGCCGGAGCCGTTGCTGCGACGGGTAAGCGTGATGCTGAGCAATTTGCTGGCTTGAACGGCATCCTCTGCGTATGTCTCGTAGAAATCACCGCAGCGGAACAACAAGAGCGCGTCCGGGTACTGCGCCTTGATGTCACGAAACTGCTTCATCATCGGGGTATCGTTCATATCTGTCTTTGCCATGATTGTATATGATTAGAAATTAGACCGCTACGCGGTTGGGGAATTCTCTCAACATAAAACACTAAACTCTCAACACTCAACACTCAACTACTTAATACGCACATCTATCTTCAAGTTAAACATTCTGCCTGTGAGGTAGTTGGGGCTTGCCCATTGCTTCCCGTCGGCTGCTGTCACCCAATAGTAACTATTCACATTCTTCCACCCTACGAGATTAAACACCTCAAATTGTATGCCCCAACTCTCCACATGCTTTGCTTTGCGCATCCACTTGTCGGTGGCGGAGGCAAAGGTACGGCTGGCACCGATGTCTATACGGCGGTAGTCGCTGATATGACCCAAATACCGCATCTCCTCGCTGCGCGGATAGCCGAAAGGCAAACCTTCGCTCCATATAAACTTAAGGTGCAGTTTGTATTGTGGGAAGCGAGGCACATAGTCCTGAAAGTACATTGTTACGCTGTATCGCTGTTCCTGCGGTGTGGGTATCCAACCGAGATGATGGACATCGTCGGTGAAGCGCATACGGCTGCGCATGGTAGAGAAACTGATCCACGAATCGGCTCCCGGCACCAACTCACCGTAGAGTTTAAGGTCTAAACCCACGGTGTAACCTTCGCTGTCATTCACGCCCGAGTAGCGCACACGGACATTCTCCACCGTGTAACTCTCCATGCGGTCAATCCACTTGCCGTAAGCCTCTGCTGTGAACTTGAACGGCCTTCCCCATGCACGGAAATAGTAGTCGGTGCCCAATACCAATTGCCATGAGCGTTGGGCTTTCAGTTTGTCGTTGAGTTCCACCCGCGATATACCATTCTCATCAGTGATGATTTGCCGCAGTTCCTTGTAGAACGGGGCTTGATAGTACAACCCCGTGGCAGCGCGGAAAGTAATATCCCGTTTCCATCCGGGCAGCCAGGTAACGCTCATACGCGGCGAAGGCAGTACCTCGCTCGTTTTGCTCCACCAGTTCAGACGCATACCCGCCGTGAGCATGACCTTGCCATGCCGTGTCGTCCAATGGTAGGTGTCCTGTGCATAGGCTTGGAGGCGTCCGCTATACATCGTGGTGCGCCCTTTGAGGGCGTAGTACAGCACCATTTCCCGCTCGTCATTCGGCAGACTGTAGCCCATAGAGTCTCGCCATTCCCATTCGCTGATATAGTCGTTAATCATCTCCCACTGCCCGCTAATCCCCCATTTAAGGGTGTTGGCATCGTGTTGCCAAGTACCCGTATGTGCCACGGTAACCATACCGGCTTGCAGGGTATTGCGAGCGTGTTCGTGATACTTGCCTGTCCCCAACACACCGACATCTGCATTACCGTCCGTGCGCTCGTCAGGGCGGCTCTTTCCCGTGCTACCTCCCGATGATTGCTCGCTGAGCACATACTCACTGCTGATATCGAAAGTCTCCTGTTCGTGGGTATAGAAGCCGCTCACATCGAAACCAATCTGCACATGTCTGCCTGCTTTCCCCTCTGCGCTCAAGGCGGCAAAGGCAGTACGGAAGATATCTTTCTCCTGTCCCTCGTACCATATCGTCTTGTTGAGTGCTTGTTGCTGTGTGCCGAAACTACTGCTCATCGAGTCGGGGGTAAACTCGTAACTATTCTGGCTGAAGTTCCCCAGCAGACGCATCGTCCAATCGCTTCGTGCGGAGGAACGGGCTTTGGGCAGTTGCCAAGTCATCTGGGTCTGATAGTCCACAAAATTCGGATTGTAGTTCCCCTTTGTGTCTAAGGCTCCCAACATATAGCGGGAGGTCTTGTAGCGGATACTGTGCATCTGGCTCTGTACGGAGTCGCCCCAGCCCACATAGCCGCTTGCCCCCAAGATACTCACGCTGAGTCGCGACTCCAAGCGTGTGGGACGCTTGTAGCGAATGTCCAAGACAGACGACATCTTGTCGCCGTATTGGGCATCGAACCCTCCTGCCGAGAAATGCACACTCTCCACCATATCGGGATTTACGAAACTCAATCCCTCCTGTTGCCCGCTTCGCAGCAAGAGTGGTCGGTGTACTTCCAAGCCGTTGACATACACGGAGTTCTCATCGAAACTCCCACCGCGCACATTGTACTGGCTGCTCATCTCGTTGTTTTGGGTAACGCCCGCAAAGGTGATCAGCAGGTTCTCGATACCGCCGCCTGTTGCATCAGGCATAAGGCGTGCTGCACCGATGTCCCCGCGTTCCATAGTCCCCGTTTGCTTTTGTATGCCTCGCACAGTGATTTCCTCCAACAACTCCTCGTTGGTAGGCAGCACCACATTGATACCGATAACCTCTCGCGGTGTGAAGACCTGCTGTCGTATCGTCTCATAGCCCACCATAGAATAGACCAAAGTAACGGTGTCGGTCATAGTAACGGTCAAATCGTAGTAACCGTTGGCGTTGGTGGTAGTACCTATCGGCGCATCGGAGTCCATCTGTTCCGCCACATAGACATTAGCAAGTTCCACGCCGCGGTTATCCGAGTCCAACACATAGCCGAACACGCGTACCGGACGTGTTGCCGCGCCCGCACACAGCACGCCGTTTACCCACAGGGCAAGTAGCACTCCGTATCGGCACTTACATATTTGCATTGTAGTATTGAGATTGCCCCGTAACCTCCTCGCCGATGAAAGCGGCTTTCCGATAGGGTTGGTCTTCCCGTTCTAATTCCAACTCCGCCAGTACCAATCCCGCATGTCGTCCGTGAAACTCATCGATCTCCCATTTAAGCCCGTCTTGCACCACGCCGTCCTCTTCGTAGGGTACGATCCACCGCGTCTTCTCAATCAATCCGGGCAGACACAGGTGCAGCAGTTGCCGTGCATCCTGCTCGCGGATGGCGGTTTCCCACTCAAAGTGGGCGAACCCGTTTGCATTCGGCTCCGACTTGATGGTCAGGAACGCACTCACCTTACCCTCCGCGTCTGTGCGCACACGCACACGCACGGTGCGTCCCTGTTCCTTGCAGATATAGCCTTGCACTATATGTACCCGCATCGTGGCGGCTTGCTTGTAACTATCGTTGTTTACGAGGAACTTGCGTTCTATTTCGATATTTGCCATAGTCTTGTTGCTTTTATCCGACCGGCACGCCCTTGAGGGTTGCGGCTGTTGCTTCTTCGATACGGACGCGCACGAACTCGCCAATATGCCGTCCCGCACGAGGAAAGACTACCGTCTTATACTGCGAGGTGCGTCCGTACATATCCTCGCGGCTGCGTTTGGAGTACCCCTCCACCAACACCTCCACCGTGCGTCCTATCTCCCGTTGGTTGCTTTGATAGGACAGTTCGTTCTGCAGGGCAATTATCTCGTTGAGGCGGCGTACTTTCTCTTCTTCGGGTACATTGTCGGGGAGGTGCTTGTGGGCAAAGGTACCGGGTCGCTCGCTGTACTTGAACATGAACGCGGTATCGAACTTCACTTCGCGCATCAGCGAGAGGGTCTGTGCGTGGTCTTCGAGGGTCTCGTCGTGAAAACCGCAGAACACATCTGTACCTATTGCGGCGTCGGGTAGTATGCGCCGTATAGCGGCGATACGCTCGAGATATCCTTCGCGGGTATATTTGCGGTTCATGAGTTTGAGTATCTTGTTGGAGCCGCTCTGCACCGGCAGATGAATAAACTTGCACAGGTTATCGTGCCGTGCAATGGTGTAGAGGGTTTCATCGGACATATCTTTCGGGTGGGAGGTCGTGAAGCGGATACGCATATCGGGAACGGCGGTGGCGACTTGTTCCAAGAGTTGCGCAAAGCCTGTCAGGCGCGTACCTCCCGCTGTCGTCTGTTCATAGCGGTAGGAGTTCACATTCTGTCCGAGGAGAGTAACCTCGCGGTAGCCCTTGTCCTGCAGGTCTTTTACCTCGCGCAGGATGCTTCCCACATCGCGGCTTCGCTCCCGCCCGCGCGTATAGGGGACTACGCAATAGGAGCAGAAATTGTTGCATCCGCGCATGATACTCACGAAGCCCGACACCTGTTTCCCTAAGCGTGCAGGTAGGATATCACGATATGTCTCGGTGGTGCTGAGTTGAATGTTGATTGCCTGCTGTCCTTGTTCGCATTGGGCGAGCAGATTGGGGATATCCATGTACGCATCGGGTCCTGCCACGAAGCCTACGGCGTAGTGTTGAAGCAGTTCCTCGCCCATGCGTTCTGCCATACATCCGATGACGCCGATTATCTTGCGGTGTTTGTATCGGGCAGCGAGTTCTTGCAGGCGGTGTTGGACTTTCTGTTCGGCATTGTCGCGGATGGAGCAGGTGTTGAGCAGGATCACATCGGCGTCCTCTTGTACCGTGGCGAGTTGATAGTCAGCCGTTTGCATGATTGCCGCCACCACTTCGCTGTCGGCTACATTCATTTGGCAGCCGTAGGTCTCGATATAGAATTGTCGCATTGCCTCTCTTGTTTTTTTGCGGTTGCAAAGGTACGGTTTTTCTGTGGTTTGGCAAAATCGCGTTCTTCCCTGGGGATATTGGGAACGCGGGCGACTCGCCTGCGGCTTATTGTTCTTAAGGGGAATTCTTAAACACTCATTCGAAGTGTTATAAAACCCATATATACCCGGGTGAATACACCAAGTATCAACTAAGTATCTACCGTGTATCAACCGTGTTGGTAGGGGGATAGACCGCTACTAAGTCGCTGATTTCTCACTCCGTCACAATGCTCGCACTCTCACCCGCAAATCAAAGATTTACGGGACCCCGAATGCACCTTCGCTCCAACCCAGTATCTGCTATCCAAAATTCCAAAAATCACTACAAGGCAATTTATAGAAGTCCCCCTTATGTTTAGCCCGAAAAACAAGACTCCCCCGCACCACCCCTACAGAGAAGGGGGTGCAGCATCTCTGCACCCCCCTCATTCATCTGCCTGTCCTCTCTGCGGCTCAGAACCTCCTGCCCTGCAGGTCGTACCAGTCGTTGCCGCGGATGATATACAGATTTCCTTTGAGAAGCACCTTACGAACCGGTTGCTCCGTCGCAGGAACAAGGTCGGTGCCAGTAGGCGTCGGGCTATTGATTTCCAAGGAATAATACACGGGCTCTGCGGCTCGGTAGTCCGCATTCCCTGCCTGTGTTGCCGTTACGGTCAGCCAGCCGGTAGCCACTGCCGTCAGCACTTCGCCGTCCACACTTGCCAACTCCGCAGGCTCTACGCTATAGCCAACCGCCAACCCACTGGAAGCCACGGCGGTCAGTTCCACCACCGCGCCAACCACGACGCTGCTCGGTAGGTCTTCCGTCGCCCAATCGATGAATTGTTCAGCGGGGTTCACCACAAGGATAGCGGTGCTGTCAGCCACCGCGTACCATAGGCTGTCGGTGGGTTGGAACTGCACTTTCACCGCATGTTCGCCGCCGCCCAAGACCTGCGTCTTGTCTTCTTCAGCGAGGACAAACACGCCCTCCCTGTCGGCTGCGCCGCCGCTCACCACGACCTCCGCAAGCGTCTGCCCGTAGGTCAGGGCGGACAGTGCAGGCAGTTCGCGGATGATAGGCACCACTTTCACGACCTCTATCGTACGCGTAAGGGTCGCCGGCTTGTAATCGTCGCTCTCGCTGGCTGTCGCCGTCAGTTTAAGGGTGCCGGCAGTCCGAATGACTATCCTTCCGCCTTCGTCGAGGGTAGCCACGCCCTCGCTCTCACGCTCGACGGCATAAGCAATCGCCGTCTCTGCAGTGGCGTCTAACGCAAGGGCGTCCGTCGTGCGTATCGTGTCCGGCGTAGCCCACACGATCGTCTGGGTCTTCTTTTCCGTACGCCCCGTCGCTGTTATTTTTACCTGCTGATACAGGGTGTATAGCGTAATGTCTGCGCTACTCTCGTCCAACGAATCGGAAGCATAGGTAATGGTAACAACGGTCTTGCCCTCTCCGCCTTCGGTGGAAACGGCCGCCTTGTCCACCGTAAATTTGGGGTTGCTGCTCACCACCTTGATTTCATCGGCGCAACTGCTCCACGCCACCTCCAAGGCGGCTTGGGTCTGCCCGCCCAACTCGTTGACGGGAAGTGCGACGGTCGTAGCCGAGGGCGTCAAATGTTGATAGCGCGACACCCGCAGGTTCCGCACATGACGCTTATAGGAACCTCCATTCTCGAAGCGGATACCGGTAACCGAAGGGTCTATCTTGTACGAGAAGGATTTGTACGAGTCTTTCTCCAAATCCCCGACGCCTATGCTTTGTATCTGTTTCCAGTTACCGGCATAGTTGGCGTAGATTTTTAGGTCGCCCACAGCAGTAGCCATGCTTTTATTAGCCTCAAAGGAAAGGGTTTCCGCCGAATTTTCGTCCGTCCAGGTTATTTCGCCGCCCGTACTCCAATTGTTGATTTCCACAGCGTCGGCTCGATAAGCCACATCGCACGCCGTACTCATCGCGGTAACGCGCACCGTTATCATTGCTTCGGCAGCGAGATACTTTTCGTTCTCGGGTTGGGTTACAGACCAGGTTGCAACGCCGTTGCGATAAGAAGCGTAGATCGCACTTTGAACAGCGTAGTAGGCAGCAATCTCCGTCCCAGCCGTTTGCTCGATACGAATAGGGCACGCCGCCGTATCGGGGTTGGAAGAAGAGTAGGATACCCGCACGCCTTCGTCGTAGGCAAGAGTCTTGGAGGTCGCAGTTTCGCTGCCGAACTGCCAGACAATCGCATTGGCGTACTTGCTAACAGTTACGGTCTTCGCAGCACTTAGCGCAGACCACTTATAGGTCTCCGCTTGGGCTACCGTGATTGTAGCAGTGCCCGCTTTGAGAGCCACCAACTTGTCGCCTATCACTTTCAATACCTCTTCGTCCGACGACTCTATCGTTACCGGAACTTCGCTGTTCGTAGCACTATAGACCTTTGCCAAAGCAATGGAGTCCTCTACTTTGCACTCCGTCTCTAATGTGTTGAGCAACGAAGCAGTGTACTTGCTAACAGTTACGGTCTTCGCAGCACTTAGCGCAGACCACTTGTAGGTCTCCGCTTGGGCTACCGTGATTGTAGCAACGCCTGCCTTGAGAGCCACCAATTTGTCGCCCACGACTTTCAATACCTCTTCGTCCGACGACTCTACCGTTACCGGAACTTCGCTGTTCGTGGCAGTATAGACCTTTGCCAAAGCAATGGAGTCCTCTACTTTGTACTCCGTCTCTAATGTGTTGAGCAACGAAGCAGTATGCTTGCTGATACGGAAGGTGAAGGTGCGGGTTGCATATTGCAGCAGATTCGTCTCCGGTTGGGTAAGGATCAGCGTCGCATCACCTGCCAGCAAGGCATTCACGGTCAGCGTGTCCTCTTTGAGCGAACAACCGAGTTGCGAGTCAGCATCTATTTCCAACTGCGCATCAGTATGGTTCAAGACAAGGAATACGCTCTCGCCTACCAACAGGGAGGCTTCTGTCAGGTCTGGATCGCCGTTGAGCCAAAAAGTCGGCACATACTTGTCAGCAACCGTGAAGGTCTTTGTAATTGACGCCGCAGGGGCGTAGGTGCAATCTCCCGCCTGCGTGGCAGTGATAGTGGCTTGCCCTATCTTGTGCGCAGTCAGGGTATTGCCGCTAACCGACAACACCTCTTCATTGTCGGAGGTGTAAGTTACGGGCAACCCCGAAGTGGCGGTGGCACTAAGGGTCGTGGTATTGCTTACTACGATGTCCGTAACAACCGGCTCCCCATCCCAACTCAAGGACTGTTCGTTGAGCAACGCTTCACCCGTGAGGCTGATAGCCACATTGTTCAATCCGTTGTTGCTCTTCAAAGTCAGGACGGCGGTGCGGGTACCGTTGCAGACAGGTGCAAAAGTTACGGTGATATTCTGCGTACCTTCACTCACCGAATTACTGACCGGCGTGGAAGAAGACAGGCGGAAATCACCAGCATGGTCGCCCGAAAGGACGGCGGTTATCTGACCGGCGTGGGCATGACTGATGGTTATCGTCTGTGCTGCGCTCTGCCCTACATAGGTCTCCGCAAAAGCAAGGTTGCTCGTATTTGCCGTCATCCTCGCAAATATCGCATAATAAGTTTTGGTCGCCCCACTGTAAGAGAACAAATCACCTGCGATACCTACAGAACTACTCGTACTTCCACTATTGGCTGTCGAAGATTCTGCCCAACCTTTGAAGACATAGTTCGGTTTTGTTGCGTAAAAACGATAAAAAGTAAAGGTATAAGCCGAGACTTTATTATTCTTCTGTTCGCTTTCATCGCTGGTTCTATCGTATGTGCCGGGCGCACTATTGCTGGAACTTACATACACATATCCTCCATTAGAAGGCTCGGACTTTACAATGGCTTTCGCATAGCGGATAGCCCATACATTTGTCGTTGCCATACAGGCAATCCATACAATGACAAACCGAGTAAAATGCTTCATAATTATAATTGTTTTGTGTTTATCTGTTTACGGTGTTTCTTGTTCGTACCGGCTGCGGCACACGAAAGATGTCATTTTTTAAGTATAATCCTACGAATATGCCGCTTGTACCCACGAAAATCGTTGCAAAATTAAGATGCGTATTTAATATGTGCAAATCGTGGGTGATGAATAATAATATAAGACAACTCTTTCGTAAAAACGGGCAAGAAACCGCCTTCCTGCATAGAAGCAACCGTCTTCAAACAAACCAAGAGGCTGCCCGACAAGAATTGTCAGGCAGCCTCTTGGTAAATCTGTTCCGTTGTTATTGGAACCGCGCGCGATTATCGGTGATATCAGCGTTGTCCTGCAACAGTTGTATCGCCTGGTAAGGCAACATATACGCCGTACGCATGTTCAGTTGTGCAATCTCCTGCTCCGCATTGAGCGTCCCATCCGCAATGTGCCGCTCACCGGCTTGCAACAGATATACCCCCATGTTCCCCGCAACGGGCGACGAAACTGCATTGCTCTCCAACGCCAACGCCGTACCAATCACGGAAGGCTCTACACCCGCCGACCCGAAACGATAGGACGACAACGATACCCCTGTCGCAGTAAGTACCTCCGTGTCAAGCAGTTGCGCTGCCTCTTGCAAGGAGGTAATTCCCTGTAACTGTGCCGTGATGTACTCGGCTTTCTTTTGGTTGGTCGCTTCAACTACCAACGAAGCACGCACCTCGTCCAAACTGCGGTAGTCGCCGTCGTGTACCTCCGTGAGCATGGCTACCACGAACCGGTCGCCGCACTCAAAAACATCGCTGATTTGACCCTCTTTCGCCTCAAAAGCCCAACGGACGATAGGACGACTGTTCTTCATATCTGCTACCTTGTCGGTATTTTCCTGCAACCCGTAAGCGGGCATCGACTGCAACCCCGCCTCCGCAGCACCTGCACGGAATTTCTCTTCCGTGTTGTTATTGACAATGAACTGCTTGGCTTGGTTATACAACGCACTGTAGGTCTTGCTGCTTGCCGAAACCGTGCGGGATAGGATCGCCAACTTTACCTTGGGCGTAGGTTTGCTCTTATCAACAATTTGGAAGGTCTGCTCACCCATACCGGCTGCAACCGTGAACTTCTCACCTTTCTTGCCGTTGAAAGCAAGGTCTGCCACATTCTTTTGAATCTCATCCGCACGGAACCACCCGAGTTCTACATCTTCCGTTCCTTCACCATTGGCGATAAGACGAAGCTGCACCGAGTCGGGTTTGTTGTAGCCGCAATCCATGATGCGGGCAATCGAGTAGGTGTTATTCTCGAATGTCATTGCCGTGCAAGCCCCTTTCTTTGCGTTCTTGCCAAAAGCAAAGTCCTTGTACTGTGCGGGAATCGTCTCAACCGAGTAGTCCTTTCCGTCGTATAGAATATCGGAATTGCCGTTCACAACTGCCGCTACATCATCACGGGTGCGGAAATCCTGTTCCAACTGCTGCATAAGGCTCTCCATATCCGCAAAGTCGCTCTCGGAAGGTACAATGGGGAAAGCTACATACTCCACCGTACGGTTGGGCGTTTGCTTGTACTCCTGTTTATGTTGCGCGTAGAGTTTCTTGATATCCCCGTTGGTTACTTTGACCAAAGAGTCCGGTACCGCAAAATAAGGACGCTCCACATACTGCACATCCACCGTAGTCTGGCGGGCGCTAAAAGCATACTTCGCATCAAGAGGATTGGCGGTAACCAATTTGGTCAACAAATCCGTGTACTTCTCTTGCATATAGGTCAAGCGCACGGCATGCTCCCAATACATCCAGTATGTCTTTGCTTGCTTGAGGTTGGCAGCCTGCTCCGCCGTTTCCGGTTCTTGGTTGATAGAATTGAGGAAGTTGATAAGCGCGTAGCGATTGAATTTGCCCGTCTCATCGTAGAAAGCACGCAGGTTACGGATAAGGCTGTGAGGCTCCGTCCCAATGCAGAGATTGCTGAGTTCATCCGCCGTCACATCCATACCAATCTCCTCGCCTTGCTCGCGCAATGTGTAGTCCATCAGCATCATTTGCCATACCTGATTACGAATCTGCGCACTCAAGTCTTCGTCAATATCATTACGGCCGGTCTCAATTTTGTACACCTCAGTAAGTTGGTCTTTCGCAGCCTCGTACTCGGTGTAGTGGACACTATGCCCCGCAATCTCACCAACATTCTCGCGGCTACGGTTAAAGAAACTGCTCCCCGAGTTGATGAAATCGCCCATAATGAACGCCAACATAGCCACTCCCACTATTACCAACAGGAGTACGCCATGGTTTCTAATCTTTTGTAATGTTGCCATATCTTGTTTGTTTTATCTTTTCAACGGATAGCCCTGCAGGTCGCGCATCGCCTACCATGCGCCCCCACTCGGCGTGCTTTCTCAACAAAAAGCCCGCAAAGGTACTTCTTTTCTCGAAAATACGCAAATAGTCCGTGTTTTTTGTCTGCAACCTGCAGCGGATGAAACTGCAAGGTACTACGAAAATTGCAAATTTCTGTTTGCGTTTATGTGGTTAAGGATGTCGATGTTTTTAATAAAAAGCCTGTGCTGAACCTACAGAAGCACACGAACGACCCGCGATAGACCCGCGATCGACCTGCGACAAATTCCCGACCCCACCCGCGATAAAATGTAAAAATACATTAGTTGTTTTGCCTACATGGGCGGGCAAGAATATCATAGAGTGTGCCGTTATGTTCGATGAATATCTGACCGTTGCACCACACGACACGCGCCGGCTGTGTTGCCGCCGATGGAGGGCGCATGCCCGTTGCCACTTGATACGCCTGCCATGCATCGGGAATGCCGTATCCGCGCTGCGGGTCAGGGTCTGTTGCAGCGTATTGGTCAGCCGATTGGATAATCAAACGGCGTATCTGTATGTTCGACAAGTCGGGCAATGCCGACCACAGGCACGCTGCCAACCCTGCTATCAACGGACAGGCAAAGGATGTCCCGTTCCCCTTGGCCAATGTGTTGCTAATCGGTTCAATAATCGCCGTCCGCTGCCCCATAGCGCATACTTCCGGCTTAATCCGCCCGTCCGCCGTGGGTCCGAAAGACGAGAAATAGGCACTGTTGCCATTGCCGTCCACCGCTCCTACGGTCAGCGTGCTGTCCGCATCGGCAGGCGTGGAAAGGTAGTGCCAATAAGTGTTCCCGTCATTGCCCGCCGCCGTAACCAACAACATCCCCTTGCGGGCAGCCGTTGCAGCGGCGCGTGCGGCACGGGTGGTGCGTCCGTCCATGTCCGGATAGTCCAAATCAAAGCGGCTGTCGTCGAAAGTCGTATAGCCCAACGAGGTGGATAAAATGTGTATCCCTATCGAGTCTGCCGCCTCAACCGCCGCCACCCAGTTGTCCATCTCCTTGGGGCTCTCGGTGTCGTTCTCCTCCGTGCGGAAGACATAGAACGAGGCCTCTGTGGCTGCACCTTGATAATCCGAGCGCTGTGCTGCTATCAGCGTCCAGCATACCGTACCGTGTGTGCTGATGTCCGAGAAGAAGTCGTAGGAGTCGTCCGTGAAATCGTACCACTCCCAACCTCGGCTACGCGCGGCTTCCAATGCGGGCAGCGTGTCGGCACGGGCAAAAGAACCGTCCGCCACCCCCACGCGTATGCCCTGCCCGCGGAACCCCGCTGCGTGCAAAGGCGGCAGGTTGAACAATTCCAACTGTTGCTGCGCTGTGCCGTAGTCAGAGGTCAATACTGTGTCGCGCACTTTCGGCATACGGGCTTTCGCCCACCGCGGGTTGTCGGTACGGGTACACTCCACTTGCTGCACACATGCCAACCGCGCCATGGCAGCCGCCGTGGCACTGTCTGCCACGACCGTTGCGCCGTTCAGCCAGCGCGAGGTGTGAAGCACCTTGCCTCCGCATTGGCGCAGGCTGTCCAAATAGGCGTCCGACACGGCGTAATCCTGCGCGTCAATGGCAATCCCGTGCTGTTCGCGCAGAGCGATAGCCTGCTCGCTGAGTGCGATACGCTCAACGCCTGCCTTGTCCGTGAAGGCGACAAACCACACATTCAGCAGGAAGGTCGCCAAAAGCCCGATTCCGTTCATATATCAGCGTCTGCAAAGATGTGAAACGGGGATTAGATGGATAGTATCTGCATCGCCGCCCACTTGTCTGCCATAATGTCTTTTTTCTCCTTAATCGCCTTGGTGAGCGGAACATAGACAATCTCGTCGTCCTGCACGCCAATCATGATACTGCGCTGCTCTTCCAAAAGGGCTTGAATAGCCGCAATACCCATGCGCGATGCCAAAATACGGTCGTTTGCCGTCGGCGAACCGCCCCGCTGCAAATGCCCGAGAATCGTAACCCGCGTGCTGTACTCCGGATGCGCCTCCTCCATCATCTTGGCAACCGCTTGGGCACCGCCCTCAATGGCATGCTCCTGCACGAGGACAATACTGGAGTTCTTGTCCTTGCGGCGACCTTGACCAATAGCCATCTCAATCTGCTCCATAATCGTAGCCCGCTCGGGGATAATTGCCGCCTCGGCGCCCGCTGCAATCGCCGCATTGAGGGTAAGGAAGCCTGCATCACGCCCCATGACCTCCACCAAGAAGACACGCTCGTGGCTGGTTGCCGTGTCCCGCAGGATATCCACACAGTGCATAATCGTGTTGAGTGCGGTGTCGTAGCCGATGGACACATCGGTTCCCCACAGGTCGTTGTCAATCGTACCGGGGATGCCGATGACGGGGATGTTGTACTCCTGCGCGAAAAGCCGCCCGCCGGTAAAAGAACCGTCCCCGCCAATGACAATCAGTGCGTCGATGTGCTCCTTTTTGATGGTTTCGTACGCTTTTTGGCGTCCCTCGGGTTCCTTGAACTCGGGGCAGCGTGCCGTCTTGATAATGGTGCCGCCCCGCTGGATGATACCGCTGACATCCTGCGTGGTAAATTCTTTTACTTCGTTCTCTATCAAGCCTTTATAGCCCCGATAAATTGCCTTGACCTTGATGCCGTTGGCAATAGCCGCACGCGTTACCGCACGCAACGCCGCGTTCATACCCGGTGCGTCGCCACCCGAGGTCAGCACACCGATTGTTTTAATTTGATATTCCATTGTTCAGTTGTTTGTATTCTCAATTTTGTCTCGGCAGCGTTGCATAAGCCAAAGCGGCGTGGAGGTGGCTCCGCATATCCCGACTCGCTTCGCTTGTCTGCACTCCGCCAAAATGGCAGGTGTTATTTCCTCTTCATCACTTACAAAAATCGTGCGAGGATTTACGCTTAGGCAATTTTGGAACAATACCTTGGCGTTTGAGGACTTTTTTCCGCCCACGAACACCACCACATCGTTGTTCCGCGCAAATTCCTGCAGGCGTTGCACCCGATTGGCGACACTGCGGCATATCGTGTCGTGCCACTCGAAAGCGACACCTGCCGGCATACGGCTGCGTATCTGCTCGACAATCTGCAGGAACTCGTCCACCGATTTGGTGGTCTGCGAGAACAGATAGACGGGGCGTGTGTAGTCCAACCGCGAGAGGTCTTTCGCCGACTCGACCACAATCGCCGTGTTGTTGGTCTGACCCTGCAACCCAATGACTTCGGCGTGCCCCACTTTGCCGAAAATGACAATCTGGGCAGGGATGTTCTGCTCCCGCATGCGCAAGTAGGTTTCGCGAATACGCTTTTGGAGGTGCAGCACCACCGGACACGAGGCATCGATAATACGGATATTGTTCTGCTCGGCAATCCGATAGGTGCTCGGCGGCTCGCCGTGCGCCCGCAGCAACACCGGCACATTGTGCAGTGTGCGTAGGTCATCGTAGTCAATCGTTTCCAAACCCATGGCAGCAAGGCGGTTCACCTCCTGCCCGTTATGCACGATGTCGCCCAGGCAGAAGAGTTGCCCTGTTTTCAACTCCTCCTCCGCCTTGCGGATGGCGCGTGTAACACCAAAACAGAAGCCGGACTCCGTGTCGATGGTAACTTGCATGTCAGATATATCGCCCTGTGATACTGTCGGGATTGTGGCGCAGATCGTCTATCGTGCCAGTGGCAACCACCATTCCCCCCTCGCGACCGCCCTCCGGACCCATGTCGATGATGTAGTCGCAGGCGCGGATGACATCGGGGTTATGCTCAATGATAATCACCGTGTTACCCTTGTCCGCCAAACGGTGCAATACACCCAACAGCACGCGGATATCCTCGAAGTGCAGTCCGGTAGTCGGCTCGTCCAATATATACAAGGTGTCCCCCGTACCCGGGCGTGCCAATTCGGCAGCCAACTTTACGCGTTGGCTCTCGCCGCCCGAAAGGGTGGTCGAAGACTGCCCCAACTTGATATAGCCCAAGCCGACATCCTGCAAGGTCTTGATTTTCTTCAGGATATAGGGTTGTGCTGCAAAGAACTCAACGGCTTGGTTGATGGTCATCCCCAGTACATCGGCAATGGACTTGCCCTTGAAACGCGCCTCCAAAGTCTCGCGGTTGTAGCGCTGACCGCCGCAGACCTCGCAGGGTACATAGACATTGGGCAGGAAATGCATCTGTATCGTCTTGTAGCCGTTGCCCGTGCAGGTCTCGCACCGACCGCCCGCGTTGTTGAACGAGAAGCGACCGGCTTTCCAGCCGCGTATCTGCGATTCGGGCAGTTGGGCAAACAGGTTGCGAATGTCCGTAAAGACCCCCGTGTAGGTGGCAGGATTGCTGCGCGGCGTGCGCCCGATAGGTGACTGGTCAACGGCTATCACCTTGTCTATCAGGTCAATACCCTCGATTGTGTCGTATGCCAACGGGGCTTGTAGGCTTCGGTAGAAGTGTTGGCTGAGAATAGGGTAGAGTGTCTGGTTAATGAGCGTGGATTTGCCGCTGCCGCTCACCCCCGTAACGGCAATCATGCGCCCCAACGGGAAAGACACGGTGATGTTTTGGAGGTTGTTGCCCCGACACCCGCGCAGGACAATCTCCCCCTTGTCGGGCAGCGATGCGACGGGTTGGTGGTCATCGCACGGCTCCTCGCCACGCAGGTAACGCGCCGTGAGGGTGTCGGCGTGCAGGAGTTCGTCGGGGGTGCCGGCAAACACGATATGCCCGCCCAAGCGTCCCGCCTTTGGACCGATGTCCACGATATAGTCTGCCTGGCGCATCATCTCCTCGTCATGCTCCACCACAATCACCGAGTTGCCCATGTCGCGCAACTGTTTGAGGGAGTCGATAAGCCGCTGGTTATCCCGCTGGTGCAGACCGATGCTCGGCTCGTCAAGGATATAGAGGACATTCACCAAACGGCTGCCGACCTGCGTCGCCAAGCGGATACGCTGCCCCTCGCCACCCGAAAGACTATCCGAAGGACGCGCCAACGACAAGTAGGGAAGCCCCACATCCAACATAAAGCGCAGGCGTGAGGTGATTTCGCGGAGGATAGGTTCGGCTATAGTGCGTTGCTTGTCAGTCAGTTGCGGTGCAATCATTTCTAAGAACGGCAGCAAGTCGGCAATATCCATATCCGCCATTTCGGCGATATTCTTGTTCGCAATGCGGTAACTGAGTGCCTCGCGGTTGAGCCTTTGCCCGTGGCAAACCGGGCATTCCACCCATGCTTCCTCGACCTCTTCTTTCTCCTCGTCGTCCTGCTTCTGGACATACTCCAACATACGGTTGTACCAGTTGGCGTCATCGTGAATGATGTCGCTCATCTGTTGTTCGTTCTCTTCCACAGTGGTATTCGCCCGCACGCGCCCCAAGCCCTTGCAGCACGGGCACCACCCTTGCGGCGAGTTGAACGAGAAAGTGTGCGGCGCCGGCTCCGAGTAACTAAGCCCCGAGGTCGGGCACATCAGGTTGCGCGAGAAGTAGCGGAGTGGCTCTGTTAGGGGGCTTGCCGCACTACCCATACGCACAATCATCATCACGCCGTCGCCCTGCGTCATGGCTTTGTCGGCACTCGCCCGCAGGCGTTTGATATCGGGTTCGGCAGCCTCCGCCGATGCGCCTGCAGCCGGTATCTTGAGCCGGTCCACCACAACCTCAATTGAGTGGTTGCGGTAGCGATCGACCTTCATCCCCGGCACCACATCCATCACTTCGCCGTCCACCCGCACCCGCAGATAGCCCTTGCGGCGGACAGACTCGAAGAGTTCTTTGTAATGTCCCTTGCGGTTGCGCACCAAGGGGGCTAACAGCAGCACTTTCTGCCCCGCGTAGTCGCGGATCAGTAGTTCCACAATCTGCTCATCGGTGTAGCGCACCATCTTCTCGCCGGAGGTATATGAGTAGGCTTCACCGGCACGGGCAAACAGCAGACGCAGGTAATCGTACACTTCCGTAACGGTGCCTACGGTAGAACGCGGGTTGCGCGAGGTTGTCTTCTGGTCGATACTGATGACGGGTGAGAGTCCGGTTATCTTGTCCACATCGGGGCGTTGCATGGTACCGATGTAGCCGCGTGCGTAGGACGAGAAGGTGTCCAAATAGCGGCGTTGCCCTTCGGCGAAGATGGTGTCGAAAGCCAAAGACGACTTCCCGCTGCCGGATAAGCCGGTGATTACCACCAACTTATCACGCGGAATACGCACATCCACATTCTTCAGGTTGTGGACGCGTGCGCCAGTGATTACTATGTCATTTTCGGTATTCTGCACGACAATCAATCGGGTTGCAAAGTTACTGCTAATTTCTGATACTTACAAGCATTTACGATTTGCGAATCTACGAGGTACGATTTATTTACGATTGGGGTGGATTTATCCATTAACCTTACGCTTCACATTTCCTAATGCGTCCCCTATTGCTATACAAAGTCACGGGCTGCGCACACCGCGCAGCCCATAACCCTATTCAATCCGTATCCCCCCTTTTAGAGAGGTCAGGGGAGGTCTTCCCCCTCTTTGAGGGGGTTAAGGGAGAGTCATTCCACCTCCACTCCCATCAGCGTGTAGGTCTTTCCGCCCCGCAGGATATACACCTGTCCGTTGCGGAAGACTTTTTGCGGGATGGTGGTATCAACCGGTGCGTCTTCAAGTGCTGTAGCAGAAGAAGAGATAAACACAGCCTCTATGGTCATGTCTTCCAACACCGTGAACCGATAGGGGTTATAGGTCAAACCGTTGCTCCATTGTTTGAACTCATAGCCGCTGTTGGGAATGGCTTGCAAGGTTATCTGTTCACCATATTGGTAGGTGCCACCTCCTGTAACAATACCTTGGCTGATTTCACAAATCGTTGTAACCGAGTAGTGGTTGAGTGCAAACTCGGCTTGCAATGTAGTGTCTTGAGATACCACAAAGGTGCGTGGGTTGTGGGTATTGCCATCGCTCCATTGTACAAAATGATAATGCTCATTAGCAATAGCCGTCAGCGTAACCGTTGTGCCATAGTCATATTTGCCTGCGCCTTGGACGCGACCATACTCGGCATAGACAGAAATAGAGTATTGGTTAGGAGCAAATACTGCCGTTAAAGCAGTATCTTGTACTACTATAAAAGTGCGCAGATTATCTGTATTGTCATCGCTCCATTGCGTAAAGTGGTAATGCTCGTTAGCAGTTGCCTGAATCGTCAATTCGTTGCAAGTGTATGAAACAATCGCAGCCGTTCCATAGTCCTCGTTGGAAGACCGAACCACGACAATATAATCATGCTCTTTTTCGATGATATTCGTAAATGAAGACCAACCATCAGTCGCATGATAAGCCTCTTTTGTGCCACAAGGAACATACACAGAGATACCTTGCGGGATATTGTAAAAACTATTATCCCCACATTGCGGCGGTGTTTGTGCTTCCACTTGTATAGAGGTAAGACCGGTGCACCTCAAGAAAGCACTGTTCCCAATACTCGTTACGCTGTTGGGAATAGTAACAGAGGTAAGACCCGTGCAACCACTAAAAGTATAACTTCCAATACTTGTTACACTGTTGGGGATAGTAATAGAGGTAAGACCCGTGCAATCCCGAAAGGCTTGATCTCTAATACTCGTCACGCTGTTGGGGATAGTTATAGCAGTAAGCCCTGTACAACGACCGAATGCATACTCTCCAATACTCGTTACGCTGTTGGGAATAGTAACAGAGGTAAGACCCGTGCAACCCTTGAAAGCATACCCTCCAATACTGGTTACGCTGTTAGGGATAGTAACAGAAGTAAGACTGGTGCAATTATAGAAAGCATGCTGCCCAATACTCGTTACGCTGTTAGGGATAGTAACAGAAGTAAGACTGGTGCAATTATAGAAAGCATGCTGCCCAATACTCGTTACGCTGTTAGGGATAGTAACAGAAGTAAGACTGGTGCAATTATAGAAAGCATGCTGCCCAATACTCGTTACGCTGTTAGGGATAGTAACAGAAGTAAGACTGGTGCAATTATAGAAAGCATGCTGCCCAATACTCGTTACGCTGTTAGGGATAGTAACAGAAGTAAGACTGGTGCAATTATAGAAAGCATGCTGCCCAATACTCGTTACGCTGTTACCAATAGTAACAGAGGTAAGACCCGTGCAACCAGAGAAAGCCCTGCTCTCAATACTCGTTACGCCATCGGGGATTGTAATTGAGGTAAGACCCGTACAACCCATGAAAGCCATCTCTCCAATACTCGTTACGCTATTGGGGATAGTAACAGAGGTAAGACCCGTGCACCAATAGAAAGCATTCTCTCCAATACTCGTTACACTGTTTGGAATAGTAACAGAGGTAAGACTTTTGCATCCAAGGAAAGCAGAGTTGCCAATACTCGTTACGCTGTTGCCAATAGTGATAGAGGTAAGGCCGGTGCAACCAACGAAAGCATAATCTCCAATACTCGTTACGCCATCGGGGATTGTAATTGAGGTAAGACCCGTGCAACCATAGAAAGCATTCTCTCCAATACTCGTTACGCTGTTGGGGATCGTGATAGCACCTATTGCAACAGTACTGCAAGCCAACAAAGTGGACTTTGTTGCGTCCGCATAGACAAAATAACCATCGACATACCCATTAACGCTTCTTGCGCCCCATGGAGAACCTGTAGCCGTACCATTGTACACGATATTGGGGACATTATAGAAAGCACTGCTTCCTATACTTGTCACGCTGTTGGGGATTGTAATTGAGGTAAGACCGGTGCAATAATGGAAAGCATAATCTCCAATACTCGTTACGCTATTGGGGATAATGGTTGTTTTGCAACCGTGTGTAAGTGTATTCGTTGCTGTTTCTATAATCGCATTACAACTCTCACGGCTATCATATACCGTATTACCGCTATCAACAATAATAGAGGTAAGGCCTCTGCAATACGAGAAAGCCGCCTGTCCAATACTCGTTACACTGTTTGGGATAGTAATAGAAGTAAGACCAGTACAATCAGAGAAAGCACTGCTTCCAATACTTGTTACGCTATTGGGAATAGTAACAGAGGTAAGACCCGTACAATCAGAGAAAGCACTGCTTCCAATACTTGTTACGCTATTGGGAATAGTAACAGAGGTAAGACCCGTACAATCAGAGAAAGCACTGCTTCCAATACTTGTTACGCTATTGGGAATAGTAACAGAGGTAAGACCCGTACAATCAGAGAAAGCACTGCTTCCAATACTTGTTACGCTATTGGGAATAGTAACAGAGGTAAGACCTATGCAACGAGAGAAAGCACTGATTCCAATACTCGTTACGCTGTAGGTTATGCCATTGTAGGTTATAGTAGCGGGGATAGTAACCGATTTTAATCTATTGTAGTTGTTATAAGACGCTATTTGTTGATAGGTTACTTCGACAGTGTGATTGGTATCATCCGTGATGTTGTAGTACAAGTCGCCATACCTGAAATCATACGCAAAAAGATTACTGGCGGCGCAGAGCGCCACCAGTAACGAAATAAGTTTCGTTCTCATAATATTCATTACACCATTATTTGTTATTTTCATCATTTTTCGGTGATATAATCTTTGAGGTAATACACTCCTTACTCTCTAAGCAATAACAATAGAATTCAGTAGATTGACCCTTTGGAACTAAATCTTTGTTATATACTTTATTCCTCAAACTTTTTATAGTACCTTCATTCGCATTTTTGACCATCATGATGAAAAATGTAGGCGTTTTTGGGGCTTTTTCCCCTTCTTCTTGTAGTTTAAGAAAGTCTTTTGCGAAGTCAAACTTCTTAGGGTTCCGTGCCTTAAACTCAATGAGACCTATACGATTTAGGTTCTCGTCATAAATGGTCAAATCTATCCTTGCAGACCGTCCAGTTTTATCCTCGCGAGGGCGTCCGTCTTTTCCTCCGGTAAAACGGTAACTTTCGACAGTCGGAGTTTCAACCGAGTAGAACCAATTATTATCCTTTAATGTCTGTAATAGTTTCTCAACAAACAAGAACCGCAATTCTTGCTCGCTTATACGAGTTTCTACATCATCCTGATTTTTCCTGTGATATCGAGGAAATATCAAGCGGGAATCCTCTCCTGTGGCATGGCATCCTTGCACTCCCTCTCTTTGGGTTTCATACACTTTGCCGATAGCATCGAAAGTTTGTTTAACGACTTCTTGGATAGCATCCTTAACCGTTTTCATTTCTTCATCTTTCATAATACTAAATTTAGAAGTGAAACAATATGTTGTTTTCGTTTGTATAAGGTAATACTTATGGGGACTCCTATAAATCCCCCATTTAACAATAAGTTTAACATCGCACTTTGACGGGTTTTGCCCACAATGGCTGTCCAAAAAGGGACGATTTTAAGCAGCCACCGGTTGTATTTTTTTTCGGGAAAAATGCACCCTGCTATTGCGTATATTCGCGAAAGGCACTACCTTTGCAGCACTTTGATAGGTGGCTGCTTAAAATCGTCCCTTTTTCTACACACGAAGGCTATA
The DNA here is from genome assembly GCA_963630875.1 of Mycobacteriaceae bacterium. Classification (GTDB taxonomy): domain Bacteria; phylum Bacteroidota; class Bacteroidia; order Bacteroidales; family Paludibacteraceae; genus Colicola. The sequence continues at coordinate 110,536 of CAVGOI010000001.1, read as the reverse complement.
AAAACCCTCTATCCACTGTAGGTGCTATGGATGTGGTATGGATGTGCTATGGATGTGGTATGGATATCCGTGCGAGATTTGTCCCTAAGACAGGCGGGGGTGTTTTTGCGGGGAGGTCTTTGACGACGCGGGGCGCGTCGTCCCCCGAGGGGTGGGGCGAGGCGGGCGATACTATCGCCCTGCTAAAAAACAATATGTATGCATACGGGCAGCATACGGCATACCTTCTGTCGGAGCCGCTAAATAAACCGTGTATCTACCGTATATCTACCGTGTATCTACCGTGTATCTACCGTACTTACCAGCGGAAGAACAACGGAAAATTACGATTTGAGAAAATACGAGGTATGACCTATTTTGAGGTTGGGAAGCAGGTGCAAGCGTATGGAAGGGGATTTCCAAAAATCACGACAAGGAAATTTATAGAAGTCCCCTTAATCTTTACTCCGAAAAAGCGATCCCTCCCTCAGAGAGGGGGCTGCAGCGTCTATGTAAGCCCCTCCTTTGGAGGGGATGGGGAGGTCGGGACTACCCTGCACCCCCTCAGAGAGGGGGCAGCGTAGGCTCAGTAAGCCCTCGAGACAAACAGGTTCAGTACACCCAGCGCGAAGAGGAGAGTGTTCGGGTAGTATCGGCTTGTGAAACAATCAGATAGCAGGCGGAATCGTCGGTTGCGTCTATCATCCGCAGAGCCTCTTCCTCGCCCAGAACCATACATGCTGTTGCCAATGCGTCTGCCCGCATACACGACGACGATACCACAGTGGCACTCAACAGGTGGTGCTGCACAGGATAGCCGGTGCGCGGGTCTATGGTGTGGCTACGGCGTTCGTCACCTTCGTAGTAGAAGTTCCGATAGTTGCCCGAAGTAGCCATGCAGATATTCTCTGTGGCGATTATATATTCCATGGCGCGGCTCTGCCCCGTCGGGTCATCAACCGGCTTGGTAATACCGATGCGCCATGCCTCGCCTTTCTTGTTCACTCCTTTTGCCACCACCTCACCGCCGATGTCCACTAAATAGTCCGTACAACCGTGTTTCGACAGAACTTCAGCGATGACATCACACGCCTGCCCCTTGGCTACGGCACTCGCGTCCAACATGCTGCACGGATGGTCTTTCCGAATACGGTGGTTTACCAAATGCACTTTCTCGTACCCCACCAACGGTAACAGACTATCCACCTTGGCGGCAGTAACCTGCTCCCTGTTCTTAAAGCCGAAACCCCACAGGTTCACCAACGGGGCTACCGTAATATCAAACGCGCCGTTGCTGATACGGCTGACGCGCTGTGCTTCCGCCCACATCTGCTCAAAGTAGGAATCCACCACCGTGTCGCGATTGGCGTTCACGGCACTGATAACCGACTGCGGATTAAACATACTCAGCGAGCGGTCAAAGTCGGAGAAGGTACGCAGGATAACGGTATCAAGGTCGTGCGTTCCGGCATACTGAATACTATAGTATGTGCCGAAAACCTGACCCTTGCTCCGATAAAATTGCTTGCGGGGTTCCTCCTCAAAGAGTAGAAGAACCGCTAACCCCAACAGCAACAAGCCGAGAGATACCCACTTTCTCTTTCCGAAAGTCAATGCTTTTTACCAGTCTTTGCCAAAGTAAACACTACCACCGATGCACCCGTTCAAACGCTGCTCCGAACGATCGGCAATCTTGGTTATGGCGTTGGTCTTGTCAATCCCGTAGCAGTTGAGCATCCCCTCCGCAAAGACGGAGAATGAAAAGTCGCTCAACTCAAAGGTGTGTTCAAACCGCAGGTTCAAGTTGGTCAATCCTACCGTATTCTTGTTAGTCCACACCTCCTCATAACCGGTGTAAGCACCTGCCCACGGTGTCAGTCCCACCTTCGCACCAATCACGGAGCCGAAAGGCAGGGTAAAATCGTAACCTATCTGGATGTAAGTAGAGTACGCCCGCTTAAGCGAGGAGGGATCATCGGGGTTGGTCAGATAACCATCGCCGCCCCACAAGGTGGTGTACCAATCTACCGACAGGGGAATCCGTTCCACAATATCTCCCAAATGGAAGCCTGCGTGCAACTCCATCGTACTGCGTGAATAGTTATCCTCAAGAGTCATGTCGCAATTACCTTGCAGGAATTTCTCGCCGCCAAAATAATAAAGGTGCGTCATATCCACTTGCACGCCCCAACGGTCAAAGCCGATCGTCAGATCCATCTCGGGATTAAAGTTCTGAAACCGCCAGTTGTCTGCACCAACATTCCACCAACCGCTCAGGTACAAGCCCTGATAGCCGAAGGTCACCGAAGGTTGGACGGACAAACCGCCCAAGTTCTGCCCACGCCATAGGTAACTGCTAACCAAATCGGCTCCCACTTCCAAGGAGAGCCCGTATGCCTTGTCTGTTCCCTCGGCGAGGGCTTGACAAGGCAACGCACCTGCGCCTATCAGCGCAAGTGCGAAGACGAATACTCTGTTTCTCATTTATTTATGCAGCGCATCTCTACAATGCGTTCTTGGTCGTCCAGGCAATACGGAGCGCAACCTCAAGGATACGCGTATCGTCTAACACCACAACACCTCCGTCCGGTCCGGGCTCTATGTGGTAACCATTGGTCGCCGTACCACGAAAGAAACCGCGTACATCATCGGCTGAAATTCCCAACTCCTCGGCAATCACAGCCGAACTACCGTGTGGCAGACTGTCTTTTACTTCTCTTAGTTTGTTGAATGTTGTGCGTATCATACTATTTGAGTTTGAAGTTAATATCCGATCGTTGTCTGTATTTCGCCTGCAAAGGTATAGAATTATTTTGATTTGCCCAAATTATTCCGTAATTCTGTGGAGGAAATGTCGTAATAGGGTGCTCCCTGCAAGTAATGTACCGTGTCGCAATGTATCACGGGTGATGTCGGACAGCCGTGCCGCGGATAGACGAACACGCGATAATGTTCCAAGATATAAGCCGCGTCCCGCCAACGGTCGAACAACGACCAGTTATCCTCCCCGATAAGAAGGGTGAAAGTATGCTGCGGGTATGCCTTTGCCAATGCCCGCAAGGTATTTGCCGTGTAACTCGGACGCGGCAAGTGAAACTCAAAGTCCGACGCTACCAGTCCCTGTCTGCCTGCTACGGCGTTCCGTACCTGCTCGAAGCGCTGCCGCTCGTCCACCAACAGACCGGGGTCTTTCAAAGGATTGTTGGGCGATACCATTAGCCACACTTCCTCCAAGTCCGTATGGGCGACTACCCACTCTGCCAAAGCGATATGCCCCCAATGTACGGGGTTGAAAGACCCGCCGTATATACCAATCTGTGCCATACAAACCGTTATCTGCGGCAAAGGTACAGTAATTTTCAGAACTGTGCAAGCCGGAACAATATTCCTTAAATTGCGGGAAAAGTTGGCAGTTTGCAGGAAATGTCGTATCTTTGCAAGTCGTATGCGGACACACGCAGCCCGTATATGCCAACCACACACAATCCAAAAACGGCTGTAAGAGCCTTCACAACCCGAGAACGGCTATGCGAGTATTGCTGATATTTACCGGAGGTACCATTTCCATGGTGCGCGATCCACAGACAGGGGCGCTGCACCCTGCCGACCTGGCTACATTCAAAGCCTTTGTACCGGAATTGTTTACAGGCAACATACAAGTGGATATGTTGCCCTTTGAACCGCTCATCGACTCTTCGGATATACAGGACCATGCATGGCGCAAAATGGCACGCGGCGTGTACGACCATTACGATGACTACGATGGTTTCGTCATTCTGCACGGCACCGACACCATGTCTTACTCGGCATCCGCTTTGAGTTTTATGCTCAAAGACTTGGGCAAGCCCGTTATCTTCACAGGAAGCCAACTGCCAGTAGGTGTGATGCGCTCCGATGCCAAGGAGAACCTGCTGACCGCCATCGAAATAGCCGCCGCCAAACAGAAAGACGGTTCCGCTATGGTGCCGGAGGTATGCCTGTACATGTCCGACGAATTGTTCCGTGGCAATCGCACAACCAAGCGCAATGTAGAGCACTTTGCAGCCTTCGCCTCCTATAATTATCCTTCCCTCGCCCGAGCCGGCGTGCATATCACCTACAACAAACCCCTCATCCACTACCCCGAACCCCATACGCACCTTACTTTGCTCGACCGTATAGACAGCCATGTTGCCGTATTGAAACTTTTCCCGTGTATCACGCAGAGTGTAGTACACTCGCTGCTGACAACAAAGGGTCTGCGCGGAGTTGTGCTGGAAACTTACGGGACGGGCAATGCACCTTCGTGCGAATGGCTGTACGAAGAACTGCGCGAAGCAGTGGCACGCGGTATCGTGGTGGTAAACAAGACGCAATGCAATACCGGCTCCGTCGCAATGGGGCAGTATGCCGTCAGTCTGAACCTGCTACGGGCAGGCGTACTATCCGGTTACGACATCACGACGGAAGCGTTGCTCACCAAGATGATGCACCTGTTTGGCGAATACGGCAACCGCGTGGAAGACATCAAACGCCAGCTGCAAACTCCGCTGTGCGGCGAACTGACGCTCCATAACATGCTGACGCAACACGACACACAAGACAATAATCACCCAACAAATAACGAACAATGAAAAACTTACAGCCCCAAGGCGTATGGAAGAACTTCCATAGCCTTACACAGATTCCCCGCCCCTCCGGCAAGAAAGAGGCAATCTCGAACTTTGTAGCCGACTACGGACGCGCACTCGGATTAGAGACCATCGTGGACGAAATAGGCAATGTGCTGATACGCAAACCCGCCAGTGCCGGCTATGAGAATCACCCTGGTGTCATTCTGCAAGGGCACTTGGACATGGTACCTCAAAAGAACAGCGACAAGAAGTTCGACTTTGAAAAAGACCCCATAGAAGCATACATCGAAGACAACGGCGAATGGGTAACTGCCAACGGAACAACACTCGGCGCCGACAATGGTATCGGTGTGGCGACTGCTATGGCGATATTGGCGGACAAGACGGTGGCACATCCGCCGCTTGAAGCCTTCTTCACCGTGGACGAAGAGACGGGAATGTACGGGGCATTCGCCTTGAAAGGCGGACTGCTGCAAGGTAAGACACTACTCAACTTGGACTCGGAAACGGAGGGCGAGTTGTATGTCGGCTGTGCAGGCGGTGTAGATACAACGGCTCGGTTTGCATACACGCCCGTTGCAACCGAGGAGGGCGATATAGCGTTGCGCATAGCAATACGCGGCTGTAAAGGCGGGCACTCGGGTTGTGATATTCACCTGCAGCGTGCCAACGCCATCAAGTTGCTGTTCCGCTTCTTGAAAGACGCAGTGGCGAACTACGAAGCACGCCTCGCCCATGTAGAGGGCGGCAGTTTGCGTAACGCAATCCCGCGTGAAGCCTCGGCGGTCATTACGATTCCGGCAGAAGGTATGGATGAGATGATGGACTTGGTGGCTGCCTACGAAGACCAATTCCTGCGCGAGTACGACGGGGTGGAGGACAATATCACATTTACCGCCGAACCCGTGGACTGCCCCGCAACCGAGTTACCCGAAGATGTACAGGACTTCCTGATTCACGCTATCACACTATGTCCGCACGGTGTGTATCGCATGATACCTGAAATGCCCGATATTGTGGAAACCAGCAACAATCTTGCCATGATTGGTACCGAGTCGGAGTGCATTACTGTAATGTGCCTCACACGCTCATCAGTGGAATCGCGCAAGGAGGAGTTGCGTCAGGTAATTCAATCGGCGTTCTCGTTAGCCGGTGCGGAAGTGGAATTTACGGGGGCTTACCCGGGTTGGAAACCCAATCTGCACAGCCATGTCTTAGAAGTGATGAAGGGGGTCTGGCAGCGCGAGTTTGGTTCGACACCGCGTGTGGTTACTATTCACGCAGGATTGGAATGCGGTATCATAGGGCGTAACTATGCAGGTATGGATATGATTTCATTCGGTCCTACAATAGAGCACCCCCATTCGCCCGATGAGCGCGTGAATATCGCTACCGTGCAACGATTCTATCGCTTTGTAATAGCAACCCTCAAGGAATTGTAATTAGTATTTTGGTTTGTGTGTGGTTAAATGGGTTGAAAGGTGATGATAGGTTGAGGGAGTTTTAGTGAATATAGTTGATATAGGTTATCTATTAACGGCATCGTAATAGGGTCGTAGAAAGTTTTTTGCATAGGAATGCTTTGCCACTTGTTTGGTATGGTTGCCGCGGATACCGCGCTCCAAATTGTGGGTCAGGTCGTGCCACTTGACAGCAATGGCAAGGCGGTTGCCCGAAGTGGCTATACGCTCTAAATAAGTTTCGTACGGCTCTGTCTTGGCGTGTGTCAATAAACGGAGTGTGTCTATTATATGCGTAGGAACACCTTGTTCCAAAAGATAGGCGAAGGTGTAGTCGCTGTCCTCTACGACATCGTGTAGGAAGCCCACTACAATCTCGTCCGTACATGTACCCATCAGCCCTACGGTCAATGGGTGCAGGATAACAGGTTTGCCATCCAAGTCCAATTGCCCTTTGTGCGCCTTTGTGGCTATCTCCAAAACTTTCTCAATCAATTCCGAATCGGTCATAGCAAGTATACGATTATTTACTTGCAGGGGTTAGACGATACTTTATTTTTTCCAAACACATATTATTTGAGCATATAAATCCCTTGCGCGTTTAGTAATCTCACGCTCATTCCAATCATTGATTTTCAAATACGGATCTAAAGTAATTAATCCCGAAGCAGCCTTTATGAGTCCGGGCTTATTACCCCTACCATTCAACTTATCCTGCCATTTACTATTACTGATAGAGGTATTTAATTTGCCTGGAATGATAGCCAAGTTACCTAATGTGTATAAGCAATCATCACGGTCTTGAATCGTTTCTGCATTCAATCCTGTCATATCCCATGTTTGTTTCCATTTCTTGGGCATTAAATGCTCCAATGTATAGTATTTAATACCTTTCATTACTGTAGCAGAATATGACCCCGAACGCAGACGAGTTTCCAACATATAAAGAATCCCCGTGTTCTGTTCGTTAATAAGATATACTCCGCCATTAATGGCTTGTTGTATGTCAGTGTCATCAACAGGGGCTGTCAATCTATCGCTATCCTTTCCATTGACAAACTCTTGCAAGTCTTTTAATGTTAGAATAGATTTGGTCAACAAACTATCCGAGTACATTTTGTTATATGAGCGAGTATCCACATGACAAATTAAACGGCGCATCATATATGCCTCTAAGTACTCACATATCTTTATTATTTCATTTGTGTCCTTTTGATTCACCAACAAATACAAGATATATGGAATCATTGTAGACATTTTGAGAGAAAACATCATTACATTCAGCCTATCCAATCCGACTTCCTCTGTGAGGGCATATTCACCGCAATCTGGCTTGAGATTCTCCATAAAGAGCGTAGCATACTCTTTTATTTCCTTCATCAATGTATTTTTATCTCCTCCCATATACTTGTTGATAAACTCCTTATAGGATTCGAACAATTTCTCTGTGCGTGCATAGCGCAGTTTATCTTCAGTAGTAACGCGATACTTGGCATCGTGTACTTTCATATTTAATAGAGCAGAAAAGAATACATCAATTAAGTGCGGGCGGCTTGTTCCTGATACAATCTCTTGATTCCAATACTCTCTTTGTTCCCTATCTCTTTCAAATACAGGTTCCCAATATGTTTTGAATTCGTTCAAGTTATTTTCGTTAAACAGGTAGTTCTTTAATAACTCAGATGTAGTCAATTTAATGCCAAGCGAGTTGATTGTATCGAAAATCTGCTGTTCATCTTCATCATAAGTTAAGTCTATTCCTACAAAAAGAATTTTATTTCTAATAGATGTCACACTATTGACATCAAGTACAGTAGTGTTTATTTCACGAAGGAAATACTGATAAGCATTGATAATCTGACTATCATTTTCTACTACATTTCCCTTCTTGTCAACAGACAGATTCTTTGGATAGGTGAGGTTCATTATCTGCTCAAATGCTGGACGATCTAAACGATTGTGACGAAATGCTAAAGCCATAAAAGATTGCCCATTGCTAACATGTCTACACTTGCACACATCTTCATAAATCCAGTCTTGTCTCAATTTAAGGCTTAACACTTTGAAAAATAGAGCGATTGTGGTCAGTCGTTGTTGCCCATCAATAACAGTACGAATATCACAAACTCCTCCTATAGCCGGTGTTTGTTGTTGTTTGAGAATAATAGAACCAAAGAAATGTGGTTTTGCTGATGGATGTGTTAATTCCATTACATCTTCCAAGAAGCGTTTCCATAGTTCTTCATTCCACACATAAGACCGTTGGTAATAAGGTATCACCAATAGTCTTTGCTGATTAAGGATGTCTGTTATTTGTTTCTCTTGCGCATTCATATGTTTGGCTGTTTATAAATTGAATATAGGGTTAATTACAATGTGAGGGTGTATCGCCAAAGTATTTTAGGTACCTGGATTCACCCTCGCATATTTACTCGTAACCCAGCCTATGATTATTTGTTGAGTTGGAAGCGGGAGTTGCCGGTGGTTAGGTAGTCCACTATCTGGTTGGCGGCGGCGATGCCGGCGTTGATGTTGGCTTCTGCGGTTTGCGCACCCATCTTCTTCGGCGTGGCAAAGTAACGCCCTGCGAAGAGCGTCTTGAATTTCGCGTCCGACGCAGGCATGATGTCCGTCACATACTTGAAGTCCGTGCGCTCCTGCATGAGTTGCAGGAGTTCATCCTCGTGGATAACCTCCTTACGCGCCGTATTGACCAATACCGCCCCTTTCGGCATGCGACTCAACAGGGAATAGTTGATACTGCTTCGGGTTTCCGCCGTGGCAGGGATATGCAACGACACGATATCGCAAGTGGCGTAAAGTTCCTCCGCCGATGCTACGGGCGTAACGCCTGCTGCGAGCATTGCGTCTGCAGAGCAGTACGCGTCGTATGCGTAGATGTCCATACCGAAGCCTTTTGCTATACGCGCCACATTGCGCCCCACATTGCCGAAAGCGTGGATACCGAGTTTCTTGCCTTTCAACTCCGTGCCACTCGTGCCGTTGTAGAAGTTGCGCACGGCATAGACCATCAGTCCGAGAGCCAACTCCGCTACGGCGTTGGCGTTCTGCCCGGGCGTGTTCATGGCAACGACACCGTGTGCCGTCGCCGCCGAAAGATCGATATTGTCGTAACCCGCGCCCGCGCGCACTACTATCTTGAGGTTTCGCGCTGCCGCGAACACTGCTTCGTCCACCGTATCGGAGCGGACGATGAGCGCATCGGCATCGGATACGGCGTCCAAGAGTTGTTGTTTGTCCGTGTATTTCTCGAGCAAAGCAAGCGTATAGCCCGCTTTCTCCACCACCTCGCGAATGCCGTCCACAGCGACTTGGGCGAAGGGCTTTTCGGTTGCAATTAAGACTTTCATCGTATTGATTAGTGTTGTGTAAAAGACTGCCTTGCGCCTTTCGACTTGCTTGGGATAACGATACCAGTACTCCATAAGATATATAAAATTTGTTAAGTTATGGCTTTCTCCTATCTTGTTTATCCTATGCGTATCCCTTGCGCATCCCTTGCCTATCCCTTGCTGCGGGGTTCGGGTTTGGCAGTACTAAAAACGGTTAATAAACGGAGAAGACAGGTTAGAGGGTCTTCTCATAAGCGCGGATGCAATCGATGAGCGCCTGCACGCCCTCGACATCCATCGCGTTGTAGCACGAAGCACGGAAGCCGCCTACCAGACGGTGCCCCTTGATACCTACCATGCCGCGTTCGGTGGCGAAGCGGAAGAAATCGTCTTTCTTTTCTTCGTATTCGGGTTTCGGCACGAAGCAGATATTCATACGGCTGCGGTCTTCGTGGTCGAGGATAGTCGGCACGAACATCTTTGAATGGTCGAGGCAATCGTAGAGCAAGTCCGCTTTCTGTTGGTTGCGGCGGTCAATCCATGCGACACCGCCGTTCGCCTTCAGCCAGCGCAGTGTGAGCAGGGCGGAGTAGATAGGCAGCACGGGCGGCGTATTGAACATGGAGCCTCCGTCGATATGCGTTTGATAGTTGAGCATGGTCGGGATATAGCGCGATACACGGCCGAGCGCCGACTCCTTGACGATGACGAATGTAACGCCCGCCGGAGCAATGTTCTTCTGCGCACCGCCGTAGATGAGGTCGTATTGGCTGACATCTATTGCGCGAGAGAGTATGTCGGAAGACATATCCGCAATCAACGACACCTGCCCTTTCTTCGCGTAAATCTCGCGGAGTTTGCGGTCGGAAATCTCGGTTCCAAAGATGGTGTTGTTGGTCGTGATATGGAAATAATCGGCGTCCTGCGGGATGTCGTAGCCGCAGGGAATGGAGTTGGTGGACTCCGCCACAACCGCTACCTCGCCGAACCCTTTTGCCTCCTTGATGGCTTTCTTGGACCACACACCCGTGTTGAGGTATGCCGCTTTCGTTTCGAGAAAGTTGTAGGGTACCATACAGAATTGCAGGCTTGCGCCGCCCCCCAAGAAAAGCACGCGATAGCCTTCGGGGATGCCGAGCAGTTCTTTCATCAAGGCTTCCGCCTCGTCCACGACAGGTTGGAAATACTTGGCGCGGTGCGATATCTCAAGGATACTCAGCCCTTCGCCTTGGAAATCAAGCACAGCCTCCGCCGTCTGCTTGATGACCTCTTGCGGCAGGATACTCGGTCCTGCGTTGAAATTGTACTTTTTCATACGCTTATAGATATTAGTAGGTGGTATCAGGGGGTTAGTTTTGCGCAACCATGGCGTCCTTCCATTTGCTCTTGGCGGGTGGGACGACGGTGGTGTCGGGCTGCTTGACGGCGGCTTGGATGGCGTCTTTAACCTTCGCGGCGGCTGCCTGTATGCCCTCGCAGACCTCCTCCACAAGGTCGGCACGCTCCACCCAACAGAGGGCGTCGCCTTTGACGGCGGTAGTACCCTGCGCCTTATCGACCGCTACGAGGCGGCAATGGTCGAAAGCCTGGATTGGCTCGATACCGTGCTGCGTCTGCAAGTAACAAAGGACGGCGCCCTTCCGGTAGAAAGTGCCGAATGCAGGGGCATGGCTGTCCTCGTTGTAGTCCAATTCCCATAGCACCTTACCCGCGACCGTTGCTTCCACCGGCTCGCTGTCGGGGTGCAGGATGGCGCGTTTGTCCGCCGCGGAAATAAAGGTAATCTGCTGTCCGCCCTTGGCGGCTTTCTCCATGCGCTCCAACAGGTCTTTGTTGAACTGCTCCTTCGCCTGCCCCGACTTGTACTCGCGGTACTGCTTCTCGTGCATGGCGAACTCGAAGAGTTCCTCGTCGTCCTGCCCGCGCTCCCAGCCGAGTTGCTTCATCTCCTCGATATATTGCGGCAAGGCATCGGGGTAAAGCGATTGCGGGTCGCCCGTGTAGAACTCCATGCCTTTCTCTTGGGCGAGTTCCACTATTTCGGGGGCTAACGCTCCTGGCAGTTTGCCGGACTTGCCCAATATCATTCCCCACATGGCGGGGTCCATGCGGGTGAAGGGTTTCTCGCCCATGGAACGCGAATAGAGGTTCATCAGTGCGGCGTTCTTGACATACTGCGAGAAAGGCGTTACCAAACACGGCGTGCCGAGCATCGGCCATATACGCTGCACCTCTTCAAAGAGTTCAACGAGCAGTTCGTCTTCGCTGAGGGCATTCTCCCCCCGTTTGGTAAGATTGCTGTTGATGGCGGCGTGCATTCCTTTGAGATCCGCCATGAGCGAACCCATCATTCCTCCGGGCAAGCCGCAGCCGACCAACAGCGAAGTCATCTTGGCGTTGCGCGGATCAATCCAATAGCCCAGGAAATCGTTTATGAACGACTGAGTTAGGCTACGCGCTTCCATATAGGCTTTCATGTTGATATCCTTGACGAGGAAACCCGCGTCGCGCAACATGGCTTGTATGGTGATAACATCCGGGTGTACCATTCCCCAACTGAGCGGTTCCATTGCCACATCGAGTACATCGCAGCCCGCTTGGGCGACCTCAAGCATAGAGGCGACCGAGAATCCGGGGCCGCTATGCCCATGGTATTGGATGATAATGTCGGGGTGCTTCTCTTTGATGGCCGCCACTATCTTGCCCAACATTGCCGGACGACCGATGCCCGCCATGTCCTTCAAGCATATCTCCTGCGCACCTGCCTCGATGAGTTGCTCTGCCAGGTCGATATAATACGCGACGGTATGCACTTGCGAATAGGTGATACACATGGTGGCTTGCGCTGTCATGCCCGCCTCTTTCGCCCAATGAATGGACGGTATGATGTTGCGCGGGTCGTTCAAGCCGCAAAAGATGCGCGTGATATCCACGCCCTGCGCATGCTTGACTTTGTACATCAGGCGGCGCACATCGGCAGGCACGGGGTTCATACGCAGACCGTTCAGACCTCGGTCGAGCATGTGGGTCTTTATCCCTGCTTCGTGGAAGGGCTTGGTAAAGGTACGGACTGCTTGGTTGGGGTTCTCTCCGTAGAGGAGGTTTACCTGCTCCATGGCGCCGCCGTTGGTTTCCACACGGTCGAAACAGCCCATATCAATAATGACGGGAGCGATTTTAGCCAACTGATCTTTACGCGGGACATACTTGCCGCTGCTCTGCCACATATCGCGGTAAACGAGCGAGAATTGAATTTCTTTTTTAGCCATAGTATTGTGTTTTATGGTTGTTTCAATGGGGTTTGTTCGATTAGCCCGCAAAGATACGACTTTTCTGCCGAATACGCAAACCGATGTGCAATTTCCGGATGACAACACCCGCGGGGGAAGATTTTAGTTTTTAATTTTTAATTTTTAATGTTTAATTGTTGTTGTCGGGTACAGGGTTGCTTTTGGGGTGGGAGTTGTAGGGTTTTGGGACGGAGGTGGTGCGGTAGTGATGCGAAGGGGATTCGGGAATCACATAAGAATCACATAAGAATTACATAAGAATCACATAAGGGTAAATCGAAGGTGGGTCGGAGAGGATTTGAAAGAGGGATGGAGTGGATTTGAAAGAGAGTCGGAGGGGATTTGAAAGAGGGATGGAGGGGATTTGAAAGAGGGTCGGAGGGGATTTGAAAGAGGGATGGAGTGGATTTGAAAGAGAGTCGGAGGGGATTTGAAAGAGGGATGGAGGGGATTTGAAAGAGGGTCGGAGGGGATTTGAAAGAGGGATGGAGGGGATTGTGAGGAGAGTGCGGGGCGGTTGCGGGGAGAGTGGGAGGGGGATGGGCGAAGGTTGCCACGGGGTAGCACCCGAGTAGCAGCAGGGTAGCACCCGAGTAGCAGCAGGGTAGCACCCGAGTAACACCCGAGTAGCAGCAGGGTAACACCCGAGTAGCAGCAGGGGAGGGGAGTTATTTTTGCAGGAATGGGAGATGTTTTGTATCTTTGCACCGTCAATGGGTTGCGGCTGAATATATGTAGGATATGCACAATACGCATATAGGATATACCCGCTTAATACACATACATAGATACATATGCAGATACGGGATATAGAGCAAGCGGCGCGGCAGTTCAAAGAGCAATGGGCGAACCGCGGCTACGAGAAAGGCGAGAGCCAGCAGTTCTGGATAGACCTGCTGGGGCATGTCTTCGGCGTGGAAGACTTTGCCTCCTTTATCGAGTTCGAGAACCAAGTCCACCTCGAGCATACCTCGTTCATCGACGGCTATATCCCCTCCACGCAAGTGATGATAGAGCAGAAAGGGCGGGAGAAAGACCTCAACACGCCCATACGCCAATCGGACGGCTCGTACCTGACCGCTTTTCAGCAAGCCAAACGCTATGCGGCGGAACTGCCGTGGAGCAAACGCCCGCGTTGGATTGTTACCTGCAATTTCCGCTCGTGGTGTATCTACGACATGGAGCAGCCCAACAGCGAGCCGCAAGTGGTGCTGCTCGAGAACTTGGACAAGGAGTACTACCGCCTGCAGTTCATGGTAGAGAAAGAGAATGTCCACCTGCGGCGCGAGATGGAGGTATCGATGAAAGCAGGCGAACTGATCGGCAAGATATACGACAAACTGCTTGCCCTCTATATCGACCCCGAGTCGCCCGCTACGCTCCACAGCCTCAATATGCTCTGCGTGCGGTTGGTGTTCTGCCTCTATGCGGAGGACGCGGGTATCTTCGGGCGCAAACAACTCTTCGGCGACTATATCGACCGCTACCCTGCGGGCAAAGTGCGGCAGGCGTTGCTCTCGCTCTTCGAGGTACTGGACACACCCATCGCCGAGCGCGACCCGTACTTGGACGACGACCTGCGTGTGTTCCCATACGTCAACGGGGGACTCTTCACCGTGCAGGACAAAGCCATCCCGCAGTTCACCGACGAACTGAAAGACCTGCTGGTGCGCACGGCGAGTGACAACTTCGACTGGAGCGAGATTTCGCCCACTATCTTCGGTGCTATCTTCGAGAGTACGCTCAACCCCGACACACGGCGGGCAGGCGGCATGCACTATACGAGTATTGAGAACATCCACAAGGTGATAGACCCGCTCTTCCTCGACGACCTCACCGCCGAACTGGAGCAGATACTGACGCTCCCCGACCGACAGAAAGCCAAGGAACTGCGTGCCTACCAAGAGCGGCTGAGCCGTCTGCGTTTCCTCGACCCCGCGTGCGGGAGCGGGAACTTCCTGACGGAGACCTACCTCAGCCTGCGGCGATTGGAGAACCGCTGCCTGCAGGCGTTGCTGCAAGACCAAACGACGATGGACTTCTTCGGTGACCGTGCGCAGGTGAGCATACAGCAGTTCTACGGCATCGAGATAAACGACTTTGCCGCCACCGTAGCCAAGACCGCTCTCTGGATAGCCGAGAGCCAAATGCTGCACGAGACCTGCCGTATCCTGCAGCGGGATATTGATTTCCTGCCCCTGCAGTCGTACTCGAATATCGTAGAGGGCAACGCCCTGCAGATAGACTGGGCAAGCGTCTGCCCGCCCTCGGAACTGACCTATATCATGGGCAACCCGCCGTTTGTGGGGGCGCGACTGATGAGCAAAGAGCAGAAAGAAGACCTGCTGCCTATCTTCAAGGGCTGTAAGAACATCGGCAACTTGGACTATGTAGGCGGGTGGTATATGAAAGCCGCCCAACTGATGCAAGCCAACCACACGATACGGGCAGCACTTGTATCGACCAACTCTATTGCACAGGGCGAGCAGCCTGCTATTCTTTGGAACGCCCTCTATGGAGAGAATATGCATATTGACTTTGCCTACCGCACTTTCCGTTGGGACAGTGAGGCAACGCTCAAAGCCCATGTACACTGTGTGATTATCGGTTTCAGCGGGGGCGAAGAGAAGAGCAAGTTTGTCTTCAACGAGTCGGGTGTGCGGGAAACGGTAAAGAATATCAACCCTTACCTTATCAACAGCAGCAACACTATCATTGAGAGCCGCAGCACCCCACTGTGCGATGTACCCGAGATAGGGATAGGCAATAAGCCTATTGACGACGGCAACTACCTTTTCAAACCCGATGAGATGGCAGCCTTTATTTCCAAAGAACCCAAGAGCGAAAAGTATTTCCGCCCATGGTATGGAGCGGACGAGTTTATCAACAACCGTCCCCGTTACTGCCTGTGGTTGGGCGACTGCTCCCCTGCGGAACTGCGGAGTATGCCCGAGTGCCTTAAACGAGTAGAGAATGTGCGTGCTTTCCGCCTGCAAAGCAAGAGTGAGGGTACGCGTAAGTTAGCCGACCGCCCCACGCGTTTCCATGTGGAGAATATGCCCACTTCAGAGTATATTATTATTCCCCGTGTGTCGTCCGAACGCAGACGCTATATCCCTATGGGGTATCTGCAACCGAATTGTTTGACAAGCGATTCGGCACATATTATCCCCAACGCGACGCTGTACCATTTTGGGGTGCTGACGAGCAATGTACACATGGCGTGGATGCGGGTGGTATGCGGGCGACTGAAAAGCGACTATCGCTACTCGAAAGATATAGTCTATAACAATTTCCCGTGGTGTACGCCTACAGAGGAGCAGCAAGCAGAGATAATGCGCACGGCGCAGGCTATCCTCGACGCACGGGCAGAATACCCCGACAGCAGCCTTGCCGACCTCTACGACGAGGTAACGATGCCCATTGTGCTGCGGAGGGCGCACCAAGCCAACGACCGCGCCGTCATGCGGGCATACGGTTTCCCCACCTCGCTGAGCGAAAGCGACTGCGTCGCACGCCTGTTCGAGAGGTATGAGAGAATAATTTTAAATAAGGGGAATGGGACAAAGAGGATAAATAGGACAAAGGGGAGTAATGGGAAAGAGGGGGAATGCCGCGGGCGGGGTTGCATATATCAAGAATAAGTCGTATCTTTGCGGGCGAGATGGGTAATATAATCGCAAAAGTGTTATGATAAGGAAGACGGGAAGAGGTGTTATGGCAAGGAAAACGGGAAGGGGGGTAAGGCTGTTGTTGGCAGTCGTTTGTGCGGCGTGGGGAGGGTGCAAAACTACGCAACAAGTTCCCTTGGTATCCAAGGGCTTCTCGGTAAGTGAGAGCCAAAAGGTGGTATTCGCAAAAGGCAACCTGCAATACAACCACTCCACCCAAAAATGGTCGTTGGCAAGGCAGCAGTACGACATGACCGGCGAAGCCAAGACAGGCTGCAAGACCCATGCCGACAAGACAGACCTCTTCGGGTGGAGCGGCTGCACGGGTTCGGCAAAGTGGGGTATCAGCACCTCCAAAGACTGCGCCGACTATGCAGGCGACTTTGTGGAGTGGGGCAAGCATATCGGCGACGGCACCACCTACCGCACACTCACTTACGAGGAATGGCATTACCTGCTCACAACGCGTCCCAACGCAAGTAACCTGCAGGGGGTTGTCCGTATCCAATTGTGCCATAAAAAGTACGCCGACGGGCTAATCCTGTTGCCCGATAGTTGGACTTGTCCGACGGGCGTAACCTTCAAGAGCGGCTTCTCAAGTTCGTTTAGTGTTCAAGCATATACTGACTATCAAACTTTCACACTCGCCGAATGGAAACGGTTGGAAGCCGCAGGCGCCGTATTTCTGCCTGCTGCGGGAAGCCGCAGCGGTGCAAGCGTACACGATGTGCAATTGTACGGTTTCTATTGGTCGGCAACAGCGTACGGCGCGGACTATGCGTACCGCTTGAACTTTTTCTCGTCGGGAGCAGGCACGGACTACGGCAGCCGCGACTATGGGCGGGCGGTTCGGCTGGTGCAAGAGGTGGGGCAGGGGAATTAGGATTTTTTTGGGGGGAATAGAAGAACGAGAAGATTGAGAGGATCGAGAGGATATAGAGGATCGAAAGAAGCGAGAGGAAGAATCCCCCTGACAGCGTAAGCGCCCTCAGAGAGGGGGACCGAAGCGTATTGGAAAGCCCCTCCTTGGGAGGGCTGTTGTTCCGGGGTGTTATTTTCCTTTGATGGCGTCGAAACCTTTGCCGAAGACACCGCTCACATTCGCGCGGCTGACAAAAGCATTGGGGTCTATCGATTTGATAATATGCAAGATAAGTTGACTCTCATGCTTGCGGGCAAGCACCGTAACCACCCGCATGGGCTGTTGGCTGTACCAGCCCATGCCATCAATGACCGTAACCCCGCGATGGACATAACGGTTGATAGCCGTGGCGATTTCCGCGTAATGCGATGAGAAAATGAAAAACTGCACCGACTGCTGCATGCGCGAGATAATCCAATCCACCGCCGCCGTGTAACTGACCGTCATGCAAAGACCGTAGAGAATACGCTTGACCTTAAAGTCGGTAATATCCATCCCCGGCGTGTGGAAATGCTCCGGCACGGGCAGAAAGTAACTGCCCGCAATAATCAGAACATCGCACAACACCATCACACGACCCAAGGATACATCCTTGTATTTGTTGATAATCATGGCGAGAATGTCCGTGCCGCCGGAAGAACCGTTGTTGAGCATCACCACCCCGAGGCTCATACCAAACACGACCCCGCCCACCAAACAACCCGACACGGGGTCCTCGATAAGCGGCGTTTCCCGCAAGGGTATCACACGATACCAAAACGCCAACGCCAACACCCCGACCACCGTGCGTACGCAGAACTGCCAACCCACCGTGATAATCGCTACCACAAGCAGCAAGATGTTGATCGTAAGCGAACTGAGCCATATCGGGACAGCCCCTCCGTATTCGGGAAAGAGCGTCGGAAAAGCCCCCTGCGTGGCGTAAAAAATGATGGAACAGATACCCGTCAGTCCGCCGCCGACCACATTCTGCGGCACAAAGATCCAATTGACCATCAAGGCAAACGGAAAAAGCGCGAGGACGATGAGGATATACTCACGCGCCGTACGCCAACCGCTGCTGCCGGCATGGCCGGTCAGGTAGGAATACATCCCATGCTCGTCGGGGATGGGGGAAGAAGGACGGGGGGCAGTCATCGGTATAGTCGGATGTGTGGTCGGAAACGGAAAAAGACAACGGAGAACTAATCGTGCTCTCGAATCGAAGTAAAGCCCTGCCCGAACACGCCCTTGGTCTGGCTCTCGCTGACAAAGGCATCGGGGTCTATCTCGCGTACCATGCGGAATATCTTGCTGCTCTCGCTGCGTTTTGCCATCACGGTGATGATTTTGATAGGTTGGCGGGTGTAACCGCCCTCGCCGTCAATCAAAGTAACACCGCGGTGCAGGTCGTTGAGGATAGCCCGCGTGATTTCCTCGTATTTCTTGCTGAAGATGAAGAACTGCACCGACTGGCGGGCGCGTCCCATCGTCCAGTCCACCGTGTTGGAGGACATGAAAGTATAGCACAAACCGAACAGGACTTTCTCTACACTATGCACCTCCGGCAAGAAATAAGCGCACGAAATCGTTACCAAATCGCAGGCAAGCAACACTCGACCGATAGGCACCTGACGGAACTTATGCACAATCATCGCCACAATGTCGGTGCCGCCCGTGCTGCCGTTGTTGAGGAATACCAACCCCAAGCCGCAACCGTTGAACAGACCCGCCAGAATAACCGCCATAAAGGGGTCTTTGAGCAACGGCTCCGCTGCCGTCGGCACCAATTTCAGCCACAGGGTGAGAAAGAAAACCCCGTAAATGGAACGCACACAGAACTGCCACCCCACCACCTTGATGGCAATGATAAGCAGGATGACATTGATTATCAAGGAACTGAGCCATATAGGCACCACCGTGCCCGTGGCAAAATAGATAATCTCACAGATACCCGTCAACCCGCCGCCCACAATGGCATGCGGCACCAATATCTGGTTCACCACCATGGCATACGGTATCGTTGCCACGGCAATGACAAACAACTCCTTCGCCTCTATGAGGGCATGGCGGTACTTGCTGTGACGCAGTTTCTTTTCCAATTCGTCAATGGGTTGATTCATAAGGGTATTGCTTATTCGGTTGTAAATTTAGCCACAAGATTGCGATCGCCCCAGCCGTTATCCACACGGGCTACGGGTATCCAGAACTTGTTGCGGCGCACCCAGTCGGTCGGGTAGGCGGCTTTCGTGCGGCTGTACGGGTGGTGCCATTCGTCGGCAACGACCTCGTATTCGGGGTGCGGCGCATTGAGCAGCACATTGTCTTTGGCATCCGCCGCACCGCTCTCCACCTCCGCAATCTCGGCGCGAATGGTGAGCAGGGCGTCGATAAACCGGTCTAACTCGGGCTTGCTCTCGCTCTCGGTGGGCTCCACCATCAAAGTGCCGTGCACGGGGAAAGATAGGGTAGGCGCATGGTAACCGAAGTCCATCAGGCGCTTCGCGATGTCCGACTCCGTGATACCGACCGCGTGGAACGGACGGCAGTCGAGTATCAACTCATGCCCCACACGCCCGTGTACACCGGTATAGACAATGCCGTAAGCGTCCTTGAGTTTCGCCGCCATATAGTTCGCACTTAAGATAGCGGCTGCCGTCGCCTCGCGCAAGCCCTCCCCGCTCATCATGCGGATATAGCCGTAGGCGATAAGCGCCATGTTGGCATTGCCGTACAGCGCACTCGATACGCGGTTCGCATCGGCGGTGGGCAGGCACGAAGCCAAATGGCGGGCGCAGCAGATAGCCCCTACGCCGGGACCACCACCGCCATGGGGAGAGGCAAAAGACTTATGCAAATTCAAGTGGCACACATCGGCACCGATAAAGCCCGGGTTGGTGTAGCCGATTTGGGCGTTCATATTGGCACCGTCCATATAGACCTGTCCGCCGCAAGCATGAATAATGTCGCACATCTCGCGGATGCTCATCTCGAAGATACCGTGCGTGGAAGGGTAGGTAATCATGCAGCCTGCCAAATGCTCGCGGTGAGTCTCGGCTTTCTCGCGCCAGTCCGCGAGGTCGGTATTGCCCTGCTCGTCGCATTGGACGACCACCGGCGTGAAGCCCGCCTGCACACAGGACGCGGGGTTGGTGCCATGCGCCGAAGCCGGAATGAGCAGGAGGGTGCGCCCGGTTTGCCCTTGGCGGCGCAGGTACTCGCGTATCGTTACCAAGCCTGCGTACTCGCCCGCCGCACCCGAGGTGGGTTGCAGGTTGCATGCCGCAAAGCCTGTGATGGTCGCCAACTGCTGCTCCAAGTCCTCCAACACCTCGCGATAACCCTCCACTTGACCGGCAGGGGCTAAGGGGTGCAGGTTCATATAGCCCGGATATGTAACCGGTAGCATCGCCGCCGCAGGGTTCAGTTTCATGGTGCAGGAGCCCAACGGAATCATCGTGTGCGTGAGGCTGATATCCTTGCGCTCAAGGCGTTTGAGGTAGCGCATCATCTCGGTTTCCGTGTGGTAAAGACGGAAGACCTCCGCCTGCAGGTAGTCCACGGGGCGTACTTTCTCCTCGTCAATCGCCCACAGGTTGCGGAACGCCTTTTCCGAGTCCTCGTATTGCGCCATATTGCCGCTTGCCTGCGCGAAGAGGTCAATGAGGTCGTTCATATCGTCCACCGTAACGGTTTCATCAATACTCAGCCCTATCCAGCCCTCGGCATCGTAGTAGAGGTTGATGCCCATCGCTTCGGCGGTCTCGCGCACGCGCTCCACACCGATGGCCGCAGGGCGTATCTTCAAGGTGTCGAAGAACTCGGTGTTCTCCTGCTCGAAGCCGTATGCCTGCAACATCTCGCTCAAATAGACCGCTTTGCCGTGTATGCCTTCGGCAATCTCGCGAATGCCTTCCGCGCCGTGATACACCGCGTACATCCCCGCCATGACGGCGGACAAAGCCTCGGCGGTGCAGATATTGGAGGTCGCCTTTTCGCGTTTGATATGCTGCTCGCGCGTCTGCAATGCCAAGCGGTAGGCGGGGTGGTCGCAGGCGTCTTTGCTCAAGCCGATGATACGCCCGGGTAACTCGCGTTTGAACGCCTCGCGCGTCGCCATATAGCCTGCCGTCGGTCCGCCAAAGCCCATCGCCAAGCCGAAACGCTGCGCCGTGCCGCACATGATATCCGCATCCAACGGGCGCAACAATGCCATCGCCATGAGGTCGGCAATGACTGCTACTTTCAAGCCTGCCGCATGGCAGTCGGTGATGAAAGCGGAGTAGTCCTCAAGGGAGCCGTCCGCGTTGGGGAGTTGGACAATCGCACCGAAGAAAGGTCCTTCTTTGGCAAGCCACGCGGCATTCACTTGCTCGTAGTTGACCGGTACGATTTCGATGTCTTGTCCTGCCGCGCGGGTATGCATCACGCTCAATGTGTTTGGGAAGATACGCGTATCCGCCAACACTTTTCGCACTTGGCTCTTTACCTGTTCGCGGGAGCGCAGGTTGTGCATCATGGTTACCGCCTCTGCGGCAGCCGTTGCCTCGTCCAACAGACTGCAGTTTGCCAAAGGCAGCCCCGTGAGGTTGCTAATCATCGTCTGGAATACAAACAACGCCTCCAACCGCCCCTGACTGACCTCCGCCTGATAGGGCGTGTAAGAGGTGTACCATACAGGGTTCTCCAAGATGTTGCGCTGAATGACGGCGGGTGTGATAGCCCCATACCAGCCGCGACCGATGTATGAGCGGCAGAGTTGGTTCTTCTGCGCCATTTGGTACATGGTGTTGAGATGCTCCTGCTCTGTGAGCGGCTCCTCCAAGTCCAGGGGTTCCGGCAGCAGAATGTCTTCGGGCATAGTCTGCGCGATGAGTTCGTCCATACTGTTCACGCCCACCGCTGCGAGCATTTGCTCCTTGTCCGACGGGGTAAGCCCGATGTGTCGGGCTTTTAAGTAATTCACTTCCACGATATTGTATTTTAGGGGGTTGTCAGTGTTCGTTTTCTTGGGCGCGGGCTGCCAATATCATCTCGCATACCTCGCGGATGGCACCATCGCCACCGGCATGACGGAGGTGGATAATGCCCGGCAACGCCTTGATTTCCGCCATGGCATTGGCAGGGCATGCCGCCATACCGACCGCCGCGAGAAGATCTTTGTCGTTGATATCATCGCCCACAAAACAGACCTCTTGCAGCGTGATTCCCAACTCATCGCATATCGCTTGGGCGGCTTCCGACTTGGTTTGCTTCACCTCGTCCACTTGCCGCCCCACGCCCATGCGCAGGTATTCGACATTCAGTTTGCGGGCGCGTTGGGCGACTATTTCGGTGGTCTCGCTGGTCAGTATGCCGCAGGGAATGCCGGCTTTGCGGAGCATGACAATTCCCATACCATCATACACGCAGAAGCGTTTCATCTCATCGCCTTTTGCCGAGTAGTACATGCCTCCATCGGTCATACATCCGTCCACATCGGTCAAGAATAGTTTAATGGGTTTCATTGCACGGCACATTAAATTGGCGGCAAAAGTACTATTTCTTTTGCGAACCTGCAAATTATGCCTGCTATACTTGCATAAACCAATTCATTGTCGTACCTTTGCAGCAAATTGAAATATATGAAAAACTACACACTATTTCTTTCCGTTACAGCCTTCGCGCTTTCTGTTGCCGCTGAAGCTGCCAATTATACCTCGGTTGATTTGGGGTTGAGTGTGCGGTGGGCTACCTGCAATGTAGGGGCATCCGCCCCCGAAGGCACAGGCGACCGCTATGCATGGGGCGAAACCGCCACCAAGACCACTTACTCGTGGGGTACTTACCGGTACGGCACTGCCTACAACACCCTAACCAAATACTGCACCAACAGCAATTATGGCACAGTGGACAATCGGACTACCCTTGAAGCCGCCGATGATGCTGCCCGTCAGGTTTGGGGCGATAAGTGGCGTACGCCTACCCATACCGAGTGGCAGGAACTGCGCACGAAATGCACATGGAAGTGGACGGACAACTACAATAGCACCAAGGTCAAGGGCTATACCGTAACCGCCACCAATGGCAACGCTATCTTCCTGCCCGTAACAGGCTTTGCCTATGCCGACCAAACACAGCAGACCGACGAGGGCTACTATTGGTCGAGTTCGCTCCATACCACGCCGAGTGCCGCCTACTATGTGCAGTTCTCCTCGACTGCCATCGCCGCCGATAACGACAATCTCCGTTTCTATGGGCAGGCGGTGCGTGCCGTAGAAGACCTTTACACCGTTACGCTCGTTGCGCCCGATAATGGGCAACTCCAATCGGACAAGACGCAAGCCGCAGCCGACGAAACGGTTACGCTAAGTGTTATTTCTGATTCGCACTATGTGCTGCAACGCTTCAGCGTTATGCAGGGGACGACGGAGATAACGACCACTGCCGTTGCTGGTGCGGCCGCCCAATACACATTCGTTATGCCTATCGGCGGGGTAACCGTAACTGCTGAATTTCAACGGATAGAGCCCAATTTTACGCCCTATCCGTTCTCGGTCAATGCGGCGGGTAAGCAAGTCTATTTTTCGTCGGGCAATTTGCAATGTGCAGGTCTGACCGGCGGCGATACCGTCTGGTCGTTTGCCGAGTATCAAATGGATATAGTAGGTGAATCCAATGTAAGCGGAAGTGCGCTTGCCGACCGAATAGACCTCTTCGGGTGGAGTGCAGCGGGCGAGAAGAACATGGTTCCTTGGGGTATTGGTTCCTCTACCTCTTTCGCCGACTATTCGGGCGATTTTGTGGATTGGGGGCAGAACACTATCGGTGATGCCGATCCGAACACCTACCGCACGCTGACAACCGACGAGTGGTATTTCCTCATACACTCGCGTGCCAAAGCCGCAAAACGTATGGGAGTTGGCAGTATCCTTATCACCAATAGCGGTTGGGCAGTCAATGGTCTTATCCTGCTGCCGGACTACTTAAATCCGATCAACAACTTCAAGACCGGTTTTGTGCCGAATCCCGATTACCCGTCGGACGACGACGATGAGGATGCTCCAGACGAAACGCCTTCCCTATGTTCTGTGGGGGAATATAGTAGTAATCAGAAATTTACGCTTACGCAGTGGCATAAATTAGAGTCCTACGGAGCCGTCTTCCTGCCCCTTTCGCTCTATCGCTTCGGAGAAACACCGGTCGATAATTCGACCGATAAGGGGCTAATCTCTCGCTATTGGTCTTCTACATCCAACGAGGCCAATTCGCCCAACGGAAAATACTATGCCAACTGTTTGGATTTTACGGCGTGCGACGCCTCCATACAGGGTGCATGGCGTTTTTGGGGCTATGCCGTCCGTCTGGTGCGGGATCTTAAGTATGGCATAACGCTCGTTGCAGGCGCAAACGGCACACTCGTGTCCGATGTCGAGCAGTGCGCTACCGGCGATAAGGTTACGCTCACTATCACGCCCGCTACGGGTTACAGCCTCGGCGAACTTACCGTAACCGATGCCAACGGGCAACCCGTTACGGTGGCAGAGGATTATACTTTCACTATGCCTGCTGCGGATGTTACGGTGTCGGCGTCGTTTGTGCGACAAACCGCCACGGCAGTGCAATCTGCCGAAGCACAGGCGTTCCGTGTCGAAAACGGTCGTATTGTCGGCAACGGTGCTTTCCAAATCTATGACCTTCTCGGACGCAATATGACACATCGCAACGGGCAACTGCACGGCGTCTATATCGTCCGCACCGGTGCCACCACGCAAAAGATAGTGAAACGGTAGAGCGAGTGTTTAGCATGCCCGAATTCTGTTGTTTCATACGAAAACAGCATCAACAGTATATTCCCATATTGAAAATGGGCTTGATGATTCTTCAAGAGCAGAACGGAAGGAATAAACAACTGATGCAGGTTACCGACGAAGAGTTGAAAGAATTTGGTTTTCGTGAACACAAAACCTATCTATATGAACCCGACTAAATTTTACCATTATGAAAACTCTGAAACTATTTTTCCTGCTGATTGTCAGCCTGTTGGCGGTGGCGTGCAGGGACAAGAAAAATGAGCCAACCATCGACGATAACAGCAACAATACGGTGGAAGCGCTGCCAACCACCGACCAACTGACCACAACAACAGCCGTGCCTGTTGCCATTGTGGGCAGCGGATTCAGCGAAGTGGCGCAGGCGTTTATCAATCGTGTGCAGCAACCGCTGTCTGACATTACCGACGATACCCGCGCCATTCTTGTGCGGGGGAACGACTTGGGGGCAAAGTTGTCCGATCCCGCTGTACGCAGTGCTATCGACAGCGGGGCGGTGCTGATTATCGACCAGCCTACCCGCAAACAGTTGGAGATGACGATAGACTCTGTTTGTTTGGCGGAGGATTTTATTCTCTCCATGGACGGTGAGGAACACGATTACCACATCTGCTATGATATGGTGGCGCTCGACCGCTTCGGAAATCTCTATGTACTGAACGATATTTTCGATGAGGACAACGACACCACCACTATCGTTATGACGCCCTATCTCAATGGGCAGCACGCCGACCCGTTGGCAGAATGGCTGAACGAGTACTATGGCAGCGGTGCGCTCAGTCGCAGTCGGGCACGGGTGCGTGCAGCGACTGGCGATTTGGCAAGCCTGCTCTCGGCGCAGAACATCACCAAGACCTATACGCTGAAGCCGAACGGCGATTGGTCGCACAAAATATCGGACAGGCAGTGTGTCTTCACGGTCAGCACCAACATTTGGGTGGTCTATAAGTTCGATGACGATGCCGACTACTACCTTATCGAACAGACCGTTTTGGGCAATAGTCAGAACTTCTGGATCGGAAAATGGGACCGCAAACATTGGCACTATCAAGGCTTTTTCTTGCAGAATGTGTATGTCGATAACAAACTGTGGCGCAACGGTAAAGTACTGCCGCTGTCCCAAGGCGCCTACCTGCTGGACTACTCGCCCACTACCACTATCGGGCAGACTTCGGTAACCACTACCGAGAGTTGGAATTTTAGCGGGCAAATCGGGTTTAACACTAAAAAAGAAGTCAGCGGTGCTGTGTCGGGCGGTATAGGCGGCAGTGTCGGCACTACTTACTCCACGCAGGATATGACCATCACCGCCAAGATCGGGAGCGACAATGCGTGCAACAACAATGCGTGCTGGAGTTTTGATATCAAGACCGACAATGTCCATAAATCGTGGGGGCAATACTCGTTCGTTGACCCACCTGCATTGGGACGCAATGCCTACAAATCGTCGCAGTGCTGGCAATGGAAAGTAGAACACCCAAAGACGCACGGCAATCT
Source organism: Mycobacteriaceae bacterium (assembly GCA_963630875.1). GTDB lineage: Bacteria > Bacteroidota > Bacteroidia > Bacteroidales > Paludibacteraceae > Colicola. The sequence continues at coordinate 83,961 of CAVGOI010000001.1, read as the reverse complement.
CCAATTCTACTACGATGTTAGTTTCTGTTTTGCCTACAACTGTTACAACAACTATCCGCCTATCGAAAAGGAGACGAATTATTCCAACAAAATCAAGAATACGGAATATATCACCATTCGTCCGCCCTATCGCGGTGAGGCAAAATAACGCAGCGCCAATCGTAGTATGGTCAAATATCAATGCGCCCAATGAGTGCATTTTCTTAGTGTGTTTAGCAAACAGGGTGTATCTTTGCAGTGGTTTAAGCCATAGCAAATGCGCCTATAGCCCACACCTGCTATGTTAGACCCAACTCGCCTAAACGCTCCCTCTGTTGCACACTTCTGCTTTTTTGCGTACCTTTGCGCGGTTATTTGTGGAATCAATTAGAGAACAGCGATGAAGAAATCAGTTATCATTCCCATCCTTGTGGTGCTTGTCTTGGGCATTGCGGCGTTGTTGTACCTTACTTTCCGCCAGCGTCGGGAGATGAGTGAGATGGTGGAGCAGATGGAGTTCGAGAAGGAGCAGTTGGAGGACGAGTACGAGGAACTTGCCATTCAGTTCGACGGCTACCAATCGCCTGACATACACAACGACTCTCTGGTGGCACTTCTCTCGCAGGAGCAGCAGCGCGTGCAGGATTTGTTGGAGGAGTTGCGTATCACCAAGGTTACCAATGCGCGCCGTATTGCCGAACTCAAAAAAGAGTTGGCTACTGTGCGTCAGGTGATGGTGGGTTATGTGCATCAGATAGACTCTCTCGACCGACTCAACCGGCAACTCACGGTCGAGAACCAGCAGGTCAAGCAGCAGTATCAGGAGGTCTCCCGCCAAGCCAAGCAGTTGGAAGCGGAGCGCAGTCAGTTGGCGGAGGTCGTCAGTCGTGCATCGATGTTGGAGATAACGGATTTCCGTGTGTTGATGCTCAACAAGCGCGACCGCAAAACCACCGTTTACAGTCAGATTCAGAAACTGCAGTTCGACTACACATTGGGTCGCAATATCACAGCCCACCCCGGCATGAAGACGCTCTATCTGCGTATCACGCGTCCCGATGGCGAGGTGGTGCAACTCTCGCCCGCCGATGTGTTTGCTTTCGAGAACCGTCATATCGCCTATTCGGTGGCGAAGGACATTGAGTATGACGGCGAGCAGCAGTCGGGCAGCCTCTATTGGACGGTCAATGAGATATTGCAGACGGGCATCTACAACGCGGACTTTTTCGCAGACGGCGAACTCATTGGCTCTTTTCCTTTCACCATCGAGCGTTAGTCGTTCCGATAGGCTTTGGGCGTGAGGCCGGTGTGGGCTTTGAAGAACCGGTTGAAGAACGCTACATTGGAGAACCCCAACGCAGCGGATATCTCTTTGATAGACAGGTTGGTAATTTTGAGTTGCGACTTGGCGTCCATGAGGATGGCATCGTCTATCAAGTCGCCTGCGGTACGTTGGCAGACGGTCTTTATGGTTGAGCAGAGGTGCGGCATGGTGATACGCATGGCTTCGGCGTATTCCGCCACATGGTGCCATTCGTGGTAGTGTCGCAGCACGAGATTGCTGTACTCCTGGTAGATAGCAGTCTTTCGGTCAACGGGTTGCGGGGCAGTATCGTCCCCGAGCAGGAAGCAGTCGAAGTAGGTATGTTGGATGAGGTTGAACACATCCACGATACGGTCGTTGTCGAGCAGTGAGGGGGTGCAGTTCACGGCTTCTTCTAATAGTTGTGCAAAGTGCTCCACGGTTTGGGCGTGTCCGTCGTTGAGGTGGACCAAGGGGTTTCGGCTCTGCATGGGCATGAATTGCCGCCGTGCGCCGTAGGTGTTTTTCTCGAGGAACGACGAGGAGAAGATGATGTAGCACACTCGGGCGTCCTCACTGCATTCGTGGATTAAGAGAAAACTTCCGGGTTCGATATAGATGGCGTCATGTGCCACGACATTGTAGCGTGTGATGTTGATAGTGGCTTTGGCGGTGCCTTGAATCATGAAGGCATAGGTGCCGCATTGCAGTTTGCAGGGGAACCGACCATACTCATTGAGCAGTTTACCGCTTGCCTCGCCGAATATATAGTCCAACGGGCAGTCCAGCAGGGGTATCTTTTCCTCGTTCATAGTTTTCGTTTATCGTAAAAAACAATATCATTTTGGGCGGCAAAGATAGGCATTTCTTTCGATACATCCAAACAAATCGTACTTTTTATGTAGTTGCTTCCGTCCTGCTTGCATCCATTGCACTTTATGGAACAAAAGACCTCCTCATCCCTTCTCCCCCCCCCCTCGAAGGGGAGAGTTTATTGGTTTATGCGTTTATAGGTGGTTTAGTTGGTTTTGGGTTAAGCGGTTACTCTCCTTATCAACCTCTTAAACTCTTTCTGCTTAACTATCCCGACTCTCTACTCTCCACTGCACTCAACAGGGCGAAGCCCGCTCAACTCTCAACACTCAACCTTAAAATTATCTATTCTTAAAATTATCCTTCTCCCTAACTTCCGTTTAGCAGTGACCACGACTTACGAAGGAACTACGAACCAACTCTGCACCAGCAAAAAGTGTCAATTTTTAAGATTTTGTCCAAAAAACGAGATTCCTCCTAAGGAACGGCGCAGCCCAAAAATAGGCAATCTCCGCCCCGCCTCTTGCGCATATCCGCAGAAATATGTACCTTTGCACGCTGTATGGCGTCTGCGCGTTTGTGGGGTCGTGTCTGTCGGTTCGTGGAGGCAGTGCAGTACGCGGTAAAATGGTCAATAAACCCAACAATATATGGAATTCAAGTATGCGCCGATGTTCCAACTCGGCAAAGATGAAACAGAGTATTACCTACTGACCAAAGACTATGTTTCAGTAGGTGAGTTCGAAGGAAAGCCTATCCTGAAAATCGAGAAGGAAGGTCTTACACGCATGGCTCAACAGGCCTTTCACGATGTCAGTTTCATGCTGCGTCGTTCCCATAACGAACAGGTAGCCAAGATATTACGCGACCCTGAAGCAAGTGCCAACGACAAGTATGTCGCACTCACCTTCCTTCGCAATGCCGAGGTAGCGTGCAAGGGCCAGTTGCCTCTCTGCCAAGATACCGGAACGGCTATCGTACATGGCGAGAAGGGGCAACAGGTATGGACGGGCTACTCCGACGAAGAGGCACTCAGCCACGGTGTGTATAACACCTATACGCAGGACAACCTCCGCTATTCGCAGAACGCACCGCTGTCTATGTACGAAGAAGTCAACACCAAGTGCAATCTGCCCGCACAGATAGACATCGAGGCCACCGAAGGTATGGAATACCGCTTCTTGTGTGTTACCAAGGGCGGCGGTTCAGCCAACAAGACCTATCTTTACCAAGAGACCAAAGCCCGCATCCAGAATCCTGGTACGCTCATTCCGTTCTTGGTGGAGAAAATGAAGAGTCTTGGTACGGCAGCCTGCCCTCCATACCACATCGCCATTGTGATAGGCGGCACGAGTGCAGAGAAGAACCTTCTCACCGTCAAACTTGCCTCCACACACTATTACGACTCGCTGCCTACAACGGGCGACGAGACGGGACGCGCATTCCGTGATATAGAATTGGAGAAACAATTGTTGCAAGAGGCCTATAAGATTGGTCTAGGTGCACAGTTCGGGGGTAAATACATGGCGCACGATGTGCGTGTCGTTCGTCTTCCCCGCCACGGAGCCAGCTGCCCCATTGGTTTGGGCGTCAGTTGTTCGGCAGACCGTAACATCAAGTGCAAAATCAATAAAGACGGCATTTGGATTGAGCGTATGGATAATAACCCGGGCAGCCTAATCCCCGCCGAATTGCGTCAAGCAGGCGAAGGTGATGCGGTTCGAATCGACTTAAATCAACCTATGCGGGATGTCTGCCACATCCTTACACAATACTCCATCGGCACACGCTTGTCGCTGAATGGAACGATTATCGTGGGTCGTGACATCGCTCATGCCAAAATCAAGGCACGCCTCGACGCAGGCGAACCGATGCCGGACTACCTAAAGAACCACCCTATATACTATGCCGGACCGGCTAAGACGCCTGCAGGTATGGCCTGCGGTTCTATGGGACCCACCACAGCAGGGCGTATGGATCCGTATGTAGACGAGTTCCAAGAACACGGCGGCTCACTTATCATGCTCGCCAAAGGGAATCGCTCCATAGATGTCACCAACGCTTGTCAGAAGCACGGTGGATTCTACCTCGGCTCTATAGGCGGCCCCGCAGCCATCTTGGCGCAAGAGAACATCAAGTCTATTGAGTGCGTAGAGTACCCTGAGTTGGGCATGGAGGCTATTTGGAAGATAGAGGTAGAGAACTTCCCTGCATTCATCTTGGTAGATGATAAGGGCAACGACTTCTTCAAGCAACTCAAGCCTTGCACCGGCTGCACCATCATCGATTAAACACCCAACGCTTTGACTGAAAAGAACAAACAGAACTGGTGGCACCGGCTGCGCGACAAACATCGCATCAGCGTCATGGATGAAGAGACATGGACAGAACAGTGGTTCGTCCATTTGAGCGGGTGGGGGGCTATCGTCCTCCTCGCGCTGATGTTTCTTCTGACTCTCGCGCTCTTCTCATTGGTGATACTCTATACTCCGATTCGCAACTATCTACCCGGCTACTCCGAAAATATACGACGGCAACTTCTTTTGGAATCCGCACGGGTGGACTCCCTGCAAACTTCTCTCGACCTGCAACGGCAGTATTTGGATATTATCAAGCAGGTTACAGCGGGCGAGGTACAGTCTGACACCGTGCAAAGTTTGGACTCTATGCAACTTATCATGCGCGAAAGACTTTTGGAGGCGAAGAGTGAGGCGACCGCAGAGTTCGTGGCGCAGTACGAAGCAAAAGAGAAGGACTATCTTCTGCTCTTCGATGTACATACCGCCCCGCCGGCTCTCACCTTCTTCCGACCGGCGCACGGGATTATCGTCTCCTCCTACGCACCGGAGGAGCAACGCTACGGCATCGCCATCCAAACGCCCAAGCGCGAGAATATCACAGCCGTCTTGGCTGGCACGATAGTCTATGTCCACTACGAAATGGATAACACCTACACCCTTATGGTGCAGCATACAACTTACTTGTCCGTCTATCGCCACGCCGCCAAACCGCTCAAGCAGGTAGCCGCCTCCGTGCAGGCAGGAGAGAGTATCGGACTTGCCTCCAACGATATTCCGCTCTACTTTGAACTTTGGCAGAGCGGACAACCAGTGAACCCCGAAGAAGTCATCGCTTTCTGACGCCTATGGATGCTCCGAAAAAACAAATCGCCATCTTGGGTAGTACCGGAAGTATAGGTACACAGACCTTGGATGTGGTGCGCAACCACCCCGAGCGTTTCGAGGTATATGCATTGTCGGCACACCGCAGCATCGATCTACTGATTCAGCAGGCGCGTGAGTTTCACCCCGAGGTGGTGTGTATCGCCGATGAGACGCTCTACGAACCCTTGCGGGACGCCTTAGCGGACTTACCTATCAAGGTATGGGCAGGAGCAGAAGCCATTGCCGATATGGTGACGATGCCTACCATTGATGTCGTTGTGGCAGCCATGGTGGGCTATGCAGGTTTGCGTCCAACCATAGCGGCTATCTGCGCCGGCAAGACTATTGCGCTCGCCAACAAAGAAACTTTGGTCGTAGCAGGCGACCTCATCTGTCGGTTGGCACAAGAGCATCATACCCCAATCCTTCCTGTTGATAGCGAGCATTCCGCCATCTTCCAATCCCTTGTAGGCGAAGGCGACAACGAGATTGAAAAAATACTGCTCACCGCCAGCGGAGGCCCTTTCCGTACTTTCTCATTGGAGCAGATGCGCACGGTTACGGCAGCGCAAGCGCTGCGGCACCCCAATTGGGATATGGGCGCTAAGATAACTATTGACTCCGCAAGTATGATGAACAAGGGATTTGAAGTCATCGAAGCAAAATGGTTGTTTGGTGTGCCGGTAGAAAAGATTCAAGTGTTGGTTCACCCACAATCGATTGTCCATTCTGCGGTGCAGTTTGCGGATGGCGCCGTCAAAGCACAACTTGGCACACCGGATATGCACCTGCCGATACAGTACGCCCTCTCGTATCCGGAGCGGCTTTATAGCCCCGCCGCACGATTGGATTTGGTTCAAGCCCACAACCTCACCTTTGAAGCACCCGACATGGAACGGTTTCCGAGCCTACTCTTGGCGTACGAGGCAACCAAACGGGGTGGAAATATGCCCTGCGTGCTGAATGCAGCCAACGAAGTAGCCAACTTGGCCTTTCGTGAAGGGAAGTGTGGCTTTCTCGACATGGCAACAGTGATAGCCGAAACCCTGCAGTACGCCGACTATATCCCGAATCCTACTTACGAAGACTATGTCGCTACCGACCGCCACGCCCGCAGCATCGCCGCAGAACGCCTCAACAGGCTTAACCACTCCCACCGCTGAACGACCCCAATTCCTCATTTCTCATTCCTAACTCCTAATTTAGAAAATGCAATTGATTCAACTCCTGTTAGCCCTAAGTTTCCTGGTTGTTATCCACGAACTCGGTCACTTCACTTTCGCGCGTATCTTCAAAGTACGCGTCGAAAAGTTCTATATGTTCTTCAATCCGCGCTTCTCTTTGCTGCGTGCCAAGAAGGTCAATGGTCGCTGGCGCGTACGGCTGTTCGCGCAGAATACCGAGCCCGCCGTTGTGCCGTTGGAGGACGAAATCACCCACCAGCCGAAAACCGATGGGAAGGGGCGTCCCCTCTACCGCCCGATGACGGACGAAGAGCGCGCCGCCTTGCCCGAAGACGACTGGCGCCGTTATCCCGACAACACCGAATGGGGCATAGGATGGATACCCTTCGGCGGATACTGCTCCATAGCAGGTATGGTGGACGAAACCAAGTCCGCCACCGATTTGCCCTCCGAACCCCAACCCTGGGAGTTCCGTTCCAAGAATGTATGGCAACGCTTGTGCATCATAATCGGCGGCATACTCGTAAACTTCATCGCAGCACTTCTCATATTTGGTATGGTGCTATTCCATTGGGGCAAAGATACGATGCCCTTGCAGCAAATCACGACGGGTCTGTATTATTCCGACCTGCTGCGTGAGGAGGGCTTTCAACAGCAAGATCGCATACTGACCATCGACCAACAGGAGCCGCAAGACCTTTCGGAGGTCTTGCAACTCTTGGTCATCGAAGGCAAGCGCGATGTCAAAGTCTTGCGCGGACAAGATACGATACACCTCACCATGTCGTCCGACTTGGGTACCCGCTTCTTAGCCGTGCAGAACGACTTTGACCGCAACGAACGGGACAAGGCGCGTGCCGACCGTACCTACCAAAAACAATCCTACCATCTAATCAGCTACTTTACACCTTTCGTGGTTGACTCTGTCTTGGAGGGAGGAGCCGCCTGGTACGGAGGTATCCTAAAAGGCGATAGTATCGTGGGAGTTAACGGCGTGGACGGATTGTGCTACCTGCAAACGACGCAGGAACTCCGCAACTATCCCTGTGATAGTGTAACCATAGATCTTTACCGCAACGGAGCAATCACCCATGCCCGCCTGTTCTTGGGCGACCAATGCAAGTTGGGCGTTTATGCTAAATCCCCGCTATCGTACTACACCTACCTGCATACTGACTACACATTCTTTGAGGCGATCCCTGCAGGTATCGTTTACGGATGGGACATCCTCAAAGACTATGTCAAGCAGTTCCGCCTCGTCTTCACCAAAGAGGGCGCGCAGTCGTTGGGCGGCTTCGGAGCAATCGGGAGCATGTTCCCCAAGCACTGGGACTGGCAGTCGTTCTGGTATATGACGGCGTTCCTGAGTCTTATCTTAGCGTTTATGAACTTTCTACCTATCCCCGCCCTCGATGGAGGCTACATACTCTTTTTGTTGTGGGAGATAATCACGCGCCGCAAACCCAGCGACAAGTTCTTGGAAGTGGCGAACAATATAGGTTTCTGGCTGTTAATTGCGTTGCTGCTGTTTGCCAACGGCAACGACTTGTTCAAGGTATTCTTCTAAAATAACTTTCCGGCTTGAAGAAGCCTTCCAAGTATCCGCTATCCTCCGCTAATCATCCGCTTATCCACCGCTAAAATTCTCACCCATGAACGAAGAAAAAATGAGCAACCTCAAAACCCGTATCCCCGATGCAACTTCCCCCGCTCTACGAGGAAACGAGGGGGAGTTTTATGTCCACCCGTCTTCCTATATAGATGACGGGTGCAGCATTGGGCGGGGAACCAAAATATGGCATTTCTCGCACATCATGTCGAACTGCGTCATCGGTGAGGACTGCAATATAGGGCAGAATGTCGTTATCTCGCCGCAAGTGGTATTGGGGCGCAACTGCAAGATACAAAACAATGTGTCGGTCTATACGGGCGTGCGCTGCGAAGATGATGTTTTTCTCGGTCCCTCTATGGTATTCACCAATGTCATCAATCCGCGTGCTGCAGTCAGCCGCAAAGCGGAATATCGGGAAACCATACTCCACCAAGGCGCGTCCGTTGGAGCCAATGCCACCATTGTTTGCGGGCATAGCCTCGGGGCGTACTGCCTCATCGGTGCGGGTGCCGTCGTAACCAAGGATGTACCGGCTTACGCCCTCATGGCAGGCAACCCGGCACGCCAAATAGGCTGGGTAAGCCGGTACGGTGAAAAACTGCACTTCGACGAGAGCGGTATCGCCGTATGCCCCGCCACAGGCGAAAGATACCGCTTGCACGAAGGGGAGGTAACCCTAATAGAATGACCCGAAAACACCATATACTCGGGCTGCTGCTCGTGCTGACAATGCCCCTGCTTGCACAGCGCTATACGGTCAGTGGCTATGTGACAGACAGCGAGTCCGGTGAACGGCTGATAGGCGCGTCCGTGTACGACACCGTATCGCGGCAGGGTGTGGTCACCAATGTTGCGGGATTCTACACGCTTACCCTGCCGGAGGGCGCTTGTGCCTTGCAGGTAAGTTATGTGGGCTACCATTCAGCGCAAGCGCAAGTGTTCCGCTTGGACGCGGATACGACCGTGCATTTCACACTCCGCTCCTCGGCACGCTTGGAGGAAGTAACTGTCATCGGACATCGGTCGCTGAACAGCCCGCAGAGTGTGCAAATGTCTGCCGTGGAGGTACCAATAGCGCAAATCAAGAACATTCCCGCCATAGGAGGAGAGGTTGATGTACTGAAAGCCATCCAACTCCTGCCGGGCGTGCAATCGGGTTCGGAGGGCAGTGCCGGCATCTATGTTCGCGGCGGCGGACCGGATGAAAACCTGATTACTTTGGACGGCGTACCCCTCTACAATGTCAGCCATGCGATGGGCATGTTTTCGGTGTTCAACGCAGACGCCATCAAGAATGTAACGCTCTATAAGGGTAATTTCCCCGCGCGATTTGGTTCGCGCTTGAGTTCTGTGATTGATGTGCGACAGAACGATGGCAACGCTGCTTTCTGGCACGGAGGTACCACAGTGGGGCTGTTGGCGGCAAAACTGAATTTGGAGGGACCCATCTTCACCAAGCAACAATTGGACTCGCTCAAACAGGGCTATGCACCGCGTGCTAAAACCACCTTCAATGTATCGGCACGGCGTACCTATTTCGATTTATTTTTAGCACCCATCCTGTCCCTCGCCACCCGCGACGGCGATGTGTCCATGACGGGAGGCTACTATTTCTATGATATAAACGCCAAAGTAGCGCACACCTTTTCAAACCGCGACCGTCTGTCTGCCACCTACTATATGGGCGATGATGTCATGTATATGCGCTACACCGATCGCTACGAGAACGATAAAAACAAAATCGGTGTGCGTTTCACATGGGGCAATATCCTGGCTGCCGTTAATTGGGAACACCAAATAACGCCCCGCCTGTATAGCAATGTGCAAGCCTCTTACACCCGCTATCAATACAAGTTGAAACAGTCCATGACGGTGAACACCACAGAATCGGACAGGGCATATCACTTCGACCAATCCATGCTCTATGCCTCCAACATTCACGATGTTATGCTCCATGCGCAGTTTGACTACGCCCCTACTGCCAAACACGATATAAAGTTCGGCGGCAACTATACCTACCATATATTCCAACCCTCGGTGGGAAATCTTTACCTGTTGGAGAACGAGAAAGACCAAGTCCTCACGCGGGTGGATACCACGATAGGCGGTGCACTGACGCACGGTCATGAAGCGGCATTGTTTATAGAAGATACCTATTCGCCTTGGCAGTGGCTGCGACTCAATATGGGGCTGAGGGGTTCGCTCTATGCGGTACGGGGCAAGGCATATCCGTCCATCGAACCGCGTTTGGGCGTGCGTGTGTTGCTCTACAAGGATTTGGCGTTGAAAGTTTCCTACTCCTATGTGTCGCAATACATACACCTTCTGTCCAACTCCTCCGTATCTATGCCGACTGACCTATGGGTGCCTATCACAAAAGACATTCCCCCTATGCGCTCCATGCAAGTAGCGGCAGGGCTGAGTTACAACTTGCTCGACCAATTGGAAATATCGGTGGAGGGCTACTACAAGTATTCCAAGAACCTGTTGGAATACAAGGAGGGTGCATCCTTTATGGGGAGTGCCGCCAACTGGGACGAGCAGGTAACTTTGGGCAACGGCTGGAGTTACGGCATCGAGGTGCTGCTGCAACGCACCGTGGGTCCCGTGACGGGCTGGGTAGGCTATACATGGAGCCGCACGATGCGCCAATTCGATGAAATCAATTTCGGCAGACCTTTCCACGCCAAATACGACCGCGAGCATGACCTCTCCGTAACATTGCAGTACGACATTACCAAGAAGATAGACATAGCCGCCACCTTTGTCTATGGTACGGGCAACCGCGCCACCCTTGCCACACAAACCTACTACGATCCCACTCTTGGCAAATACATAGACTATACGCCCGAGCGCAACAACTTCCGTATGCCCGACTACCATCGTCTCGACTTGGGTGTTAATTTTCATATACCCCATTCGCGCTCCGGTGATGCCACCAAGTCCAAAGGCGGTTGGTTGCAACATGCAGAGCATATCGTGAATATCAGCATCTACAATGTGTATAACCGCATGAATCCCTACTTGATCTACCCGTCCGAAAGCGGAAAGTTATACCAAATCTCTATATTTCCTATCCTACCGAGTATCAGTTACCAATTTACTTTCTGACAAAATGAAGAAGCAGTTCTTGGAGTTCCTACATACCTACCTCTCCAACGAAGAGGTGCGCTTTCTGACCAAAGGCTGGATGATGGTACGCGCCTTGGGGACGGTTGTCTTTGTTGTGTGTTTCGTATCGTGCGAGAACGAAATAGCCTATAAGGGCAGTACCGGTATGCAGCAGTTGGTTATATCGGCGGATATGGCGGCGGGGGCTTCTCCCTCCTGCTTTGTGTGTGCCACCACACCTACATTGGGGACGGTGCCCCAAGATACGGTATGGGAAGAGGAAATCAACAGTCAGGGCGATACAATACGCTATCCCCTAACGGTACGACAGAGGGCTTTCTTGTCGGACGCGAAAGTACGCATGCGCTTTAACCATGGCGAATGGGTATCCGCCCTATACGACAGCCAAAACCTATGCTATATAACCCCAACGCATATCCTATCGGAGGGCGACCATATCGACTTGGAGGTCGAACATACGGAATTGGGTACAGCGACGGCGGTACAAACCGTACCCGCTGCAGCCACTATCCGCGCCATTCATACCACAGACCTATATCCCGAAATCACCCCGAATGGCTGGGTTCAGTTTGCCCTTGACTTTGCTGCCTACACGGGAGAAACAGATAACATTATCGGTATCCGCTTGCGTCAAGGTGCTTTCGTTTGTTGCACAACGCGGGAAGTAGCATACGAGCGTGAAGAGTACGACGCACAGTACGGCTCCTACACACGCATAGTGTACGATACAATTACAACCGTGGATACTGTCCCGCTCACATTTCTTTACGGCGAGGGAGAGGTATGGAACATGGCACTCAACCACCGACCGCGAGGCTGCAAGTACTATGGTGCGATGGCACCCCAATACCTCTATCTGACGGCAACGCAACTGCGACAAAACAACCGCATTGCTCTCTTTGCCGACCAAGACAAAGATTACCGTGTGCTGCAACAGGATAGTCTTCGCCTTATCCACTTGTCTTTGGAGGTGGCAGCCTTCAGCCGCGACTACTATCGCTATCGTGCCACCGTCGGCGACTCATGGATTGAATACAACCATGGAGCATCGAAGTTCCCAACCGGTGTGGAGTACGATGAACGATACGACTATACAAGCAACGATTTCGAAGATCTTATCCATGAAATAGGGTCGCTCGGCAATCAGGAAGGTACCCAAGTCTATTCCAATATCGAGGGTGGTATCGGGCATTTTGCGACCTACACCCCAATACCAGTAACTGTAAAATAAATCCTTACTATAATGATACAGCGTATTCAAACTATCTATTTGCTACTCGTAGTCGTGCTTGGCACACTGCTCTGTTTCTTTGCTCCCGTACAATTCCTAACACCTACCGGTACGGAACTCATCGCACTGACTGCCTTTCAAAAATGGCCGTTGGCAGTCCTTACCGTTGCTGTGCCGTTAATCGCGTTGGTGAATATATTCCTCTTCAAACACCGCTTGTTGCAAGCCCGAATCAATGTGGTGAATGTTGTGTTGTGCTTGGGTTACTACGCACTCTTGGCACTCTACATCGCCTATATCGTACAAGGCAATGAACCCCTCCATGGAGCAACCCTCGAAGGAGCAGCGTGGTACCTGAATGTGTGGGCGGGTATTCCGCTCGTCAATGTGGTACTATCGCTGATGGCAACTCGCCGCATTCTCAAGGACGAGGCGCTTGTCCGCGCCGCCGACCGTTTGCGCGGATAAGGCGTACTCCGCACACTCCGCATACCGAGAGCAGGAATACTCCGAAGCAAACCATAGCCAGGATATTTCCTTTATGCACACTGTCGGGGTCGAAGACCATTGCCAAGGTGTGCGTACCGGCGGGGATAACCGCAGCACGGAGCATATAGTTTGCTCGCGCAAGAGGAAGTCGGGTGGTCAAATGCCCTTCTTCGTCCGTGAGATAGAGTTTCCAACCATGCGGGTAATAGATTTCCGAGAAGACCGCAATGCGGTTCTGCTCGTTCTGTGCGTGATAGTCCAAACGGTTGGGCGCATAATGTGTGAGGGCTATTTCGTCTGTGTGATACGCCATCAGGGGTGAGGCTTCGGGAAGTGCGGTGTTTAATACAGCGGCAAAGTCGTGGTCAACCACGGCCGTATGGTGCAGGTCAAGACTACGCAGAGCCGCAATCTCGTCGTTGGCATTGTCCACGATGTGCAGACCATCCACAAACCAGCAGTTCCCCATGGTATATGGATTTTCCACCGGCACTTGTTGCCCGCCCTGCAACGGTACAATGGCGTATTTCATGTTGAGCATATTCAGTACGGGGAAGAGGCTGTCGCCCTTGCAGGGGGAATGGAACCCGGAAGTTTCTAAAATGGTCTGCATAAGCACGGGCATTTCACGGGCTATATGCACATCAATCAAGTCTTGATAACGGCGGAGTTTCGCTGCCGAGTAGCCACCGATAGACTTGAGGTAATAGGAAGTGCGCGCCTCATTAAAAGTATTGGTCGTCAGGTTGAGCACGCGAAAATGGCTTGGGTCTTTCAGCAGTTCGGCTTCGTAGGGGTGCAGCGTAAACGACTTGCTGATGTCTTGACGCGTGCGGAACATACTGTTGTTGCAGAAACGCTTGTCCACCGTCCACATATCGGTCAGAATAAGGCCGGTCAGGATAAGCCCCATGTAGAGGTTGAGGTGTTTGTCCTCTTTGAAGTAGCAGCGATAGGCGTAGCCGAAAACAGCCGCAAAGCCGAGTACCACAAAGAGCAGCGAGCGCCAAGCGTCTGCACGAAGCAGGGCGGTGCGTTGATTGAGAATCGCAGCGTATATGCGGTCGCCTACTTGCCCTTTCCATTGCGCATCGTACGAGGAAGTAACATCGATACTGCCGCTCAGCAGTGCCACAAGCAGGCATACCGCCCCTGTAACGCCGCCTGCAATACAGATACAGTTGCGCAACCGCTTCCAATCAAGTCGTTTGTCGGCAATGGCTTGCAAGGCTAAAAAGCCGAGTAGCGGTATCGTAATCTCGGCAACTACCAATATACTTTCTACGGCCCGGAACTTATTGTAGGCAGGGAAATAGCGGAAAAAGAATTCGGTGAGGGGCATAAAGTGATGCCCCCATGCAAGGAAAACGGAGAATAGTGTTGCCACCAACAATGCCCACTTGTAGGGTCCGCCCACGATAAGCAATCCCAATACGAACAGGAAACACACGATTGCTCCCATATAGACAGGTCCGCTTGTAAAGGCTTTCTCTCCCCAATAAGTGGGAGCCGATTGGCAGAACTGCTTGGCTTGGCGACCCGGTACACCCATCTTGCGCAAGTCTTGCTCCAACGGTGAGTTCTTGCCGAGGTCATATCCGCTGGCACCTCCCATATAGTTGGGGATAAGGAAAGTCATTGTTTCGTTGATACCATAACTCCACGCGGTGGCATAGTCCAAGTCAAGTCCGCGCGTTTTGTTGCCTGTATCGGTATCTTTCACAAGGTCGGAATGCCCGCCGCGCATTGTTTCTGCCGCGTACTCTTGGTTGGCAAAGATGTTGGCACTGCCCATACCCATACCGATTGCGAAAGAGGCAAAAAAGACGACAGAAGCAATGGCGAAATGCTTCCATTCTTTTGCCCGTGCGGCAATTGCCAATTCCGCAAAGAAGAAGATACCTATCATCATGCAGATGTAATATGCCATCTGCGGATGCAGGAAGAAGCCGATATAGGTAAAGAACATCACGAGCAAAGCCCCCCACCCATACTGCTTGCGGAATGTGAGTAAGAAGCCGACTACCACGAGGGTCATCCATGTGATGGAGTAGCATTTCCCGTGGTGCGCAGCGGCAATAATGACAAAGAAATAACTGGAAAGCGCAATGGCAAACGATCCTGCCATACTGAGCCATTTATTAACTTTGAATGCACGCAGCAACAGAAAAAAGGCGCAGAGGTAATAGAAAAAGATGAATATCACATTGCGATTTCCCCACGATAGCACCCAACGCAGAGGTTTCAGTATCTTGTCCACGATGTAGCCCCCGTTACCGCCTATTTGGTAGTTGGGCATCCCCGAGAACATAGAGCCTGTCCAGAAAGAGTAATCACCGGTTGTCTTATGATAATTGACGCTTTCTTGCACGGCAGAAGTACCATTGATGCCATCACCGGCATAAATGGTTTTCCCCTCCAAGCAGGGATAAAAGTACAGCACCGATGCACAGGCGAACAGCAATAGTATCAGCACATTCGGCACGATTGCTTTCCATAGACGGGTAAAAGAGAGTTTGTTCAAGTTCATAAATTCAGGGTTCTATGAAAGAAACTATAGAGTATTTGGCTTAAATCTCGGCACGCAGTTGCTCCAACTCATTGCGTGCGCGCAGCAAAATTTCGGTGGCGCGTTGACGGACATCCGTATTGCGTTTGTTGCGGTTCAGTTCCGCGCGGATGGCATCTATGCGTGTGATATGCAGCGTATCGCGTATATATTGAATACGCTTGACAAGGGCGATGTCGTCCTCTGTATAGTAACGGTTGCTGCGTTGGGCGGTGCGTCGCGGACGCAATTCTTCAAATTGCGCTTCCCAATAGCGCAGGGTGGACAAAGGCAGCCCTGTTGCTTGGCTCACTTCCGCTATGGTGTAATATATCTTGCTTTCCGTCATCGTATTTTGCCCGCAAAGATACACAATCCTTGTCATATATGCAACACCTGCCCCGAGTGCCTATTATGGCAACCCTTGTCATAAAGACGGTGCAAAGATAATACAGGAATGGGCGTTTTGCAACGATAGTTTTCAATGAAATTTCCAGAAAACCATTGACTACTATCAATATATGGCACCTAATGCATTGATAATAAGCAAAGTGTACTTTTTATGTCAGGCGTGGGAAAATGCGCTTTTTTTGCTTTTTTATGTGCTATTTACTCAAACTTGGTGCGTAATAGTCATTTTACAGTCTGAAATCGTCTGAAAGCCCAGATTTGATGGGATCTGCAGAGCGATTCAAGATGCTTGAGACAAAAATTGATGAACAAAATGACTATTGTTGAGAACATTTTTATCTTGATAAAAGTGTAAAAGGCGATTGAGCCTTACGGCTCACTTGTCGCGGAAGGGGACATCCACATCGGGTACGGCAGTCTAAACTACTGTATTACAGATTATTTCGTCTTTCCCCGAAATTCAAAAGGGCAAAATACCGTCTTTCCCCGAAATTTGAGAGGGTGGAATTTGGGCTTCCCCCGAAATTCAAGATGGCGAAATACGGTCTTTCCCCGAAATTTGAGGCACAAAACGGACATTCCACGATAGATGGGGAAATGGGTTGCTATCGGTGGAGTGAGGATGATTATTCTATTCCGACAAACGCCGGGTAGTTGTCGGGGGTAATGACTTGGAAAGAGGCAGCGGGATAGGTGTCGCTGAAAGACTTCGGTGCACGGTGGCTTCTAGTGGGATTGTACTTGAACTCATACGCCTGCATTCTACCGTCCTCAATCTCCATAAAATCTATCTCTGCTTGTGCTTGTGTGCGCCAGAAGTAGAGTTGTGCATAACTCTGCCGATAGGCATTGTGTTTGATACGCTCGCTGAGCATAAGATTTTCCCATAGTGCGCCTGTGTCGGTGCGTAGATTGAGCGGTGCGAAGTTACTCAATATGGCATTACGAATCCCGTTGTCGTAGAAGTAAATCTTGCGGTTGTGGCGCAACTCTGTCCGTAGATTACCGCTGTACGACGGCAGGCGGAAGATAACGAAACATTTCTCAAGAAGGTCGATATAGTTCTCTACAGTAGCGCGGTCTATGCCCAATAGGCGGCTTAGTTCGTTGTAGGATACCTGCTCGCCCACTTGTATGGCTAAGGCTTGCAGGAGGCGGGCAAGCATATCGGGTTTGCGTATGCCGTTGTAACTGAGCAAGTCCTTATATAGATAGTTGTTGGCTATGGTGGTTAAGATACGCTTGGCTTGGTCGGGGTGCGTAACCACCTCAGGGTAACAACCATAGACGAGCCGCTGCTCTAGCAGTCGTTGCTCCTCGCGTGCCGATGTATGACGGCTGAGTTCCGCCAGCGAGAGCGGGTAGAGCCGATATTCAAAGATGCGCCCCGTAGCAGGTTCGTTGATTTTATTCGACAGTTCGAGCGACGAAGAGCCTGTTACGATTACTTGTATCCGCTCGCGAAAAGTGTCGGACATTATCTTTAGCGTTAAGCCGATGTTCTTTACTCGCTGTGCCTCGTCAATAACGACATAGCGTTTCTGCCCAACTAATTGTTGCAGTCCTGTGGAGGTCTGCTCCTCGAGGGTATGGCAGTCGTCTGCGTTGTCGCAGTTGAGCCATAGGGTTTCTGTCTGTGGAATAGACAACTGCGACAGCAGGGTGGTTTTTCCCACTTGCCGAGGTCCCAGAATAGCAATCACTTTCCCTTGAAAGAAATCACCGGATACGGATGTTCCAATAAGTCGTTGTATCATGATGTATGTGGAGTTAGGCTTTGTATAGGAGTTGTGTCCGGGCAAGTTATTCCGGATACAAGTGTTATGCTCCTGTATATGTGTGCACTAACTTCGCTGCAAAGGTACTCTTTTTCGGCGATATGTGCAAGTCTTCTGCCTCCTAATCTACAAATTCATACTAAATTTGTAGATTATAATCCTCAAATTCATACCAAATTTGTCGATTAGGGATGGTGCTTCATGCTTATTCAATCTGTACTATCATTATATGTACCAGATGCCTTTAGCAAAACAATGTGTAGTTGCCTTCTTGTGAGTAAATAGAGAACGCTTTCTGCAGCCTTATCTTGATAAAAGTGTAATTGAATAACATTATTATCAAGATAAAAGTGTAGCCCCTTATGGGCATATCCCGTATTAATCACTACGGAAGCAGCGAATGATAGCGCATATTGTCGTGTTTATTTGTCCACGAGCGGGTGTTTTGTGCCGTTCGTGGACAAATAAGGGAAAGTATAGGGGGTAATTTTTGCTATTAGTTGCAGATTTTACCCCGCAAAGGTATACTGTTTTGTAGATATATGCAAGTTTTTGACTGCCTAATCTACAAATTACAGCCGAAAATGCTATTGCGATGTGCGGTAAAATGGAAGATTGCTTGAAAAATGCAGCACTATCTCAAATTCAACGGCAACATCTATATCAACGACTGTTTGGCTTATTGGCAAGACGAATAATAAAAAATGAAACAATGCTTGTGTATATCACAGAAATGTAATATCTCTGTGCCAAAATAAAGAAACAAATCGGAGTAAAATAACCCATAAAAACCATTGCAATATGAAAAAGGTAATAGCCATTATCGAGAAAGGCAAAGACGGTTCGTATGGTATCTATACGCCTAATTTGAAAAATACCATAATTGGAGAGGGCAACACGGTCGAAGAGGCAAAGGCAGACTTCTTAATCGGCTACCAAGAAATAGTTGATACCTACAAAGAAGACAACAAACCACTGCCCAAAGAGTTACAGGACATCGAATATACTTACCAATACGACTTGGCTGCATTCTATGAGGCACACCCGTATCTCAATGTCAGCCAAGTAGCCAATTTTATCGGTATCAATGACGGACTTATGCGCCAATACAGAAGAGGACAATATATATATCCGAAACACAGATTATGCGCATACAGAATGGTATTCAGTCTATTGGCAAAGAATTAGCAGGAACAGTCCTTGTGCGATAAGGATACATCTCGCAATTCAAGAGCGCAAAGTGGACATTCCGTGAGGTTGGAAAGCCATGGGGACTGCTATAAATTCCCCGTTTTAACAATTTCAACAACTTAGGGACGGTAAATACTTTTGTGCGCTTTTCTATAAATCACTACAAAGTATTTTATAAAAGTCTCCTTATGGATAAGTTATGTGGGACAGGAATGGGACTATACCATAGAGCGGCACATTCTGTATAACCGTATCCGAGTGATAGGGTAGTGTAGAGGTCTTAATAGCCCTATGCGGCGCGTAGTTTTGGCAGAACAGCGTAAAACTGCGGGAGCGCAGGTTATCGCCCGACTTAACCTCGATAGGGACAATATCGCCGCGCCATTGCACAACGAAATCCACCTCGGTGGTACTGCGCTCGTTAGTCCAATAGCCGATATAGTCCGGCGAGAGCGTAACCAATTCCTGCATAACGAACTGCTCGGTCAAAGCACCTTTGAACTCCGTAAAGATAGCATCCCCCTCTATCAGTGTGCGGGAATCCAAGCCCGAGAAAGCACTCAGCAGACCAACATCGACCATAAACAACTTGAAGACCGACATATCCTGATACGCACGAAGAGGCATACGCGGCACACTCACACGGTGCGACTTCAACACTAACCCACTGTTGTAAAGCCACATAATAGCCGACTCGAAATCCTTCGCCCGTGCGCCCTCTCGTATCACACCATAGATAAACTTCTTGTTCTCTTTGCTCAATTGGGCAGGCAAACTGTTCCACACCATATCGAGACGAGGCACTTGCTCGTGCGGGGCATGCTTCGAGAAATCGGCTTGGTAAGAACGCAAGATATTATGTTGCACCGCGCGCACTTCTGCGTAGTCGTGCGTATCTACCCAACGCTGCACCGCCTCGGGCATACCACCGACGAAGAGATAGGTACGCAGCAGCCCAAGCAGTTCCGCATGGAAAGGTAGCAACAGTTCCCATTGCCCCTGCTGCATGGTTTGGAGCAACATACTCTTACCATTCGCCTGCAAGAACTCGCCAAACGAAAGCGGGTACATATCCATAAACATCACCTTGCCGACCGGGAAAGAAGTATCCTTATGCAAGGCGATACCAAGCAACGAACCCGCCGCCACAATAGCGTACTGCGGCGCATCCTCGCAGAAGTACTTCAGCGAGGTAACACCCCCCTCAACGGCTTGTATCTCGTCGAAGATAATCAGCGTTGTAGCGGCATCTATCGTCTTGCCGTAGAACAATTGGATAGTAGCAATAATACGCGCCGTATCGTAGTCTGCCGCAAATAAATCACGGAATCGAGGCTCGTTCTCAAAATTGATGTAGATCGTATCGTGGAAGGCTTGGCTACCAAACTCTTTCATCAGCCAAGTCTTACCCGTTTGGCGGGCACCCCGAATAATAAGCGGCTTGCGGTTGTCGCTATTCTTCCACTCGAGCAGTTGTTGTAGGGCTAATCTATTCATACTCTTGCTTTTCTGTTAGACAAGGATTTCGCCGGCAAAGGTACGAATAAATCACGGCATACGCAAGTTTATCTTGATAAAAGTGTAGGAGGAATACATTTTTATCTTGATAAAAGTGTTGTTAGATGGCATTTTTATCTTGATAAAAGTGTAGCGCCTCATTGGTATATCCCGTATTAACCACTACGGGAACAGCGAATGATAGCGCATATTGTCGTGTTTATTTATCCACGAGCGGGTGTTTTGTGCCGTTCGTGGACAAATAAGGGAAAGTATAGGGGGTAATTTTTGCTATTAGTTGCAGATTTTACCCCGCAAAGGTACTCTTTTTTGCCGAGATATGCAAGTTTTTGACTGCCTAATCAACAAATTCATATTGAATTTGGGGATTAGGGTGCTTTTACGCCTACACTATCTGTCTTCTTGTGTACATTAGGCTATAAAAACTCTGCTAAAAGTGGCTTTTTTGGGCAACTTTAGCAGAGTTTTGATGTGCGTATTTTTGGCGCAACTGCAACATAATATATTTATTATCAATTAGATATTCACAATTTGACCATGTTACCACCTCTTTTCAACTACCTGTTTTTCGAAACAGAAAATGGGGGCAATAGACATACATCATTTTTTGCTATTAGTTGCTTTTTGCAATAAGGACAAGAATTCGGAGAGATGCAAGACATTGACTCGGAACTCAGCCGGCAAGTGCTTTAGTTCTCCGAAATGGCTGTCATCCGAAACGATATAGTCTGCATTGGCAATGATAGCACAATCCACAAACTTGTTATCATCCACATCCTGCGTAATAAACCCAAAACGGAAACGAGGGTCAAATAACTCCGTCAGCGGATGGTGCATAATGAGCGCAACCACATTATCTGCAATAAAAGGTGTTGTCTTTTGTGCAATAATTTCGTGGTATTCAGTTAAAATCTCATTGCTGACACACAATGCATATTGCTCCGCCTGATATGCTTTCCATGCAGCATAGTACGGGCTATGCGAGGATAGCATTTGTATCAAACAATTGGTGTCAAGTACAATGCGTCTCATTTGTACGGAGTGCGGTTGTGTTCGTGGGATAAATTCTGCAGTGTCTTCTCGTCCCATTGCCCCGTATTCCACAACTCATCCATACTCGCATCAACACGCTGAGCAAAGAATGCAACCAAAAAACGCTTTAAGGACAACAAGTCCTCCTCCGAATGCAGCCCCGCCATAGCGTTCAGCAACTCTATCTGTACAGAATTCATCATAATAAAGCCCTCCATTACCAAAACATAACGCTGCAAAGGTAGCACAAAATATGCAAACCTGCAAGTGCAGGTGCATTTTCTAATCTCTGTATTGAGATTTTGTTGCGAGAGTACAGCGATAAAAGAACGAGGCTGCCGCAGGGCAGCCTCGAATAGTGAGATTCAAAACCCTATATGGATTTGTGGGGTAGGGTTCGATTATTGCAGTGAAGTTCGATTATTGCAGTTTGGTGCCGAGTACGCTGTAGCGCTCGTCGCCCTTGATGATAATGAACTGACCCTTTGCGGCGTCGAAGTACTTGGTAGCCGAAGCAGAATTAACCACTACATTGTCAACAGCAGATTCGTCCACACAAAGCGTGTAGCGACCTGCGCTATAATCAACCGTTATCACAGTGTCAGCCCCCAATGTGATGTTTTGATTATCTATCCACTCGGACTCACCGGTTTCCTCGTTCGTTTTTAAAATTTGGATTTGGTTGCTCCAATCGGTATCGCCTAATGCTTTGAACTTGAATTGTCCACCCTCTTTGTCGGTGAAAGAATAAGAATAGAAGAAAGTCTCCTCATCTAAAACCATAGCAATTCCTTCGTTTGTGCCACCGCCAGCACTTCCCCAGTCGTTAAACGAACCAATAATTGCCGGTGCAAAATAATTTCCTTCAGCATCCGCGCACAAAGGAGCGTCCAAAGTAACGGTGTAGAGGTGTCTAATTTCTGCTACGCAAGGGCTTTGGTGATTTTTGAAATATGCGCTAATCAAAATAACCGGCTCTTCTGTACTATAATTATTCAGATTTGACTCTCCGTCGAAGCCTGCCTCTATAGTAACAGTACCGGAAACAAGCGTCCAGGATCCCACATCACCGGTTTGGTAGTCCCAAGCGAATGTGCCATCCGATTTCAACTGAACTGGTTTGCCTTGAATGTCTTCACTCTCATCGGTAACGGCTACTACATACCAGCCCTCAAAACCTGTTACTTCCTCAAAATGTGCCATTGCTTCTACATCGTCTTTTGCCCAATTGTTGTAGGTGCCTGCAAATACGATAGGGTTGCAGACCTCTTCTTCAAAGTACACGCAAACACAGAGTTGACCTGCCTCATAGTAGTCTTGCAAGTCTGCTTTAGTCGGCGTTTTTTCCGGAGCAGCAAAACTGCTCATCGCTGCGATAACCGCAAGCGCAATCAAAGAAAGTTTTTTCATACAAATAAAAATTAGTTGTTAATAAAAAATGGTTTGTTAATAAGTTTCTTGTCTTTAATAGCCATCCCCATTCGGCAATTTCTGATAATTGGCATTTGATGCCTTGTCATCGTTCGGAATGGGATACCAATTCCATTTCTCGTCCGCGGATTTGTAGCCGGCAGACGAAGATTGGTTGTTGCGTCCTTCCCAGTTGTAGGCATTAGCGTCTGCTTGCGGACCTGCAAAGCGGTTGAAACGAATCAAATCTGTACGACGACGCCCCTCGCAATAGAACTCACGGCACCACTCATCGCACAATGTTGCCTCGTCCAAGGTGGTCAAAGGCTCCGCATTGGCACGCGCACGGATAGAAGTGTTGATAACATTCAATGCATCATTCGGTTTATTCAGACGGAACAAAGCCTCTGCCTGAATCATATACGCCTCTGCAAGACGAAGCAATGGGATATCCGTATCCGGAATTTTAGCGTCCGAAGAAACCGACTTGGACGGGTGTGAAGCGGTGGACTTGGCACCTGTAAACTTCAGGACAGACCAACAGTCATAGAACTGAGCCTCTTTTGCACCGGATAACTTCCATACCTGTAGGCTGTTCGTATCGGTGTGCGAACACATAATGGCACGGTCGTCTTTTAACAACATCGGCATCTCATATTCGTCCGCCAAGATAGTTGAAGCCGTGGCTTCGTCCACAAACTTGTAAATGAATTCCGGACTGGTGCGGATACATTTCCATGTATCGGATGTTCCCGCCGGTACCATCTTTGCATCCCGTACAGAAGCCACCAAGAAATAGGACCCCGCATAACTCTGGCAGTACACACCATCCTGATATATCATCAACAATGTCTCGTTTTGCGCGCCATTGCTGTGGTTGTCGCCCATAAACAATTTCTGATAAGCCGAATAGCGAACATGATCCTCCGTGGTTGATGATTGAGTAAGCAGGGTGTAATGCCCTTTCATCGTCTCTTCTGCCGCTTTTTGGGCATCTTCCCATGCGGGCGTACCCGTATAAACTTCTGCATTCAAGTAGGTACGCGCCAACAAAAGCCATGCGGCATACTTGTCCACGCGCCAAGTACTCAAGCGTGTTTCCGGCAAGTCAACGGTCAAGGCTTTCAATTCTTCCACCAACCAATCGTATAGTTGGGGACGCTCCACAAATTCCGGCAGTTCGGTTGATTCGGTAATGCTAAACGGTGCAACCTTGAACATATCCAACAGATACCAGTAGTTGAGGGCGCGCAAGAAACGCACCTCGGCACGCTGCTGCAGCGTCTTTTCATCGGTAGCCCCTTCGGTGTTTGCCAAAAAGTGGTTGTACAACTTGATATCGATATTGAAACGATAGTACAGCCCCTTCACCAAGGCATTGTCGCCGTTCCAGTTCATGATACGGATATCCGCTACTCCGACATCGTTCCATATCCACCAACACTCATCGGTCGGGAACTCGTTCAGTTCCCACATCAAACGGTAAAATCCCGCTGTACCTTCGTCTAAGTCATCAATATCACTATCACCATTAGGTCCCTGCTGACCCGTCAGAGCAAGAGTGGCATAGCACTTGGAGAATACTGCATCTTGACTGAATGCTGTTGACGAATTCTCATCAATAGGCGTGGTATTCAGGTCATTTACACAAGCGGTTGCACCAAAAGTCAGACCACAAAACAGGACTGTATATTTCAAAAACTTATTCATAATCTTTCGTTTTTTATAGTTCCGACATATTAGAATTGCAGACTCAAACCTATCAACGAAGTCATGCTACGCGGATAGATATTGTTGTCGATACCGCCAAAGACCTCCGGGTCAAGTCCTGAGTACTTGGAGAAAACGCAGGGGTTCTGTATTGTCACATAAGCACGCCCTGAAATCTTCGGACGGCGGAACGAGTAGCCCAAAGTAATGTTATCAATACGCAGGAACGAGGCGTTCTCTACAAAATAATCCAACCGATACCAGTCGGAGAAACGATTTGTACCGGCAGCATCCTTATAGACCTTGTCGGATTTTAGACCCACATTGTAGTAAGTATCGTACGCTGAACGCAGTAGGTTGTGATAGCCGTTGCGATACAACTTGTCTTTCTCCGCATACTGCAGGTTGGCTGCCAATACATCGTTATAGACATAGTTGCCGATATTGGAGCGCAACGAGATACCGAGGTCGAATCCATAGAACTGGAACTTGGTCTGGAAGCCCATCGTAACCGGTGCATTGGGGCTATGGTAGTAATACTGGTCTGCCTCTGTGATTTGTCCGTCGCCATTGCGATCCACTACATAGAAGAAAGTCTCGCCGTTGTCGCGTACTCCCTTTGCTGTTTCATAAACATAGAAGGTGTTTGCCGCATAACCCACGGCATGGCGCTGGATATTATTACCCGTACCGCTGGAAATTCCGCCTGTTGGGATGGGAGTTTGATCCTCTCCCGTGTTGAGTTTGGTAATTTTGTTCTCGTTGTAGGTAATGTTGAAGCCTAAGTCCCACTTGAAATTCTTGCGATCAACCGCCACGGCATTGATGGCAAATTCCACGCCCTGATTGGTCAGCGAACCGACATTGCTGATGACTTTGTTGCGGAAATTCGTGCCGACTGCTACCGGTATGACATTCAACAAGTCGTCGGTTTGGCGATAATAGTAGTCGATGCTACCCG
The DNA here is from genome assembly GCA_963630875.1 of Mycobacteriaceae bacterium. Taxonomy (GTDB): domain Bacteria; phylum Bacteroidota; class Bacteroidia; order Bacteroidales; family Paludibacteraceae; genus Colicola. The sequence continues at coordinate 58,495 of CAVGOI010000001.1, read as the reverse complement.
ACACACGATTGTTGAGGAAGCCATAGTCGATACCCGCATTGTAAGTGGTGGTCTTTTCCCATGTCAAATTCTCGTTGTAAGCATTCGGCCGGAATGTGGTGTAAAGTTGATTGCCATCGGCATCTTTCACGGGATTGCCGTATTCGTCCAACAGTATATTCCCCTCGTCGCCAATGGGATAGTAGGCATGCTCCTTACTGATCGTGTAGGTTGCCAAGTACGGATAATCCCCTTGTCCAATATCCTGCTGACCTGTGATACCGTACCCGAGACGGAGTTTTAAGTCGCTGATAGCATTTACATCTTTGAGGAAAGTCTCTTTGATTTTCCAGCCGAGTGCTACAGACGGGAATACGCCCCAACGATGTTGCGGCGCAAAGCGGGAAGAACCATCCCCACGCACGGTAGCCGTCAGCATCAACTGATTCCAACCGATGTAGTTCAAACGCCCAAAGAACGAAACAAGGTAACTCTCGGTCTTGGAGGACAAAGACGATATGGGATATTTCGTTCCGCGCAGTTCGGGCTTGTTATTGGTATCGCGAATCAGTCCATTGCCCTTGCTGACATAGTCGTTGTAGAAATGTTGCCATTCGTAACCCGCCATAATGTCGAAATGCTGTGTGTCCGTAAAGTCCTTGTAGTATTGGGCATAGGCGTTGAACTGCAAGTTGTATTTGTGTTTGATATCGTAGCCGTTCCAACCATAGTAGTGGTTGTTGGTGCCGTACGGACTGTTCTCGTACTTCTGACGACCATACGAATAGTCGGCTCCGAAATTGGCATGCAGGTGCAAGTCCTCAAAGCCGTGAATCTTATAGTCCGCCTCCAAGTTGCCCACAAACGAACCCGAGTTGGCAATCGAGGAGTTCTGGTTGAGCAGTGCAACGGGGTTCGCCGTTGATTGCGAGTCATAAGCCGTTCTCCAAGTGTCATCGTTGTAGTTGGCAGTCGTGGTGGGCTGATAGTATCCGCCAAAGAAATCATTTACTATTTTGTCGGAGATAAGTGTCTCGCCATATACACTCGTTGCACCCCCCCGTACCGGCATAGTCGGATCCATGGCAATAGCGGCTCCTACTACGCCTGCTTCGTAACTGTTGTAGATGTACAAGCCCTTGGCATTGAGGTTGATATTCAAGTGGCTGTCAAAGAATGACGGCGAGAGGTTGATAGCAGCCGTAACACGCTGCATTTGGCTGGTCTTGATGATACCGTTGTTAAGCGTATAGCCCAGCGATGCACGATACGGCATGTGTTTGGTACCTCCTGTAAGAGAAAAATTATGGTCGGTTGAGAGAGCCGCGCGATAGACTTGGTCTTGCCAATCGGTGTTGGCAGTGCCGAGATAGCGCGTCTTGTCGTACCCCAAACCAATGGCGGTGGCATAGGCGCGGAGTTCATTGCCGGTCAGCACCTCCATACGGTTTACCAAATTGCTCATCGATACATTGCCCTCGTAGGAGAACTTGGGTTTGCTGCCCGCTTTGCCCTTCTTGGTGGTGATGATGATAACGCCGTTGCTGGCACGCGAACCATAGATGGCAGTGGCAGAGGCGTCCTTCAAGACAGTGAAAGTTTCAATGTCGCTCGGATTCACCATCGACAGCGGGTTCGCCGCCCCCGGAATACCGTTGTTGTCCATTGCCAAACCGTCAATTACAATCAAAGGGTCGTTGCTGGCGGAGAGGGACGAACCACCACGAATACGAATGGTAGCACCGCCGCCCGGCGTACCTCCTGCCGAGGTAACATTCACACCGGCTATCTTGCCCTGCATCATGTCTTGTGCATTGACATTCAAGCCTTTGTTCATATCGTCCGGTTTGATGGCGGTAACAGATCCTGTGGCATCGTTCTTCTTCACCATACCGTAGCCAACCACCACCACCTCTTCCAAGAGTTCGGTGTCTTCGCCCAATTGAATCTTCATATTTGGGGTTGCCGCCATCTCAACGGACTTGTAGCCCATATAACTGATTTCAAGCACGGCACCACTCTTCACCGAGAGGGTGAAGTTACCGTCAAAGTCCGTAATCGTACCATTGGTGGTGCCTTTCTCGATGATATTCGCACCGATAATGGCTTCCCCATTCGCTGCATCAATCACCGTGCCTGTTACCGTATTTTGCGCATAAGCAAACGCAGTAACAAACAGCAGTGCTGTGAGCAACCACGCGGAGCGCGAACAAACTATATTGATGTATTTCATTGTTATCCGATTTTTATAGGGTTATTCTTCCGCTTCTCCCGAGCCTTCAGTGTCCTCTGTTTCTTCCGTTTCTTCGGCTCCGTTTAATTGGGGGATTTTATAGGTGTAAATACTGTTTATAATCACACTTCCCGCTTTTTCTGTCGTAGGTGCCGTGTATTTGAACATCTTGAAGGTCAGTTTCTCCTTGCTTGCATCATCCGCAATGGCAACCACATGGAACTGGCGTGCCGTAATGACAGAGGTAAAATTCCAGTGCATATCGCACTCTTTATTGATACAGAGACTGTCGATTTTTTGCGCAGGTGTAACCGAGTCGGGTTTGGTGTAAGCAACCTCCTCATACATATAATGCCCTGTATTGGCTAATGTATTTGCATCGCGCCGGAACGACAGGGTTGAATGTACATACCGTTGAACGCCGAGCGTGTCTTTACGCGTTTTTTGCAGGATAGTTGTATCTTTTACGGATTTCTTCTTTCCGTCTACGATAATTACTTTGCGGCTAATTATGGTGTCGAGATAGGGTATATAATCAATGTAGAGAGTCTTCTTTTCGAACTCCCATACCACTGTATCCGGAAATGTCGTAAGCAGTTTTTCGAAATTGTCCACTTTTGCCGTTTGGTCGGTAAGGGTGTCCTTGCCATTCTCGATCAGCATATTTTCAAAGAACTTGGCCTCATACGGCTCAATGCTTGAATCCTCCGGTGTAAACAGCAAGAGCAAGCCCGCATTCATCTCGGCATACTCGCCCACCTGATAGGACAAATTCATAGAGGTCGGTGTTTCATAAATACCATCGCCAAAGGTGGTCGTCGTACGCACTGCTTTGTTGTCCGGCAAGAACTTATATTCCACCAGGGTTATTTTCAGCCCGTCCGTCATAGCGACAGAGCGAACAGAATCCGTACCCAAAAGGGTAGCGACTGCCACTTTCTTACAAGACCCTTCCACATCAATCTTGGGAGTACATGCGATGAACCCCGATAGGAATGATGCAGCAAGAAGGAAGAAAATAAAAGGTTTGTTTTTCGTCATCTTGTTAGATTTTAGTTGTTCATTATAGTAGTTTGCTTATCTCTCTTCTCTTTGATTGTTTCTTGCTTACTTCTCCTGAATAAACAGCACGCTTACTGCGCCGAGCAGGAGCAGCACGCCTGCAATCACTAACATCCCCACCTGTGCGCCTGCGCAGATATGCCGCAAAAGCACGCCGCCGAGCAGGGCTGCAATAATCTGCGGCAGGCAAATCGTGCAGTTGAACAAGCCCAAGAGCGTACCCATGCGTTTGCTGCCCGAAATGGCGTTGGTGAATAGGGTAAACGGTAGTGCCAACATCGCTGCCCATGCCGTGCCTATCAGCGCGTAACTGACCCACAGCACATACGGGTTATGCACCACGAACACCGAGGCGAACCCCACGCCGCCTATCACCAACGACAGGATATATGCGCCCTTGTTGCCCAACCAATGCTCAATAGCAGGCAGCATCGCCGCCCACAACAGCGAGCCTACCGCCTGCACCGCAAAGCATACACCCACCCAGTTGCCCGCGCTTTGGAATGCCGCCTCGGCGGTACTCACACCGTCCCAACCGAAGCACTGCGTGGCAATCGCGCCGTTGGAGTAGGTCCACATATACATAAACGCTGCCCAGCAGAAGAACTGCACCAACCCGATGGTCGCAAACGCACGGCGTATCCGCCGGTTGTCGGAAGCGTCATCGGTCGCCTTCGCGGCGTCTTTCTTCCGGTTCAGCCCGTGAAACTCCGCATACTCTTGCGGATTCATCTCACGCACGGCGCAGAAGGTGTAAAGCACACAGAGTATCAGAATGGCGGCACCTATATAAAACGACCACTTTACCGAGTCCGGAATAACGCCCTCCGGCGCGGTGTTGGCAAGCCCGATCCAAGTAAAGAATATCGGGAACAGGTAGCCTACCAACGAGCCTGCGTTGCACAATGCCGACTGAATGGCGTAGGCAGTGCCTTTCTGCTCCTCGTTGACCATATCGCCCACCATCATCTTGAACGGCTGCATGGCGATGTTAATAGAGGTGTCCAAGAACATCAGCGAGAACAGCCCGAACCACATGGCGGCGTTCAACCCAAGGAAGACGCTCTGCCGGAAAGTAAAGTCGCCCGCGTTGGGCAACAACACCATCACCGCTACGGCAATAACCGCACCTATCAGCAAATAGAACTTGCGACGCCCGAACACGGGACCGAGCCAGGTCTTATCGGACAGCAACCCGATGAGCGGCTGCACAATCATACCCATCAACGGCGGCAGTATCCAGAAGAAACTGAGCGTGTGCGGGTCGGCACCAAGCGTAGCAAAGATACGGGAGATATTGGCACTCTGAAGGGCATAGGCTATCTGTACACCAAAAAAGCCAAAACTCAAATTGAATAGTTGCCCGAATGATAGGTTGCGTTTCTCCGTCATATCAGATGATTCGTTAAGCGGCTACAAAGATACTACAAAAATGGATAATTTGTACTCCCCGAGGACGAAAATCGTGCAATTTTCTTCCGCAATCGTTTGAGGGGGGGGGGATAGATGGTCTAGAGGATATAGAAGATCGAGAGGATAGAGAGGATAGGGAGGATAGGGAGCGTATCCTATGTGCTATTGCCGCAGGCGAGAGAGCCCGCGTCCCCAGTGTGGCTTGCGTGTATTTGTGTTTAGATTGTAACATGGAAACTACAAATATGTTAAAAGTTTCCAAGTTCCCGTATTTTGGCACGCTTATTGTATTTACCCCTTCAGTATAAATGAACTATAATCCATATATAGCAATAAAAAAACTGTAATTCACTCATAAACGATCTGTAATTCACCCATAAACAATCTGTAATCCACCCAAAAACAAACCGTAATCCGAATTGTAACCAAACAGCCTGTAGTATGGACGAAATGAAAACGGATAGAATCCCCGAGGCAACCGCCGATATAACCCCTGCTCCGCAGGCGGGTGGTGATGAAAAAGCCGCCGGCAAGCCTATGCTGCGCGACCAGATTCTGGAAGCCGGTACAGAGAAAATGCGACAGGTAGGCATCCGCTCCGTCAGCATTGACGACATCTGTCGCCAACTGGGCATCAGCAAAAAGACATTCTATGTCTATTTCGCCTCCAAAGATCAACTCATCACCGAAGGACTGATGCTGCATGAACGCAAGTTGGAACAGAATATCCTTGCTAAGGTCGAAGGAAAGAGTACCTTGGAAATCCTGCGCGAATGGATGTCGATTGCCCATGCCAGCGGGAAGGATATGGAACAGCCGCCTCCCCTCCTCTACGATCTGCAGAAGTACTATCCCGCCCTCTATATGCTGCACAAAGACCATCTCTACTATATGATGTACCGCAACTTGATACGCTTTGTGCGCAAAGGACAGGAAGAGGGGGTGCTCCGCGCGGATCTCAACGCAGACAGCACTGCCCAACTCCTCGCGTACTCGCACCGCATTATCATTGAGCAGGTGCAGCAATATCCGCAACGGCGCGACGACATCATTGACATCGCCAAACAGGGTATGGAGATTGCTGGACGAGGCGTGCTGACCGAACAGGGATTGGCTGCGCTGCGTGCTTTGGAGGACAGCGAAAAATATTAAACCAATCAACATATACGAAAAAGAAAAATTAAGGTACATGATGAAACGATTCCTTTCACTGATGGTTGCCGCGCTTGTGATAAGCGGCGGTGCCATGGCAGAAGACCATGTGATGGCTGCGACCAAAAAGGCCCCCCAACGCGACACGCCCAAGGCACTCAGCCTGAGTTTGGAAGAGGCACAGGACTATGCCATCCAATCCAACCGCAGTTTGCGCAACGCTGACCTCGCTGTACAAGAAGCATACGCACAGCGGTGGCAGACTATCGCAGCCATGCTGCCGCAGGCAGATATGAGTTGGACATACCAAAACTTACGCGACTCGGGTTTTGTTGCCTACCAATCTCCTTTCGAAGAGTTTGGTATGGGTAAAATGTCCGATAACACGCTGGGTGTTTCCGCATCTATTGGTATCAATGGGCAAGCCGTTGTGGGTGCGCTGCTCAACAATATAGCCATTGACATGCAGAAGATAAACAAGGAGCAATCCGAGGTGAATCTTCGCGCGAATGTGAAGACCTCGTATGCGTCCGTGTTGGTGCTGCAAGATGTGGTGGCACTGTTGGACTCCTCGTTGGTGAATGTAGAACAGTTGGCGGAAATGACGCAACGCTCGGTGGATGTCGGTGCAGCGGAACAGACCACGGCAGACCAAATAAAAGTGCGTGTGAATACCCTGCGCAACAATATCAATTCGAACAAGCGTTCCACATTGTTGGCATTAAATTCACTGAAAGTGCTGTTGGATGTACCCGTAGAAACGGAACTGACACTGACAACCCCGTTGGAGGATATGCTGTCGGCGGAGGCAGTATTGCGCCTGCTCGGCAAAGACTTTATCCCGCAACGCAACTTGAGTTACCAAACCTTGGAGAAAAATGTGGAACTCGCTAAGACCAATGTTCATTTGGCAGGATGGGCATACGGTCCGACGGTCGGATTGGCTTATAATTACACCAAATTAGGACGCATGGATGGAAGCCCCGTTTTCTCGATGAATCCTCCGCATACTATTGCGGTGTCGGTATCGATGCCGTTGTGGTCATCGGGGAAGCGTGCCGCCGGTGTGGCAGAGAAAAAAATTGCCCTCGAGGAGGCACGCAATACCTTTGCCGAAACCGCCGACAACCTCGCCATACAAGACCAACAACTGCGCTTCAACCTCCAGAACTCCTTTGAGAGTTATACCACCGAGCGTGAGAACATGGATGTTACGCAGCGCGTGTTCCAATCGACCACCAACAAGTTTAACCAAGGTACGACCAGCAACTTGGAATTGGTAAATGCCAGCAACGACCTCATCACCGCCCAGTCCACCTATGTGCAGGCTGTGCTGACCCTCGTGAATGCACAGGCAGAACTTGAAAAATTCTTAAACTTGCCCTAACCGGTCCCTTGCCCAAAGGTTGCGTATCCCTTGCGCATCCCTTGCTGTTTGACCGAGCAAAAAAGCGTAAATAAAGTGTAACAAACCGAATAAAATAATAAACCGATATGAAGAAATCAGTGATTTTCGCAGCGGCTGCCCTCGTGCTGTTGGCGGGCTGCGGCAAACAGACCCACCAGCAGACCGCAGACGCAGAACGCGTGGAAGTGGTGAAAACAATGACTTTGCAACCGCGTGAGATTGAGCGGGTTATCCATGTATCCACCAACCTGCAGGGCTACCAGACGCAGAACGTAGCCCCCTCGCTGACCGGCAAAATAGAACACATCTATGTGGAAGTGGGCGACCGCAAGAAAACCGGCGATATGCTCGTGCGCATGGACCAGAACCAATACAAGACCTCCAAAATACAACTCGCGAACCTCAAGACCGAGTTAGACCGTGCGGAGGCGTTGCTCGCTTCCGGCTCCGTCAGCCAACAGACCTACGACCAGACCAAGACGCAGTATGACCAACTGAAAGAGAACCTCGACTTCCTCGAAACCAACACTTATGTGAAGGCTCCCTTTGCGGGCGTTATCTCCGCCAAGAACTACGAGGACGGCGAACTGTATAGCGGACAGGCGATTGTGGTGCTGACGCAAATCAACAAACTCAAAGCCCTGATTGCCGTTCCCGAAACCTATTATCCCATGGTGAAAGAGGGTATGCGCCTGACGGTAAAGAGCGAAATATACCCCGATGAGGAGTTCCCTGCGACGGTGGAAGTCGTCTATCCGACTATCGATGCCAACACCCATACCTTCCAATGCAAGATGGTTATCCCCAACGCCAAAGAGCGTCTGCGCCCGGGTATGTATGTAACCACCACCCTCGGATTAGGCAAGGACGAGACCATTGTGGTGCCTTACCAGTCGGTGGAGAAATTAGTGGGCGCCAACGACCGCTATGTGTTCATCAACGAGAACGGCTATGCCAAACGCGTGGGCGTAACACTCGGGCAACGGTTCGATGAGGATATCGAGATATTTGCGCCCGAAATAAAGGCCGGTGTGGAGTATGTGTATGTGGGACAACACAAGTTGGTGGACGGCGTGAAACTGAATGTACAGAACTAAACCTTTAGGATATTCAAGACTATGGCTATCTATCAAACAGCAATCCAAAAACCGGTAACGACAGCCCTTATCTTCGTTGCCGTGATTATCATAGGCTTGTTCTGCTATGTGCAGTTGCCTATCGACCAATACCCCGAAATGGACCCGCCTTATGTGACCGTGATGACCACCTACGCTGGCGCGTCCGCATCGGAGATGGAGACCAATGTGACCAAGGTGATGGAGAACGCCCTCAACTCGGTGGACCACCTCAAGCATATCACCTCGCAGTCGAAAGACAATATATCGATGGTAACCCTCGAGTTAGAGTGGGGTAGCGACATCGACGAGGCAGTGAACGATATCCGCTCGTATGTGGATATGGTGAAGGACAACCTGCCCGACAACTGCGGTACGCCCGTGATATTCAAGTTCACCTCTTCGGCAATGCCTATCTGCCAGTACTCGTTTACCGCCAACGAGTCCTACGCGGGGCTCGACAAACTGCTCAACGACGAGATAGTGCCGCAACTCAACCATATTGACGGTATCGGTAACATCTCGCTCTCGGGGTCGCCCGACCGCTATGTGTATGTGGATATCGACCAGCAGAAATTGGACGCCTACGGGCTGAGCCTGGAGCAGGTGGGCAATGTGGTGAGTGCCAACAACTTGAACCTCTCGTCGGGTACGGTGAAGATGGTCAAGGAACAGTATCAGATGCAGGTGCGCTCCGAGTTTATCGAATCGAGTGAGATTGGCGACCTCATGGTAACGATTACGCCGCAAGGGCAACAAGTCTTTGTGCGCGACATCGCCACCGTGCGCGATACTATCAAGGATCTGTCGCTGGACGAGAAGACCAACGGGCGCGAAGCCGTGCGTCTGATTGTTGCCAAGCAGACGGGCGCGAACACCGTGCAAGTCTGCAAGGATGTGAAGAAAGAGTTGGCGAAAATACAATCGCAACTGCCCGCCGATGTGAAGATAGAGGAGATTTATGACTCTTCGGAGAATATCCAGAACTCCATCGACTCGCTGGAGGAGTCGGTGCTGTACGCGCTGCTGTTCGTGGTGCTGGTAGTGCTGTTCTTCCTCGGCAAGTGGCGTGCCACGCTCATCATCAGTTTGACGATACCTATCTCGCTGATTGTGGCGTTCATCTACCTGAAATTGGACGACTCTTCGCTGAATATCATCTCGCTCTGCTCGCTGACCATTGCTATCGGTATGGTGGTGGACGACGCGATTGTGGTCTTGGAGAATATCACCCGCCATGTGGAGCGCGGTGAAAACCCGCGCGAGGCGTCTATCTACGCCACCAATGAGGTATGGGTCAGCGTCATCGCCACCACTTTGGTGCTGTTGGCGGTGTTCATTCCGCTGACAATGATGGAAGGTATGGCGGGTATCATGTTCAAGTCGCTCGGCTGGATTGTGGCGATTGTCTGCACCACCTCCACCATCGTGGCTATCACCCTCACGCCGATGCTCGCCTCGCGCCTGCTCAAGCCGCGCAAGGTGCATGTGGACGAGAACGGCAACCTCGTGGATGAGGGCGACAAGAAGACTTGGTACGACAAGACCGTTGTCCGCTTCCTGGACAAGGTGGACCACGCCTACGCCCGCTCGCTCGGCTGGTGCCTCCACCACAAGGCGATTGCGCTGTCGGCATTGGTAGTATTCTTCGTGCTATCGTTGCTGCCCGCGCTGTTGGGCAAGGTGGGTACCGATTTTATGCAGCAACAGGACAACGGGCGTCTGTCCGTAACCGTGGAGTTGCAGCGCGGTACGCGTATTGAGGAGACCCTCAAGACCGCCCGCCGCTTGGAGACACGCTTCCAGGAATTGGTGCCGGAGATACAACTTATCAGCACCTCTGCCGGCTCCAACGACGACGCCACTATCTCGGCGATGTTCTCTTCGACGATGAACAACAAGATATCCATGACCGTCCGCTGTAACAAGAAATGGCAGCGCGACCGCTCAATTTGGGAGATTGCCGAGGTGTTGCGTCAGGAAATGGCGACTTACCCCGAAATAACGGACTATCAGGCGTCTGTCAGCAGCGGTATGGGCGGCGGCAGTGCTTCGACCGTGGACATCGAGATATACGGCTACGACTTCGATCTCACCAACCGGCTCGCACAGCAAGCCAAGCAACTCTGCAAGGAGTTGCCCGGTGCGCGTGATGTGAATATCTCGCGTGAAGACGACCGTCCCGAAATCAAAATCATTGTGGACAAAGAGAAGGCTTCGCGCCTCGGACTGACCTCCGCCTCCCTGTCCAACTACCTGCGCAACCGCGTAAACGGTATGGCGTGCGGCTACCTCAAGGAGGACGGCTCGGAGTACGATATCAAAGTGCGTCTCCAAGAGGAGGACCGCAACTCCATTTCCGATATTCTCAACTTCTCGATTCCCACTGCCACGGGCGGCGTGGTCAAACTGTCGGAGGTCTGCTCCATCGGCGAATACTGGGCACCGCCTACCATTGAGCGCAAGTCGCGTCAGCGTATTGTGACGGTCAAGGTTACGCCGTTCAACACCTCAATGGGTGAGTTAGCACAGCAGATTGAGGCGCAAGTGTTGCCGCAACTCGACCTGCCTTCGGGCTACAGCACCCGTATCGCCGGCGACTACGAAGACCAGCAGGACACTTTCAGCAAGATGATTATGCTGGGCGCACTGATTATTCTGTTGGTTTATATCGTCATGGCGAGTCAGTTCGAGTCCTTCTCCAAACCGGCGATTATCATGTTCACGGTGCCGTTTGCCTTGTCGGGCGTGATTATCGCACTCTGGCTCACCCACACCACTTTGGATATGATTGGTGCTTTGGGATTGGTGCTGCTGGTAGGTATTGTGGTCAAGAACGGTATCGTCCTCGTGGACTACACCAACCTTATGCGTGAACGGGGGTACGACCTCAACCAAGCCATTCAGTTGTCCGGCAAGAGCCGTCTGCGCCCCGTGTTGATGACTGCTTTCACCACCATTTTGGGTATGGTGCCTATGGCAGTCAGTTCCGGTGAAGGCGCCGAGATGTGGCAGCCGTTGGGCATTGTGGTTATCGGCGGTCTGACCGTTTCCACCTTCCTCACCCTGTATGTGGTGCCGATTTTGTACGGGACTATCTCACGCAACGATGACCAAAACAAACTCAAAAAGATACGCGAGAACTTTATCTTCATGGATATCAAAGTGAAGAAAGACAAGACTCCCGTAACCGTTAATTCTTAATTCCCAATTCGTATGAAAGCAGTAATGATTATATTCAACCAAGCCAACACGGAGCGTGTGGAGTATATGTTGGATGTCCTCGAGATACGGGGGTTCACCTTCTTCGAGCAGGTGCAAGGGCGCGGCTCGAAGGACGGTGAGCCGCGCCGCGGCACACACACTTGGCCGGAGATGAACTCGTGCGTCATCACCGTTGTCCCTGATGACAAGGTGGATGTGCTGCTTGAGTCGGTCGAGAAACTCGACCTGCGCAACCCCGAGGTGGGTGTCCGCGCGTTCACTTGGAATGTCGAGCAGAGCGTCTGATGACTAATGGTTAATGTGTAATTTTTAATGTTTAATGTTTAATGGGAAAACTACCAGGAATTAAACATTAAGGCAGTATCTTTTTCGTAAATACAGACAATCCGCTTCCTACCGTTATTCCCCACCGCTATGGATCCTGCCGCAATTCCATAAGAATTGTCGCAAGCGTATAAAGCGGTTATTGAAGGTGTGCAGGTAGGGTAATTCCGTAGGGGACTTTTTCAACACGCATTAGAAGTGTTATAAAACCCATATATACCCAGTATATACCCAGGTGAATACACCAAGTATCTACCGTGTATCTACCGTGTATCTACCGTGTTGGTAGGGGGATAGTCCGCTACAAAACCGCGGATACGCTGTACAGGGGAGTTCCTGCTATTCAAAAATCACTGCAAAGCAATTCGTAGAAGTCCCCTTAATGGGGAAAACACCCGCAAATTAAACATGTAAATTACACATTGTCTTTTAGCGGAGGAATAGCGGAGGATAGGGGTATTTATGGTTTTAGGATTTTTTAACGGGTGGAGTATTCTCCCAATCATTTTCCGTTAAAGTGCGCTGCCGAGACAAGGCAGCGTCGAACAACTGTTTGATGTGGCGCATTTGTTTGTCGGGCGTCATATTGCTGTTGTCCACCACGATAGCATCGGCTGCCTGCCGCAAGGGGCTCTCGCTCCGATGGGTATCACGATAATCCCTGTCGATGATATCCTGCAACACAGCAGAGCGGTCGGGGTGTTCTCCCTTGGCTTGCAATTCCAGGAAACGCCGCTCTGCCCGCACTTCAGGGGATGCCGTCAGGAACAGTTTCAATTCTGCCTGCGGAAAGACCACGGTGCCTATATCCCGTCCGTCCATGACAATACCTTTCTCCTGGCCCATTGCCTGCTGCTGCGCCACCAAGAACCGGCGGACTTCGGGCAGCGTAGAGATATGCGACGCCTTATTCCCCACCTCCAAACGGCGGATCTCCGACTCCACATCCTCGCCGTTCAGGCACACATGCTGACTGCCGTCGGGCTGCAAGGCAAAGCGGATTTGCAGATGGGCGAGGCTCGCTGTAACTGCCTCCGCACTATCCAACCGGTGCCGCATTGCGTATAGCGCCACCGTACGGTACATCGCCCCTGTATCCACATACATATAGCCCGCATACTGCGCCAGGGCTTTGGCAATAGTGGATTTGCCGCACGAGGAATATCCGTCTATGGCAACTATGATTTTGCTCATTTCAAGAAACTGTTGATGTCGGTGGACAAAGAGACCTGATAGGTGAAATTGCTGCGCGAATACTGGCTCACCGCAAAACCTAACCGGAACTTATAGATTTTCACACCCGCACCGACGGCTAATCCGGACAGGCTGAATGCATTAGCGAGTTTCATCTCTTGATGCCTGCGATGATTATAACTGAAAGTCAGGTAAAACTTCTCACTGCGAGGTACGATATCCACCGCCCATATCGTATGCCGAAAAACCATATCGTACCATTTGACGCCCTCCTCCGCAGCGAGGTACCATTTTTGCATATTGTGTACCGTCAGCGAGAAACGCAAAGGAGCGTGTGCCAAGCGATAGGACAACCCTAACTCCAAGTTGAGCGGAAGCATTTCGGTATGTTGCCCCTCCTCTTCACTGTAAAACGAGGACAACTGCCAGCCGATGTTGCGCAGCGTCAAACCCAGATGAAAAGTGGAGTCCGCAGTCTGATAATGACCGCCCACATCGGCACCGAGCGCGAAACTATGATAGATATCGTAATGACTGTATATGGGCTTCAGGCTTGCGCCTACCGTGAAATAGGGACCCAACTGGCGGGCATAGACAAGGCTCATGCACATATCGCGTGCTGAAAAGGTGCCGCCTGTGAGGTTCCCGTTCTCGTCAGCATACTGCATCTCACCATAATCCAAATAGTGGAACCCCACGCCGAAATAATTCTCTTTGTAATTGTGCGCATAGAGTGCGCTGCCGAACATTGTCCCCGCCAAATAATAGGCATAATTCAGTTGCAGCACCTTGTCGGTATTCGCCGTCAGCAATGCCGGATTGACAAAAGCCATGCTCACATCGTCATCGGCAATCGCCACATTCTCCCCGCCTAACGCATTGAGCCGCGATGACACCGGCAAGTCCAAGAAATGAAATACACTGCTCCCTGCTCCCTGTATCTGCGCCTGTACGGGCAGCACGACCCACACAACCAGCAAAATACACCAAGTCCTATGAAGCAACGATGTTTGCATATTACAATTAGAACCGCAAAAGTACAACATTTTTGCGGAATAGCCAAACCCCGACAGAATAATAGCACGAAAACCCCTATTTCGAGGGATGATAGCAGGTTTCGGGGAGGGCGTTTGGTCGTGTCAAATAACTTTCGTACCTTTGCGCGTTGATTGGAGAGGTGTGCCCATACTCGTGTACTCCAACAGCAATGGCGGCACACACACTGGATAGATAAAAAATAACTAACTATAAAATCATTACAAACAAACTCTTATGTGGTTAAAAGATTCCTCTATTGGCCGTAAGTTCGTTATGAGCATTACGGGTCTTGCTTTGGTGTTCTTCCTGCTCTTTCATGGTTGCATGAATGTGGCATTGGTGTTCTCCGAAGAGGCGTACAACTGGATTTGTTCGGTATTGGGAGCCAATTGGTACGCTATTGTGGGTACGCTGGGGCTTGCGCTGCTTATCCTCATCCACTTTGTGTATGCTCTCTGCCTCACTATCCAGAACCGCCATGCGCGTGGCAACGACCGCTATGCCCTCTCGGCAAAGAAAGAGGGGGTGGATTGGGAGTCGGAGAATATGCTTGTATTGGGCATCTGCGTTCTCGGTTTTCTGGTGCTGCACCTCTACAACTTCTGGTTCAAGATGCAGTTCGCCGAACTAACCGGCATCGAGACGGGTGCTTTCGACCCGCAGAACGGTGCAGCGTATGTGAAAGCATTGTTCACCACTCCGGTCAGCGGACAAATTTACTGTGCTTTGTATTTGGTCTGGTTGGCAGCCTTGTGGCTTCACTTGAATCACGGTGTATGGTCGGCATTGCATACCTTGGGCTGGGATAATCTGAAATGGATGAAACGCATTCGCGTTATCGGCACGGTTGTAGCGACACTTGTTATCCTGCCATTCGCGATGGTGGTGTTCTACTATCTCGGTGTGGGCGTGGGCATGCTCTGTGCGTAACTAATTCATTCGTAAATACTGACATCATATATGGCAACAAAAGAACAATCAACGCAGGTTATCACGCCCGAGATGGCGAAGATTCCTGCAGGTCCATTGGAGCAAAAATGGACGAACTACAAAGACCACCAGAAGTTGGTCAATCCCGCCAACAAGCGCAAAATCGACATCATTGTAGTCGGTACGGGCTTGGCAGGTGCATCGGCAGCGGCGTCGCTCGCAGAGATGGGCTTCAATGTGTTGAACTTCTGCATCCAGGATTCGCCTCGTCGTGCGCACTCTATTGCTGCACAGGGCGGTATCAACGCAGCGAAGAACTACCAGAACGACGGCGACTCTGTCTACCGCCTCTACTACGACACCATCAAGGGTGGCGACTACCGTGCGCGTGAGGCAAATGTCTATCGTCTGGCAGAGGTCAGCAACAGCATTATCGACCAGTGCGTAGCGCAGGGTGTGCCTTTTGCGCGCGAATACGGCGGCTTGCTCGACAACCGTTCGTTTGGTGGCGCACAGGTGAGCCGTACTTTCTATGCCAAGGGTCAGACGGGTCAGCAGTTGCTCTTGGGTGCTTATTCTGCTCTGAGCCGCCAGATCGGTAAGGGCAAGGTCAAGATGTACAACCGCCACGAGATGCTCGACATCGTCATGATTAAGGACGAGAACGGCGAGGAGCGTGCGCGCGGTATCATTGCTCGTAACTTGATTACGGGTCGTATCGAGCGCTTTTTTGCTCACGCAGTCGTCATCGCTTCGGGTGGTTACGGCAACACCTTCTTCCTCTCTACCAACGCCATGGCATCCAACGGTTCTGCCGCTATGCAGATGTACCGCCACGGTGCTTATTTCGCTAACCCCTGCTACGCACAGATTCACCCGACTTGTATCCCCAAGCACGGCGATTTCCAATCCAAACTGACGCTGATGTCCGAGTCTTTGCGTAACGATGGCCGTATCTGGGTGCCGAAGAAACTCGAAGACGCACAGAAACTGCAGCGTGGCGAAATCAAGGGTCGTGACATTCCCGAAGAAGACCGCGACTACTATTTGGAGCGCCGTTACCCTGCGTTTGGTAACCTCGTTCCCCGTGATGTGGCATCGCGTGCTGCCAAGGAGCGTTGCGACAAGGGTTATGGCGTCAACAACACGGGCTTGGCGGTGTTCCTCGATTTCTCGGAGGCCATCCAGCGCCTGGGTAAGGATGTGGTAGCCCAGAAGTACGGCAACCTCTTCCAGATGTACGAGAAGATTGTCGACGAGAACCCGTACGAGAACCCGATGATGATTTTCCCCGCTATCCACTATACGATGGGTGGTATCTGGGTGGACTACGAGTTGCAGACCAGCGTCAAGGGCTTGTTCTGTATCGGTGAGGCGAACTTCTCCGACCACGGTGCCAACCGTTTGGGAGCATCGGCGCTGATGCAGGGTTTGGCTGACGGCTATTTTGTTTTGCCTTATACGATTCAGAACTACCTCGCCGACCAGATTGGCGTGCCTCGTATGTCGACCGACCTGCCTGAGTTCGCTGAGGCAGAGAAGAAGGTTGAGGACAAGATACAGAAGTTGATGTCTATTCAGGGCAAGCGTTCTGTCGATTCCATTCACAAGGAGTTGGGTCTTATCATGTGGGATTTTGTTGGTATGGGTCGTACGGCAGAGGGTCTTAAGACGGCTATCGAGAAGATTGATGCCATCAAAAAAGAGTTCTGGACAAATGTCTATATTCCCGGCGAGGCAGGTTCGCTCAACAACGAGTTGGAGAAGGCGCTTCGTTTGGCAGACTTCATCGAGATTGGTCGTCTGATGGCTATCGACGCGCTCAATCGTGAGGAGTCTTGCGGTGGTCACTTCCGTGAGGAGTACCAGACGCCGGAGGGTGAGGCACTGCGTCAGGATGACAAGTTCTCGTATGTATCGTGCTGGAAGTACACCGGCGAGGACAGCGAGCCGGAACTCATCAAGGAGCCTCTCGAATACGAATTCACCGAGCGCAAAACCCGTAACTACAAGAGTTAGTTTAGCGTTTAGTGTTTCGTGTTTAGAGCAGTTTAAGAGTAATCAGTAGAGAGAAGTTCGATACTATTTATGGAGTTCTTCGGTTATAGAAACCTGGTGGCGTATATCAAAGCGCGCGAAGTCGTGCGCAATGTATATCGATTGGTGAAGCATTTTCCTGCGGAGGAGCAGTTTGCTCTGTCCAACCAAATGCGCCGTGCTGCTGTTTCTATTACCTCGAATATCGCAGAAGGAATGACGCGCTATTCCAATAAGGATAAGGTACATTTCTTGGAGATTTCGTATGGCTCACTTATGGAGATAATGAGTCAGTTAGAAGTGGCTGAAGACCAAAACTACATCTCACACAATGAGTTTGTGAATATGGAGGCATTGATTGCAGATGTTGCAAGACTGCTTTCGGGATTGCAGCGTAGTTTTCAAGAATCTACTGACGGACAAAAACTCAATAAAGCCGGAAAGAATTCCAATCTTGGTACAAACAACTTATAACTATCTACTCTCCACTGCACTCAACGCTCAACGCTCAACACTCAACCTCTTGCAACTATCAACTTCTAAACAATAAACAATCATGGATAACTACATAAACATTAAGGTAAAAGTTTGGCGCCAAGCAGGGCCAAAGGCGCAGGGTCATTTCGAGACCTATGAATTAAAGCACATTTTCCAAGGGGCTTCGTTCTTGGAGATGATTGATATCCTCAACGAGCAACTCATCAGCGAGCATAAGGACCCTATCGCTTTCGATCACGACTGCCGTGAGGGTATCTGCGGTATGTGCTCTATGTATGTTAATGGTCACCCGCACGGGCCTGACAGTGCTATCACCACTTGCCAGTTGCACATGCGTAAGTTCCACGATGGCGAGACCATCACCGTAGAGCCGTGGCGTAGCCGTGCTTTCCCGGTTATCAAAGACTTGATGGTAGACCGTCAGGCGTACGACAAGATTATGCAGGCAGGCGGTTTTGTCAGTGTCAATACGGGTGGTGTTCCGGACGCTAATGCCATACCAATCCCGAAGGCAGCCGCCGACGAGGCTATGGATGCTGCGTCGTGCATCGGTTGCGGTGCGTGTGCAGCGGCTTGCAAGAACGGCTCGGCTATGTTGTTCGTGTCGGCTAAGGTGAGCCAACTCGCTCTCCTGCCGCAGGGCAAGGTCGAGGCGGCTGCTCGTGCCAAGGCTATGGTGGCTAAGATGGACGAATTGGGTTTTGGTAACTGCACCAATACGGGTGCTTGCGCTGCCGAGTGTCCTAAGTCGGTGTCGTTGGCGAACATTGCTCGCCTCAACCGTGAGTTCATCTGCGCCAAGTTCCAAGACTAATCGCAGTTTATCTGTACAAAGTCCCAAGACGAAACATTCTTGTGCATAACCCCAAAGGGTTGCCTGTGTGAAACAGGCAACCCTTTTTTGTGTCCGTACCGTTCCCTATCTATCTCGCACCCAACCCCAATCCACTCTGTATCCTCCTCCTATCTTCCTCATATCCCCGCCCTCTCTTTCCCGTATCCGCATCGAGACCTGCGTATAGGATAACCGAAGGATAACCGAAGGATAAGCGAAGGATACGAATACTTTCTCTATACTTTTCAGCAACCCCGACCGTAAGGATACCGTACCCCAAAACATACTTTGAAGCCCCCTTCTTTAACCGGTCCCCTCGGACACCTATAACTCTCCCCTCTCAACTGCACTAAACTCTCCACTTTCAACACTCAACTAAAAATTGCACATCTGCAAATCAAGTAATACAAAACATTTCTAATATCTATCAATCTAACGATGTTGTTTTCTACTACAATGGTGGCATTGCTTTCCACAACAATGTTTGCAATTACAGAACAGGAGGCAAGAGAGTAACTACACTGGGGACGCGGGCGCCCCGCCTGCGGTCATTTTGACGATGCTGTACATAGGGGACGACGCGGCTCGCGTCGTCATATAGAAATTAATGGCAAATTCGTGATAATTATATGTTTTCCTCTGGCTGAAAAGAAACCGGCGTTTTTGAGCAGCCACTTTCACAAGACGGTGCAAAGGTACTCCATTTCTTGGATACCTGCAATAGCCGACGGCACTTTCTAACAATAATTTAATAGGTGTGCCACCTCAAAAAAAGTGGCTGCTCAAAAACGCCCCTTTTTTAGCAGCAAAAGCAGGCGTATAGGTCTAACAACACTTTCTCCAACGATGATATATCAAATCACTGATAGCATATAACTCAAAAATTAAGGAGGATTTATGGCATATGTAAAAATTATTCATGAAGTGAAAAATCCTGCATATAGTAATGGCTGGACGCTTTGTTTTCAAGAATGTGTATATCGTTATGATAATGGCAAATGCGAAACAGGCTATCGTTTTATATGGCGTCGTCCAAATGGACACCTTCAAGCAGCACGCGGACAAGCACGCATTCCCTCTAAACAAGAGTTAAATTCCTTGCTATTACAAGCAACTCAAGCAGGTTGGTACAAATAATAAAAATCGCAAATAAAAATGTACTTGATTGTTGTATCCTTGGTTCAACAATCTCTTATATGCCATTTATTGAATGGGGGTAATGGGATGGTGTGTCCTACTTCAATGGTGGTATCATTGGTTAAAGTAATAGAGATATAAAACCACAAAACAAATAAATCAATGAAAAATAACATCTTAGCGGTACTCATCGCTTTGCTAAGCGTAGTGCCTGCTTACGCCGCTGATAAAGTCCAAATAGGAAATTTGTACTATTATTTGAATAGTTTGAATAGTTTAACAAAAACGGCAACCGTTACCAATCCTTCTTCAGGAAAGTATAGTGGAAATATTACGATTCCTTCTACAGTAACCTATCAAAGCAACACTTACAGCGTAACGAGTATTGGAAAGTGGGCTTTTCTTGATTGCACAGGTCTTACCGCTATCACTATCCCCAACAGCGTAACGAGTATTGGAGAGTATGCTTTGAGTGGTTGCGAAGGTCTTACCACTATTACTATTCCCAACAGCGTAACGAGTATTGGAAGTTGTGCTTTCAAGGGTTGCACAGGCCTTACTTCGATTACTATTCCCAACAATGTAACATGGATCGAAGACGAGACCTTCTCAGGTTGCACCAGTCTTACTTCTGTAACTATTGGCAATAGTGTATGGAGAATTGTTAATTCTGCTTTCTCTGGCTGCAGTGGGCTAACTTCTGTCGCATGGAATGCAAAGAGTTGTACATATAGTGAAAAAAACTCTCCATTCGCTGATGCTGCCGCAAACATCACATCTTTTACTTTTGGCAATGAAGTCGAAACTATTCCGGCATATCTTTGCAATGGTATGTCGAAACTTTCTTCTGTTGCCATCCACAACAGCGTATATAGTATCGGAAGTAGTGCTTTCGCTGGCTGCACAGGTCTTACCTCTGTAGTATGGAATGCCAAGAAATGTGGCGGTTGGAGGGATTATTATTATGCTCCATTCTATTCTGCCAATCGCAATATCACTTCTTTTACCTTTGGTAACGAGATAGATAGTATTCCTGCCTATCTTTGCTATGGTATGAGCAAATTAACCGTTATCACTATCCCTAATAGCGTAACGAGTATTGGAAGTTATGCTTTCTATGGTTGCACAGGTCTTACCTCTATTACTATCCCCAACAGCCTAACGAGTATTGGAGAGGCTGCTTTTTGTGCTTGCGAAGGTCTTACCGCTATTACTATTCCCGATGGCGTAACGAGTATTGGAGAGGGTACTTTCTATAAATGCACCAGTCTTACCACTGTAACTATTCCCAATAGCGTAACAAGTATTGGAGATAGGGCTTTCTATTACTGCACAGGTCTTCAATCTGT
>CAVGOI010000001.1:0-37453 GCA_963630875.1 Mycobacteriaceae bacterium | reverse complement strand
AGTTTTGTTCGGGTCTTACCTCAATTACTATCCCCAACGGCGTAACAAGTATTGGGAACGAGGCTTTTCGTAGTTGCACCAGTCTTGCCTCTATTACTATCCCCAACAGCGTAACAAGTATTGGAGAGAGTACTTTCTATAACTGCACCAGTCTTACCACTGTAACTATTCCCAATAGCGTAACAAGTATTGGAGATAGGGCTTTCTATTACTGCACAGGTCTTCAATCTGTTACCATCCCCAACGGCGTAACAAGTATTGGAAATGGTTCTTTTTTGGGTTGTACGGGTCTCACCTCAATTACTGTCCCCAATAGTGTAACGAGCATTGGAGAAAAGGCATTTTTTAGAGTACTTAATGTAATATATGGAGGGAATGCCTCTGGTTCACCATGGGGTGCAAGAAGTGTGAATGGTTATGTGGAAGGCTATTTAGTCTATAAGGACGCAACAAAGACCACATTATTGGGGTGTAGCCCTGCCGCAACAGGGGGGATTATGATCCCCGAAAGCGTAGTGATTATTGGAGAGTATGCATTTTTGAATTGCGTCGCTCTTACCTCTATCACTATCCCCAACAGCGTAACAAGTATTGGAGAGAGGGCTTTCTATAATTGTACCGGTCTTACCTCCGTCACGATAGGCAACGGTGTAACAAGTATTGGAAGCTCTGCTTTCTCAGGTTGCACGGGTCTTACCTCTGTTACTATCCCCAACAGCGTAACGAGTATAGGAAGTGCTGCTTTCTTTAATTGCACGGGTCTTACCTCCCTCACATTTGACAACAGTGTAACAAGTATAGGAAGTTATGCTTTCAATGGTTGCACGGGTCTTACCTCTATCACTATCCCCAACAGCGTAACAAGTATTGGAGAGAGGGCTTTCTATAATTGTACCGGTCTTACCTCCGTCACGATAGGCAACGGTGTAACAAGTATTGGAAGCTCTGCTTTCTCAGGTTGCACGGGTCTTACCTCTGTTACTATCCCCAACAGCGTAACGAGTATAGGAAGTGCTGCTTTCTTTAATTGCACGGGTCTTACCTCCCTCACATTTGACAACAGTGTAACAAGTATAGGAAGTTATGCTTTCAATGGTTGCACGGGTCTTACCTCTATCACTATCCCCAACAGCGTAACAAGTATTGGAGAGAGGGCTTTCTATAATTGTACCGGTCTTACCTCCGTCACGATAGGCAACGGTGTAACAAGTATTGGCAGTTGGGCTTTCTCGGGTTGTACGGGTCTTACCTCCGTCACGATAGGCAACGGCGTAACAGGTATTGGAGAGAGTACTTTCTATAACTGCACCAGTCTTACCACTGTAACTATTCCCAACAGCGTAACAAGTATTGGAGCCTATGCTTTCGCTTATTGCACTGGTCTTACCGCTATCACTATCCCCAATAGTGTAACGAGTGTCGGAAAGTATGCTTTTGAGGATTGCACCGGTCTTACCTCTGTGGAATGGAATGCTAAACAGTGTGCGGGCTGGAGCAGTGTGGAAGTTTCTCCATTCTATTCTGTAAAAGATAAAATCACTTCTTTTACTTTTGGCGATGAGGTAAGGAGAATTCCTGCATACCTTTGTTATGATATGAACCAACTAACCTCTATCACCATCCCCAACAGTGTAACGAATATTGGCGAATGTGCTTTCTATAAGTGCACGGGTCTTACCTCGATGTATGTTTTGGCGGGGACTCCTCCTTCGATAGAAAGTACTACTTTTTATAAAGTTCCGACCGATATTCCCATTTATGTTCCTTGTGGTACTGAAAAAATCTATAGGAGTGCGCGTTGGTGTTATATTTCTAGCCCCTTTTGTTATTATTTTAGCAACTATAATGAAAAATTGGGCTATTCGGTAATTGCTATTCCTCAAAATACAGAGTTTGGTTCTGTTCGCATTACCAAAGAAGCGAACTGTACTGACCAAGAGAGTGTCTTTGAAGCGAATGCCAATGAACATTATCATTTCACCCAATGGAGTGATGGCAATACGGATAATCCGCGTACCTTTGTGGTGTATAGAAATATCACTTTAACGGCTGAATTTGCTCCTAACCAATATGCCATTTCTGCTACAGCGGAAAATGGTTATGTAGAGGGTGCGGGAGAATATGACTATGGCACAAGTGCGACATTGACGGCAGTCGCCGATGAACATTACCACTTTGAGCGTTGGAGCGATGGCAATACCGACAACCCGCGCTCCGTATCCGTTGAGGGAGAAGCAACCTATACGGCTGTGTTTGCGCCCAATCGATATACCATTTACGCGGATGCCGAACATGGTTATGTAGAGGGTGCAGGAGAATATGATTATGGTACCACCGCCACGCTGACCGCTATTGCAGACGAACATTACCATTTTGTGCGTTGGACAGATGGAAATACCGATAATCCACGGTTGGAAACGGTAACACAAGATATTGCGTATATTGCAGAATTTGCTGATGATCCTATTTTAACGGTTGTTTCGGCAAATGAAGAAATGGGTACGGTTAGCGGTGCCGGACAATTCAAACCCAATTCGTCTTGTAAAATATCCGCCAATGCAAATGTTGGCTATCACTTTACCCAATGGAACGATGGAAACACCGACAATCCGCGCACGATAATATTAGATGGCGATGCTACCTACACAGCAGAGTTTGCTGTTAATCAATACACCATTTCCACTTCAGCCGAGAACGGATATGTAGATGGCGCAGGTGAATATGACTATGGTACAACTATCACCCTCACTGCTACTGCCAACGAGCATTATCATTTTGTGCAATGGAGCGACGGCAATACCGACAATCCTCGCACAATTACGATAGAGGGCGATGCTACCTACACAGCAGAGTTTGCTATTGACCAATTTACCATTACGGCTACTTGTGATATTCAATATGGTGAAGTTACCGGAGATGGTGTCTATGATTATGGTACTCGTATCACATTAACTGCCATTCCAAATAGTGGCTACGAGTTCAAGCAATGGAGTAACGGCTTGAGTTATAACCCCTATCGCTTCACGGTGGTAAGCGACCTTACCCTCGAAGCCGAGTTTATCCCCGCCACGGCAATAGATGACATACAAACCGATACGGATACAACCGCCCCACAGAAAGTTCTTATCGACGGACAAGTGTATATCCTCCGCAACAACAAGACCTACACGCTGACAGGCGTAGAGGTGAAGTAAGGGACTTCCCCTGACACCCGCAAGGGCACCCCGCTGCGCGGAAGGCTTGTGGTCCCCCCCCTCTTAACCCCCTCTATCCACCATAAGTGGTAGGGCAATGGTAGGGTAGTGCTGTGGTAGTGGTAGGGCAATCGATCTGGGATGGATAATCGTTGACCTATAGGTCTAAAAAGGGACTACCTATTGTGCAGGTAGCCCCTTTGATTAACTATTAACAGCAACGATGCGCCGTTACTCTTGCATGAGAAGTTCCATAATGGTGCAGGCGGATTTAGCAACCGGCGAACCGGGACCAAAGATAGCGGCTACACCTGCCTTGTACAAGAAATCGTAGTCCTGTGCAGGGATGACACCGCCCGCAATGACCATGATGTCGGGACGGCCAAGTTTCTTCAACTCGGCAATCACTTGCGGGATAAGTGTCTTGTGTCCTGCTGCCAACGAGCTGACACCCAGTACATGGACATCGTTTTCAACAGCTTGCTTGGCTGCCTCTTCCGGGGTTTGGAACAAGGGACCCATATCCACATCGAATCCGCAGTCGGCATAGCCGGTGGCTACTACTTTGGCACCACGGTCGTGCCCATCTTGCCCCATCTTGGCAATCATAATACGAGGTTGACGACCTTCTTTCTTAGCGAAGGCTGCAGTGAGTTCCTGTGCGCGGACAAAATCACTGTCGTTCTTAGTTCCTGATGCGTACACGCCTGAAATAGTTCTAATGGTTGCTTTATATCGTCCTACTACCTTCTCGCAAGCGTCGGAGATTTCTCCCAGACTGGCGCGAAGTCCTGCGGCTTTTACCGCCAAATCGAGCAAGTTGTGCGAGCACTTCTTGCCGTCTGCCCACTCCTGTACGGTAGCAGTAATCTCGGCAAGTGCCTCTTGCACGGCTTTCTCATCACGGTTGGCACGCAGTTCTTTGAGTCGAGCCACTTGCTCCTCACGAACGGCGGTGTTATCAATCTCCAAAATATCAATGGGGTCCTCGTGGTCGAGGCGATACTCATTGACGCCGATAATCTTTTGTGTGCCGGAGTCGATTCGCGCCTGTGTACGAGCAGCGGCTTCCTCGATACGCATTTTAGGAATACCGGTCTCGATGGCAGCCGCCATACCACCCAGTTTCTCTATCTCTTGGATGTGCTCCCACGCCTTGTCCATCAACTCTTGTGTGAGGCTCTCTACATAGTACGAGCCACCCCATGGGTCAATCTCCTTGCAGACTTTGGTTTCCTCTTGTATGTAAATCTGTGTGTTACGAGCAATACGAGCCGAGAAGTCGGTCGGCAGAGCAATTGCCTCATCGAGAGCGTTGGTGTGCAACGACTGGGTATGACCGAGTGCTGCCCCCATGGCTTCGATACAAGTACGCCCTACATTGTTGAACGGGTCTTGCTCGGTGAGCGACCACCCGGAAGTCTGGCAGTGGGTACGCAGTGCCATCGATTTGGGATTCTTTGCTCCGAACGATTTTACAATCTTTGCCCACAACATACGACCTGCACGCATCTTGGCAATCTCCATAAAGTGGTTCATACCAATAGCCCAGAAGAAAGACAGACGCGGTGCAAACGCATCGACATCCATACCTGCATTGATACCCGCACGCAAGTATTCCATACCGTCGGCGAGCGTGTAAGCCAACTCAATATCTGCTGTAGCACCTGCCTCCTGCATGTGGTAGCCGGAGATTGAGATAGAGTTGAACTTCGGCATTTTCTGCGAGGTATATTCGAAAATGTCGGCAATAATCTTCATCGAGAACTTAGGTGGGTAGATATAGGTATTACGCACCATAAATTCTTTCAGAATATCGTTCTGGATAGTACCTGCCATCTCTTCGAGTTTAGCACCTTGCTCCAAGCCTGCGTTGATGTAGAATGCAAGGATAGGCAGCACGGCACCGTTCATGGTCATAGAGACGGACATTTTGTTCAACGGAATGCCCGCAAACAAGACCTTCATATCCTCGATAGAGCAGATACTTACGCCTGCTTTTCCGACATCACCTACCACGCGCATATTGTCGGCATTGTAGCCACGGTGGGTCGGTAGGTCGAAGGCAACGGACAGACCTTTCTGACCGCTGGCGAGGTTACGGCGATAGAATGCATTGGACTCCTCGGCGGTGGAGAAACCTGCGTACTGACGGATAGTCCAAGGACGCAGCGGGTACATCGCACTATACGGACCACGCAAGAATGGTGGAATACCCGACACATAGTTGAGGTGTTCCATACCCTCGAGGTCCTCTTTGGTGTATATCGGCTTGACATCGATCAGTTCCGGTGTCTGCCAATTGGCTTCGTTGGCTCCTTCTACATGGGAAGCAGCCACTTTGTTGATATCAATATCTTTGAAATTTGGTTTCATACGGCTACTTGTTTAGAAGTTGTTTGTTGAGGGTTTTCAGCGTCTCGAGGACATTGCAACGCACATGGATAAAATTCTCTATGCCGAGTTTTTGCAGGTCTTCCATACAGGCAGGAGCACCGGCTACGATGAATATCTCCTTAGCGCCTTGTAGTTTCTTCCATGCCTCGGGTGCAAGGGTTGCATACTCGTCATCGCTTGAGCAGAGTACAATAATGTCCGCTTTGGCTTTTCGAGCGGCTTTGATGCCCTCTGCTACGGTCTTGAATCCGTTGTTGTCGATTACCTTATATCCTGCGCAAGCAAGGAAGTTGCACGAGAACTGTGCACGAGCAATACGCATGGCCAGGTTACCGATAGTGAGCATGAAAGCAACCGGTTGCTTCTTAGCGGCTTCCGTCTCTAAGCGCAGTGCCTCAAACTCTTCTGCCGCACGAGCCACCGGCAGAGCAGGTATCTCGTTGTGGTGCGTAGCACAGCAGCCACAGCCGCAGTCGGTATTCTTAATTTTCTTGGCTGCCTTCTCGGTGAAGTTAGGATATTGGTTCGAGCCGAGCAGTACCTCTTTGCGTTTCGCTACATCAGCCAGACGCTTCGTGAGATTCTCCTGGATAGCGGCTTGTACCTTGCCTGCTGCCACCATCTCGTACATACCGCCTTGCTCTTGGATGGCGAGGAATTGCTTCCATGCCTCCGTGGCAAGAGCGTGGGTTAGGTTCTCCAGATAGAACGAGCCTGCAGCAGGGTCAACTACTTTGTCGAAATGGGCTTCTTCTTTGAGCAGCAGTTGTTGGTTGCGGGCAATACGCTCTGCAAAATCGGTTGGCTCCTCGAAGGGTACATCGAATGGGGTAACTACTATCTCATCTACTCCCGCCAATGCAGCCGACATTGTCTCGGTCTGCGAACGGAGCAGATTAACATAAGCATCGAAGATAGTCATGTTGAATCGGCTCGTCTCGGCGCTGACATTCATCTTGGCAGCCTCTTTGAGTGCGGCGGTGAAAGTCGGTGCTTTGTAGGCTTCTACTATCTTTGCCCACAGCAAGCGTGCAGCACGGAACTTGGCAATCTCCATAAAGTAGTTGCCGCCGATACCCATGTTGAAGCGAATGGCATTGGCTGCCTTGTAGTTGGGTACACCTGCTTCGGTCAGCATGGTCATATAGTCGGCACCCCAAGCCAGAGCATAAGCCAACTCTTGTGCGCAGTAAGCACCGGAGTTGTTGAGTATCACGGAGTTAACACCTACCACACGATAGCCCGGCAGCGATTTAGCCGCCTTAACGACAGCCGCAATCTTGGCAGCCACTGCCTCACGGGACAGCAGTTTGCCTTTGATAAGCATCTGCTTGATAGGGTCTACATTGATAGAACCCTTCATGTTCTTCACATCGTAGCCCATACGCCCGTAGTAACGAACCAAGATATTCGCCAGTTCGGGAGCAGCGCAAGGGCAGATGCTGAAATTAATTGTGATAGCATCAGCCTTGATGTCGTTGAGCAGGGTCTTGATAAAACGATAGTTCAGTTTCTCTTTGTCGAGACAGAACCCGAGCGAGGTAATGCCCTTGTTCAGTACTTCGAGGGCTTTGGCGTTGGCCTTGCGCGCATTCTTGCAAGCGCAAATGTTCTGACGGATAGCCCATTCGTTGTTTGTCTTGGTACCCCGCACATAAGGAAATTCTCCCGGTGCGGAAACGGTTGTTTTGAGTCCCTTGAGGTCTTCACGACGATAAAAAGGTTGTACATTGAAGCCCTCCGGAGTGCGCCATACCAACTTCTTATCGAAGTCAGCGCCTTTGAGGTCGGTAATGATTTTCTCCTTCCAAGTCTTGGTTGAGATGGCGGGAAAATCAGCCAACAAATTCAATTTTTCTTCTGCCATGATGAAATTGATTTATATTGGATTAGTTGTTATTTGCTCATTTCCAACATCTTGCGTATCGGCAAGATGGCTTTGTCCGCGATGTCTTGCGGCACAAACACCTCATTGCTCTCGTCGCGCAGGCAAGCGTGGAGTTTCTCAAGTGTGTTGAGACGCATATACTCACACTCGTTGCAACTGCACCCGACACCTTCCGTCACCTCCGGCGGAACGGGCAGAAACTGCACATCGGGGCATGCTTTGCGCATCTCGTGGAGGATACCGCTCTCGGTGGCAATGACAAACTGCCGTTCCTCGGTATGCGAGCGGACATAGTTCAGCAGGGCTTGCGTGGAACCTATCACATCCGACAGGTTGAGTATCAGTTGTTTGCACTCGGGGTGCGCTAACACCTTGGCATTCGGATACTGCTGCTTGAGGTGCAGCAACGCTTCCACCGAAAAGCGTGCATGCACATGGCACGCCCCCTGCCACAACACCATCTGCCGTCCGGTGAGGGAATTGATGTAGTTGCCCAAGTTTTGGTCGGGACCAAAGAGTATCTTGGTCTCGGCGGGCAACTGATTAATGATATGCAGGGCATTGCTGCTGGTGACGACGATATCGGTAAGTGCCTTGACCGCCGCGCTGGTATTTACATACGAAACAACTTGATAATCCGGATGCTGCTGTTTCCATTGCAGTAAGTCCTCGGCACGGCAACTGTCTGCCAACGAGCAACTGGCTTGGGGGTCGGGCAGCAGCACTTTCTTATCGGGGCAGAGTATCTTTGCCGTTTCTGCCATAAAATGCACGCCGCATAGCACGATGATGTCGGCATCGGTCGTGGCGGCTTTTTGTGCCAAGGCAAGTGAGTCGCCGATGAAATCCGCCACATCCTGTATTTCAGGGCGTTGGTAGTAGTGCGCCATAATAATGGCGTTCTTCTCGGTGCAGAGGGCGCGTATGGTATCGGCTATTTGCATTTCACTATTCTTTTACCACTTGTCCCCAGATATTGTAGAGTACACCTCCGTAGCGGATATACAACTGCGAGTGGTGCAGTTCTTTGGTAGCCGGGCAAAAGTCGCCGTTTGAATCCACGACATCCGTGGCGGTGTTTGTACATTGCGTTACAAAGCGCGAATACGCATATTGCGTCCCTTGCGAATAGAGGGCTATTTTGCCAACGGCGGGACCGTTTGCCGAGGTGTTGGTGGTACTGGAGAAACGGATAGTTCCCGTTCCGCTCAAGGGCGTAGTCGGTGTCCAAGTATAGTCCTTCAGGTCATTATTCGTCGCCTTCAAGGTGCCCATAGTTTGCCCGTTACAGGAGATGGTAACCGTGTTGTAGGAAGAACCTCCGTAGGTGCGCATTGTGACTACAATGGATTGGATGGCACTCCGGTCCAAGGTCGGCGTTTCGATGTAGGCATTCGTTGCCAATATCCGGTATTTTTCTTTGTTAACCGTGCCGCTGATCGTCCACTCCGCGTTGTCTGCCATCGTCAGTACGGTGGTATCACTCCCCCCGCTTGTTTGCCCGAGGTGCGCAAATACAGCGTGATAGATCACATCCTGCACCACGGTAGGTGCTTCACTTTCATCCGAGAACAAATCGGCGGGCACTTCCTCCTGTTCGCCGGACCATGTGGTTTCGCTCCAACCCACAAACTGCTCACTTTGGTCGCTGCACGAAGCCGGTGCAACGGGCAGGGCTGTAATCCGACCGCCTGCTGCCACAGATTGCGTGGGGTTGCCCTGCGTGTAGATTGTGCCGTCCACTTGCCAAGTAACCGAGCAGAGTTCATTGCATGCCCCGTACAAAAGGACAACCTGTTCCTCCACACCGGTGGTGCTAATGGACAGAGTAGCGGTATGTCTCCCCTTTGCTGTGGGGGTGTAGGTCAGCGTCAGCGTGTGGGTGCTGTTGGCATCCGCCGCCGACACGCTGCTCGGCGAGACGGAGAACATCGCCGCATGGGTGCCGCTCAGGGTGCACTGAATACCCGCCGTCAGGTTGAGTCCGCGAATGCTTATCGTTTGTTTGACTGCCTCGCCGGGTACGGTGCCTGCAAAAGACACCTCGTTTTTGCTGACATAGAGGGTCGGGGTCTGCTCGGTCAAGTTGCCGTCGCTCTCCCCCGGCACAAAACGCGCGTCCTGTGAGTTAAGCAACTGCTGCAAATCCACTTTCTCGCCTGCCCGCACACCCCAAATATACTCCGCCAAATAGGGGTAGTCAATAAAGGGATTGCGGTTGCCCTGCGTTGCCTGAATGCCGTTGTTGCGGTCAATTTCTTTCTGCGAAACAGGGTCTTGGCGGTGCCATTTGAGCAGCAGTGCCACCCCATATTTGGTCAGCCCGAAATAACTGCTTTCAGTGTAGCTGCCACTGAAAATCGAAGACCCGTTACCCGATGTAAACGACTGATAATCACCTGCCCAGCGTATCATCGCTCCTAAATAGCCCCGCGCAAAATCGCCTTTGTATTCGTCCACAGGTTCAAAAACCTTATCGGAACAGGTGGCGGTGATGCCGCCGGCACCCGCTATGGATTTGCCGCTAAGGCTGATGCTTTCGGCAGAACCTAATTTGCTGCTGTTTTGGGAAGTGTAAGTAGCCGATTGCACCTCCCCGAAAGGATAGTTGCTCCGCATACCATTGACCTTGCCGTCCGTCGGCACCAAATGGAAAATATCGCAAACCGGTCCCGATGTGCTTCCGCCGAACCACGATTTGGGGATGGAATGCTCGCGATTGTAGCAGTCGCATTCGTTCTTATAGTTGCCGCATTGGCCTTTATTCAAAGTCCACTCGCAATTGCTGTACATATCCCACACCGTTCCGTCGGCACGCAAATCGGTTTGGGCATACGCACTCCACAAACCGTCGTAGCCCAAGGAATGGTAGCCCTCCTTGGAAACGGCATGTACTTCTTCAAATAAATTTGCACCGGACTGCCCGTCAATTTGGGCATAGTAGGCGGGGATATCAGCGGGTGCGGTTACGGTTGCAGCCAGTGCGACACTGCAAAACGCCGTTGTGAGACAGCCCCAAGCGAACACGAATCGTTTTTTCACGGTAATTACCTTATTTTCAAATCGTTTTCTGTTGATTGTATTGCATTTGCCGGTTGGAAACAACCGCCAAAAATACGGTATCCCCAAACAAGCCCGCAAAATTACATTTTTTTTGGCAACCGCACAAATGTTTTTTGAATCTGCCCCCTTATCCTCTGCTTATCCTCCGCTTATCCACCGCTGAATTTAATGAGGAATTAGGAATGAGGAGGGGGCTTCGATAGCAACAAGCGAGGTCAGCGGGATTGCTGACCTCATTGCGGTGCGGACGAGACTCGAACTCGCGACCTACGGCGTGACAGGCCGGTATTCTAACCAACTGAACTACCGCACCCGATAGTACCCTCTCCGAAAATCCCCTTCCCATCTGCCAATCAGACTGCGGGGCAGGCTTTTTTCTCGAAAGCGGGTGCAAAGGTAGTACAAATTTTCTACGCCACCAAATGTTTTTCGCAAAAAAGTGATTTTTTGTGCATCATGCCCAACATTTGCGTCCAAAATGCACTAACTTTGCCCCCGAAACGAGGCGACATCCGGACGGTTTTTGATAAACTCTGCCATATTGGCAGAGTTCCGCGGTTTGGCAAAGTATTTGTAAGAGGGGAGGGGAGACCGCTATGCTGTTAGAGGTCGGAAAAGTACGAAAAATAGAAACTAATAATTAAGGACATAGAAACTATGGCAAACAAAGGTAACATTGGGGTAACATCAGACAACATATTCCCCGTCATCAAAAAATTCCTGTATTCCGACCACGAGATATTTCTCCGCGAACTGATCAGTAACGCCGTGGACGCCACCCAGAAACTGAAAACCCTTGCCGGCGTAGGCGACATAAAGGGCGATTTGGGCGATACGCGCGTGCGCGTACTTATTGATAAAAAGAAAGGCACCCTCACCGTACGCGATCATGGTATCGGTATGACCGCCGAGGAGGTGGACAAGTACATCAACCAAATCGCCTTCTCGGGTGCGGAAGAGTTCGTAAACAAATACAAAGACAAAGCGGAAGCCATCATCGGACATTTCGGACTCGGATTCTATAGTGCGTTTATGGTCGCCGACAAGGTGGAGATATTCTCGCAATCCTATCAGGAAGACGCCAAAGCCGTGCATTGGAGTTGCGACGGCACCCCCGAATACACGATGGAGGACACTATCAAAGCCGACCGCGGCACCGATATTGTGCTGCATATCAACGAGGATTTCAAACAGTATTTGGAGGACGCGACCATTGAAGGGCTGCTCAAAAAATACTGCAAGTTCCTGCCCGTGGAGATTGCTTTCGGCAAAAAGAAAGACTGGAAAGACGGCAAACAGGTGGAGACCGGCGAGGACAATATCATCAACGATGTGAACCCCGCATGGATGCGCAAACCCGCCGACTTGACCGATGAGGACTACGACAAGTTCTACCACGAGTTATATCCCAATCTCATGGACGAACCCTTGTTCCATATCCATCTCAATGTGGATTATCCGTTCCACTTGACGGGTATCCTCTACTTCCCGAAAATCAAGAATAACCTTGATATCCACCGTAACAAAATCCAACTCTACTGCAATCAGGTGTTTGTTACGGACGAGGTGGAGAATATCGTACCCGAATACCTTACCCTGTTGCACGGCGTGATAGACTCGCCCGATATTCCCCTCAATGTCAGCCGCTCGTACCTGCAAAGCGACAACAATGTGAAGAAAATATCGAACCACATCACCAAAAAAGTGGCGGACAAATTGGCGGAGATATTCAAGAACAACCGCGAGGACTTCGAGAAAAAGTGGGACGATATCAAACTGTTTATCCAATACGGTATGCTCAGCGATGAGAAGTTCTACGACCGCGCCGTGGGATTTGCCTTGCTGAAAAACATCGAGGGCAAGTATTTCACCTTGGACGAATACAAGGCGAAAGTGAAAGAGAATCAGACCGATAAGAACGGCGACCTCATCCTGCTGTATGCCCAAGATGCCGATGCTTCCTATGCCTACATCGAGCGTGCCAAAGAGAAGGGCTACGATGTGCTGCTTATGGACGGCGAATTGGATGTGCATGCCATGTCGCAGTTCGAGCAGAAGAGTTTCGGCGATGGCTCCGATGAGAGCAAAAAGGACACCATCCGCTTCGTGCGCGTGGACTCCGATGTTATCGAAAACCTCATCAGCAAAGCCGACAAAGCCGCCATCAACCTCTCCAAAGCCGACGAAGATGCCTTGCGCTACACCTTTGAAACTCAGTTGCCAAAAACCGATAAAACCAACTATGTAGTCAGCCTGGAAGCCGTCTCGGCTGACGCCTTGCCTGTTTTCCTGACGCAGAACGAATTCATGCGCCGAATGAAAGAGATGTCCGCCCACCAGCAGGGAATGTCGTTCTACGGACAGATGCCCGACCAGTACAACATGGTCATCAACACTGCCAACCCGAAAGTGGCAGCCCTGTTGCAGGACATCAACACGGCTTGCGGCGAGAAGACCGCCCCGCTGATAGAGCAGATTACCGCCAAGCAGAAAGAGGAGAACGACCTCCGCGCTGCCCAAAAGGACAAGAAAGAGGCTGACCTCACGCAAGAGGAGAAAGATGCTGTAACCAATATAACGAAGGAGGTTGCGGCTCTGCGCCAGCAACTCAAAGAGCAGTACGGCGAATATGCCACCGCCTCCGACAAGGTGCACCAACTCATCGACATCGCGATGCTGGCATCGGGGCAGTTAAAAGGCGAATCCCTTGCGAAGTTCGTCAACCGGTCGGTGGAGATGCTGTAGGGTATCATTGCACGCAAATGATTGATACTCACTGTCATATCGACGACCCGCAGTATGCCGTGGACTTGGATGCCTTCCTCGCCGACCAGAAACAGGGCGGCGTGGAGGCTATCCTTGTACCCGGCGTGGATGCAACCTCCATCGACAGCGTCCTGCCGCTCTGCCGGCAATACCCGCAGTATCTGTTTGCGGCGTTGGGCTTACACCCTGAGAATGTCCGCGACGACTGGTGCGAACAACTGCAACGCATTCACGCGGCTGCACAAGTGTGCCAAAACTCCCCGCAACCTCTCATTGCCATTGGCGAGATAGGGCTTGACTATCATTTCGATACCACCTTCCGGCAGCAACAGCAGCAAGCCCTGCACGAGCAGTTGGCGTGGGCGGAACAATGGCACTTGCCCGTGATGATACACAGCCGCGATGCTACGGAGGATTGTCTCCGTATTCTACGCGAACACCCCGCTGTGCAGGGCGTGATGCACTGCTTCAACGGGAGCCGCGAAGTGGCTGAACAGGTGTTGGAGATGGGCTACTGTCTGGGAATAGGCGGTGTGCTGACTTTCCGCAACTGCAAACTATCCGAGACCTTGGCAAGCGTGCCGTTAGACCGCCTTGTTTTGGAAACCGATGCTCCGTATATGTCGCCTGTGCCGCACCGAGGCGAGCCGAACCAAAGCCGTTGGATGGCGTTTGTGGCGGAACGATTGGCTGCGATATACGGTTGCACGGTGGAGAATATTGACCGGCAGACCACTGCCAACGCCAAACGCTTGTTCCGCCTGCCGTAAAGGTATGTTTCCGCGAGCAGGCTACGAAAACAGAGCAGACACCCGAAGATATCTGCTCTGTTTTTTTGTGCGCAGGATGAGACTCGAACTCACACGATCTTGCGACCACTACCCCCTCAAAGTAGCGTGTATACCAATTTCACCACCTGCGCGTCGTCGGAATACGCTTGCGACAAAGGTGCTTGCTGCGCAAATTACTTTGCCGCTGCGATTCCGCCCGTTCAATAACAAATTATTATGAAGATCACTTTCTTTTTGTGCCCGAAACAGGACTCGAACCTGCACGTCTCTCAACACTCGCACCTGAAACGAGCGCGTCTACCAATTCCGCCATTCGGGCTGCCTGTTGCTCTTGCGTGCAGGAGCGTTTAGCGTAAAAAAGCAGGAACGCTGTCCTGCTCTTCCTGTGAGCGGCAAACGAGACTCGAACTCGCGACCCCGACCTTGGCAAGGTCGTGCTCTACCAACTGAGCTATTGCCGCAATGATGAAAGAACACACGCCATCTTTCGAAAGCGGGTGCAAAGGTACGGCTTTTTTGTGAACCCACCAAATGTTTTGCGAAAAAAATGTGAAAATATTCTTCTTCCCCCTGTTTTATTGTGCGCTCCGCCCCTTTTTACTACTTTTGCAACATGTAAACATTCCTGCCTCATGTCCCGTACGCCCGAACAGATAGCCTATTTCCGCCTGCAATCCCGCCTCACCAAACGCATGAACAAAGCCTGTGCCGACTACGGGCTTATCCAAGACGGCGACCATATCCTCGTGGGGTTGAGCGGCGGCAAGGACTCGCTGCTGCTGACGGAGTTGCTCGGCAAACGCGCCCAAATCTATGTGCCGCGCTTTCGCGTGACAGCGGTGCATGTGCGCGTGGAGGGGCGTGCGTACCAAAGCGACCTCGCGTATTTGGAGGACTTCTGCCGTGCCGTGCAGGTGCCGTTTGTCGTACGCGACACTGCCATTCGCGCCATTCCGCACGACACCCCGACCCACCAAGAGAAAGACCCGTGCTTCCTGTGTGCGTGGTATCGCCGCAAAGCCCTCTTCGACACCGCGCAGCAACTCGGCTGCAACAAAATAGCCCTCGGGCACCACAAGGACGACATCATCGAAACCCTGCTCCTCAACCTCGTTTACCAAGGGTCATTCGGCACCATTGCGCCACGCTTACAAATGGACAAGATGCCCCTGCAACTCATACGCCCCTTGTGCCTCATGGAGGAGCGGGATATCGCGCAATATGCTCAACTGTCTCATTATCAGCGGCAGAAACAACTCTGCCCCTTCGAAAAAGCGACCCGTCGCGCGGACATCAAGCATTTCGTCAACCAACTTTCCGCGCTCAATCCCCATGTCCTCGACTCGATGTGGGGCGCGATGGAGAACATCAAAACGGATTATTTACCCCATAAACTCACTTGATATGAACGGTCTTTACACCATTCTTTTGCTGCTTTGCTCCAATGTTTTTATGACCATCGCCTGGTACGGCCACCTCAAAATGGGCGAGTTCGCGTGGTTTCGCCAACTGCCCCTGATAGCCGTCATCATTTTGTCGTGGGGCATCGCTTTCTTCGAGTACTGCCTACAGGTACCCGCCAACCGCATCGGCTTTTCGGGCAACGGCGGTCCGTTCAGTCTCGTGCAACTCAAGGTGCTACAGGAGGTCATCACGCTGACCGTTTTTGTGGCGTTCTCCGCCCTCGCATTTCACACCCAATTGCGCTGGAACCATCTCGTTGCCGCCCTCTGTTTGGTGGCTGCCGTTTACTTTGTTTTCGGTTTCAAATAGCCGCCTTTTCTCCCGTAAATAGTACTTTTGTACGAAAAATGCGGTTTTTCCGGACAAAATCACACTTTTTCTTGCACAATACAATCAAAAGCACTACCTTTGCGGCGTTTTTGGTGACAACAGATACAATCTATGCCCTACGGGCGAGATTTTCTACCTTATTGATATTAGTGGAAACGGGGCTGCCTAAGCGATTTAGTCAGTCCCGTTGGTTGTACGCCTTCGCTGCGAAAGCACTGATTTTCAGAGGCGTTTCTCGAGTTCGTTCAGTCGCCGCATGATATCCGGCAACTGCTTGAAGCCGACCGACGAGCGGCGCCAGTTCATAGCCTCGATGGCGGGCGAGCCTTGGTACTGCCCCTTGGTGCGCACCGAAGAGGCGACCCCCGCCTGCGCACCGAACACGCAGCCGTCGGCGATTTCGATATGTCCGGCAACGCCCACCTGCCCCGTCAATATGCAATGGCTGCCCACTTTGGTCGAACCGGCGATGCCCACCAGCGCGCAAAGGAAGGTCGATTCGCCCACCTCCACATTGTGCGCCACCTGCACCAAATTATCCACTTTCGCATTGCGGTGTATGCGTGTCGAGCCCATCATCGCGCGGTCGATGGTGCTGTTCGCGCCAATCTCCACATCATCTTCTATCACCACATTGCCTATCTGTGGCAACTTCCGGTTTACGCCCTGCGCATCGGGCTCAAAGCCGAATCCGTCCGCACCGACAACTGCTCCGGCATGCAGGATACAATCCTTCCCCACCACGCAGTTGTAGTACACTTTCACGCCCGCATAGAGGATTGTCCCGTCGCCAATCTGCACATTATCACCGATATAGACATTCGGATATACCTGTACGCCCTTGCCCAAACGCACATTCCTGCCGATATAGGCAAACGCCCCGATATAGGCATCGTCCGGCACCTCCACGCCCTCGCTGACAAAGCACGGTTGCTCCACGCCTTTGCGCGGCGGGTTGAGGGCTTTCGCCACCAACTGCAGCAACTGCCCCATCGCACTGCGCGCATTCTCCACGGCGATGACGGTCGCTTGGCTTTGAGGGGCTTTCCCGTCCAACAGACTCTCGGTTACCAACACCACCGAGGCTTGGGTTTCGGGCAGGTATTGGAGGTATTTCGCCTCGCAAAGGAAGCACAGT
The DNA here is from genome assembly GCA_963630875.1 of Mycobacteriaceae bacterium. GTDB lineage: Bacteria > Bacteroidota > Bacteroidia > Bacteroidales > Paludibacteraceae > Colicola. Next base: position 20,422 of record CAVGOI010000001.1, on the reverse strand, counting down.
TTGCCTGCCGTTGCTTGTTCAATGGGGGCGACATCGCTGACGGTAAGATGAGCGTCGCCGTAAACTTTTCCGCCGAGGAGGGCGGCTATTTGTTGGGCTGTAAATTCCATACCTTTATAATTTATAGTAGAACAGATAGAGTTTCTTGGGTTTGTAGGTGAGTGTCTGCAAGTTCAGCATATCCGAGGCGTCGGCAATATCCCGCACGCGGCCGTCCTTGCAGAGAATATCGATGGCGTCATCCTTCTCCGAATAAGTGTTGGAGGTGGACACATGCTCCACCCAGAAGTCCTGCGCGTCCGCTTCGCTGACGCCAAAATGCGCAGCGTACTGTGCGGTCAGGGCGTGCTTTTCCGCCTCCGTCAGAGGAGCATCGAGCAGTTTGCCTTTGAACAGCCGCCGGTTGGTGAAGCAGCGGCACAACTCCCGCAGCACGGGGTCTTCGCTGCTCATCCACACTTTGATGGCACTCAATATGTCGGAGTCGTCCAACAGCGCGTATTGTTCCAGCGCGTAGCCGCTCTCCGAGAACGCCTCCGCCGACACATTGTGGTAGAGAAAATAGTGCAACGCGGGCGAGCAGAACAGTTCCATGCCTTGATGGCCCAAGCGTTTGGCGCGTTCCAGTATCTTGATGAGCATTTGTTCGGCGGCCACGGAGGTCTTGTGCAGATACACCTGCCAATACATCAGCCGTCGCGCAATGAGGAACTTCTCCACGGAATAGATACCTTTCTCCTCCACCACCAACCGGTCCTCCGCCACATTCATCATCTTCAAGATGCGTGCACTTGCCACGCTACCTTCCGTCACACCGCAGAAGAATGAGTCGCGGCAGAGATAGTCCAACCGGTCCACATCCAACTGCGAAGATATGAGTTGGTGGAGAAAATGGCGCGGATACTCGTTGCGAAAGAGCGCGATAGCCATATCCAACTGCCCGTCCATTTCGCGATTTATCTGTTCCATCATGCTTAGGCTCATGTCCTCATGGGTGATGCCGTCCGCCAAAGTATGTTCCATCACATGGGAGAAAGGTCCGTGTCCTATGTCGTGGAGCAGGATAGCCGCCATAGCGGCAATGCTCTCGTTGTGTGAAATCTCCACGCCTTTCTGCCGCAGGGAGGCGATAGCCTCTTCCATGAGGTGCATAGCCCCCACCGAGTGGAGGAAGCGGCTGTGCAGGGCCCCGGGATAAACAAAGTAACTCAGCCCTAACTGGCGTATCCGGTTGAGCCGTTGCACATAAGGGTGTTGTAACACACTGAGCAGCACATCGTTGGGTACGGACAGGAATCCGAATACGGGGTCATTGATTATCTTGCGCATAGGTTTTAGGGAACTTCTATAAATTGCTTTGTTGTATCTATAAATTGCTTCGTTGTGTCTATAAATTGCCTTGTCTTGATTATAAATGGGGAGTTTATAGGAGTCCCCATAATCGTTCTACTTACCTTTTCAGGTTTCACGCGGCAAAGGTAGTCTTTTTCCTGCAATCCCACAACCCCTCCATAGGGGACCCCACGCCTCGCGTCGTCAAAACTGGGGACGCGGGCGCCTGCGGGGTCCCCACAAGTCCGTGGGCGCAGTGGGGTGCTCTCTCGCCTGCGGCTCTTCTCTTGGGGGACGCCACGCCTCGCGTCGTCAAAACTGGGGACGCGGGCGCCTGCGGGGTCCCCACAAGTCCGTGGGCGCAGTGGGGTGCTCTCTCGCCTGCGGCTCTTCTCTTGGGGGACGCCACGCCTCGCGTCGTCAAAACTGGGGACGCGGGCGCCTGCGGGGTCCCCACAAGTCCGTGGGCGCAGTGGGGTGCTCTCTCGCCTGCGGCTCTTCTCTTGGGGGACGCCACGCCTCGCGTCGTCAAAACTGGGGACGCGGGCGCCTGCGGGGTCCCCACAAGTCCGTGGGCGCAGTGGGGTGCTCTCTCGCCTGCGGCTCTTCTCTTGGGGGACGACGCACCTCGCGCCGTCAAAAAGACCGGACTCCCTCACACACCTCCCCACTAATCCCCCCCCCTCCCCTCTCCATAAGAATTCCTAATTCCTAATTCCTCATTCCTAATTGAAAAGAATTCCTACTTCGAAACTTGCCCTTGCAAGTTTCGCAATTTCTCCCAACCTGTACCACGATTTCCTGCAGACCTGCGTATAGGATAACCGAAGGATAAGCGAAGGATAAGCGAAGGATAAGAATACTTTCTCAATACTTTGAAGCAATGCCGAAAATACTTCTAACCGCCCCCGCAAATACGCTTAACCGACCCTGTAGCGACTTTGAGTGGTCGCGCAGGCGCAGACGACAAGATTATCTCCCTCTCGCTCCCTCCCCTCCCACTCCCTCCCTCTCGCTCCCACTCCCTCTCGCTCCCACTCCCTCTCCCTCCCACTTCCTCTCGCTCCCCTCCCACCCTCCCTCCCTCTTGCCCCTCTAGATCCCTCTAGATCCCTCTAGATCCCTCTAGAACCTCTAGATCCCTCTAGATCCTCTAGATCTTCTAGATTTCCTATCCCCCCCAAAAAAACATTAAGGGGGTACTTCTATCAATTACTTTGTATCGATATTTGCCGATATGCGCAAAGTTTTGTAACTTTGCCGGCGCATTGTGTGCAAACTGACCGACTTATGTACAAACCGACCGATAAAATGTGCGACCTGATGGGCGCAACGGGGCAGAACGAGTGCTGTGAGACGCAGGTGTTGCAGTTGCTCAACCGCTTTGCATTGCCCTTGGGCGTGGGCGACAAGACCATCGAGATGGTCTGCCGCGACAACGGCGTGGACTGCGCCACCCTGTTGGCGGTGGTGAATTTCGCGATACAGAAGACCTACACCGGCACGGTGCCGATAGACATTCCCACGCTGCAACGCTATTTGCGCAACGCGCACACCTATTTCTTGGACTTCCAGTTGCCGCGCATCCGCCAGGAGTTGTTGGAGGCGATCAACTTGGCAGGGGGCGACACGCAGGTGCCGCTGCTCATTATCCGTTTCTTCGACGAGTATGTGCAGGAGATACACGCCCATATTCGCCACGAGAACGAGTGCTCCTTTGAGTGCCACGAGACGGACGATGAGCATATCACCCAAAAGGCATTGGAACTCAAGAACCTCATCATCAAATACTACCCGCAGTCCACGGCGGACAGCACCAAATCGCAGGAGCAGACGCGTTTGCTCTACGCCGCCTTGCACGATATCTACCATTTCGAGCAGGAGTTAGCCCTCCATTGCGCCATTGAGGATGAGATTATGATACCCGCTTTGGAGCAGCAGCACCGGAACGAGGCATACAAAGGCGGGCAAGCGGACGACGAGGAGAAAGAAGAGTTGTCGGCGCGGGAAAAAGAGGTGTTGGCGCAGTTGGCAAAGGGGCTGAGTAATAAGGAGGTGGCGGATGTGCTGTGCCTGTCCACCCATACGGTGATGTCGCACCGCAAGAACATCGCCCGCAAACTGAATATTCACTCCACGGCGGGGCTTACCATCTACGCTATCGTGAACGGAATAGTCCGCTTGGAGAACTTGGAGCAGACCTTATAGAAGTCCCCTATAGTAATGTTACGCAGAGTACAGAAATTCATACGCGACAGAGAACTGCTGAAAGCAGGAGCAAGGGTGCTGGTATGCGTGAGCGGTGGTGCCGATAGTGTGGCATTGTTGGATGTGTTGGTGCGCGGCGGCTACGATTGTGTCGTGGCGCATTGCAACTTCCACCTGCGGGGCGAGGAGAGCGACCGCGACGAGCAGACGGTGCGCAGCATCGTAGCAGACCTGCGGGTGCGCTACGGCGGCGACAAACCGCGCGATACCTTCCTTCCCCTCTTGGTGAAGCATTTCGACACCCAAGCCTACGCCGCACAACGGCATATCAGCCTTGAGATGGCAGCCCGCGAATTGCGCTACGACTGGTTCGCCCAAGCGGCAGCCGACGAGCAGTGTGCAGCCATTGCCGTGGCGCACCACCAGAACGACCAAGCCGAGACCCTGTTGCTCAACCTCAAACGCGGCACGGGCTTGCGCGGATTGTGCGGCATGCGTGCCGAGAGTGCGAACCCCGTGGCAGAGAGCCCTATCCCCATTGTGCGCCCGCTACTTTGCACCACGCGCGATTATATCGAACATTACCTGCGCGATATCCGGCATATCCATTGGGTGACGGACTCCTCCAACGCTGACCTGTCCATCCCCCGCAACGCCGTCCGCGAGCAGTTGAGCCGCTACACCAAGGCGGAGATAGAGCATATCGCCGCCACGGCAGAACGCCTGCAGGGGTATGCGGATATGTTGGACAACCGCCGCACCTTCGAAGCCCTGAGGACATCCCAATACGAGAAACTGCGTCCCTACAACTTCCCCCAGACCGATGAGATAATCGAGGCTTTTTACAAAGGCAGTACGGAGCGTAAGGAGTTCTATGCACCGCACTACAAGGCGATTGTGCAGAAGGGCAGTCTAAAGGTTATCCCGTGGGAGCAACCCGCCCACCGCGAAACGCCGACCCGAAGACATTTCGGCATTATCGGCAACCCCTTGGGGCATTCCTACTCGGCACGCTATTTCTCCGACAAGTTTGAGCGCGAGGGGATTCCCGCCGACTACAAACTCTTTCCTATGGAGGACTTGTCGGGCTTGGAGAAACTAACGAAACGCCTGAACGGCTACAATGTAACCTACCCCTACAAGGAGGAAATTATCCACCACCTCAAACGCTTGGACGGCGTGGCGGCAGCCATCGGTGCCGTCAATGTGGTGGCAGCGGGCAAGGGCTACAACACGGATTGGATAGGCTTTGTCAAAAGCATTGAACCGGTTCTGCGCTCGGGCGACGACTACGCCTTGGTGTTGGGTACGGGCGGCGTCAGCAAAGCCGTGCAGTACGCCTTGCAGCAATTGGGCATTCAATACCAGATGGTGAGCCGCCACGCGGCACCGGGTATCATTACCTACGAGGACATCACGCCCGAAATGCTGGGGGTCTATACCATCATCATCAACTGCACCCCCTTGGGCATGACCCCCGACGAAAGCAGTTGTCCGGCTATCCCGTATGAACATCTAAGCGAAAAGAACCTGCTTTTCGACTGCGTCTATAACCCTGCCGAAACCACTTTCATGCGTTTGGGCAAGCAACACGGGGCGCGCGTCAAGAACGGCTTGGAAATGCTGCAACTGCAGGCCGAGGCGGCATGGAAAATATGGAGTAAGAATGTGGACTTTACCAAATAGCAATATGAAACGAAAAACAGGGTGGTGTATCGCGGGCGCGTTGTGGGCAATGGCAATGTCCCTTGCAGCGCAGACTTCGATTGTGCAGGAGAACGAGTTGGCAGTGGTTTATTATATGCCCCTCACCCAAATCGCCCTCACCATCGATTACGAGGAAACCGAAACAATCCCGGGCGTATTCTACCCCTATGCGGAACGCCTCTTGGGGGCAACGGAGGTCATCACGGAAGCAAAAACGGAATACACCCTCTCCGCCATGCGTATGGCGGTGCATACCACGGCAGACCGCCAACGCGCCTACAAGGTGGTGGCGCAGCGCGGCGTGGCAACGCAGTTGCTCGCCCTCACGGACGAAGGCATTCTTCGGGGGTACAACATCGCCCCGCAAACCGTAGCCGGCAGCCTCTCGGACTCGCTGCCGCAGGCGGAAACCCTTGTGGCAACGCCCATGCCGCTCTTGGAGGAGCAACTATTGGCAAACTCCACCGCCAAAATGGCGGAAGGGGCAGCCAAACAGATTTACCACATTCGCGAAACGCGCCTGAATATCCTGGCAGGCGATGTGGAACATGCACCGGCAGACGGCAAGGCGATGGCGTTGGTATTGGACGAGTTGAACCAACGCGAACAACAACTCACGGCATTGTTTGTCGGCACCAAACGCATTCGCTACCACCGCACCACGCTCTATTTCACCCCGCAAGACGCAGTGTCGGAGCAGGTGGTAGCCCGCTTCTCCCGCTTTGCCGGTGTGGTAGCAGCCGATGACTTGAGCGGCGAACCCATCCGCCTGACGCAGATCGCCCGCCGGCAGACCTATATCCCGCAGACGGAGGAGAGCCGCAACGGCAAAGCTCCGCTGCTCTCGCAACTCTACTACAACCTCCCCGGTAACGCCGACCTGCAACTGACCTACAAAGACAAGACCGTCAGCGGCTCTTTTGTCATCGCACAATACGGGGTGTCCGTGCCGTTGGCATTGGAGTTGTTTACCGCCAAACAAACCCCGCATATCTATTTCAACCCCCAAACGGGCAATATCTCTGCTATTCAACAATGAAACAGCAACAACGATATATCTTTCTCGGCTTGGTGGGTCTCCTGCTGACCACTGGTGGTTGGGGACAGGAACTCAAATGCACCGTTACTATAAATTCGGACAAGATACAGGGAAGCAACAAGGCATTGTTTACCACGCTGCAACAATCCATCGCCGACTTTGTGAACAATACCAAGTGGACGAACCTTGTCTTTCAGGAGAACGAGCGTATCGAATGCAGCATGATGTTGGTAGTCAGCAGTGTGCAGGACAACCTCATCACGGGCGAACTAACCTGCCAAAGCCGTCGCCCCGTGTACGGCACGGCATACACCACGCCCCTGCTCAATATCAAGGACAACCTCTTCAACTTCACCTATCAGGAGTACGACCGCATCGAGTACCAATCCGCAGCCTTTACGAGCAACTTGGCTGCCCTGTTGGTGTACTATTGCTACCTCATCATAGGCTACGACATGGACTCCTATTCCCGCTTGGGCGGCACCTCCTATTTCCGTGTCTGCGAGGATGTGGTAACCATGGCGCAGTCGGCATCGTTGGAAACGGCGGAACTGACGGGCTGGAAAGCCTTTGAGAGCAACCGCAACCGCTATGCCATGGTGAGCAACCTGACCGATGAGGCATTCCGCAAGTTCCGCGAGTATATATACGAATACCACCGTTTCGGGTTGGACGAGATGGTGAACAATGTGGCAAACGGACGCGCCCGTATCGCCTCCGGCATCAGCGTGTTGCGCGATGCCAACCGTGCCCGCCCCGCCACCTATATCGTAAACACTTTCTTGGACGCCAAATCGGACGAGTTGGTGAATATCTTCCGCGAGGGGACGGCGGCGGAGAAAAAGACCGTCTATGAGGTGCTGACCGACATAGACCCCACCCGCCAATCGGTTTACGAAGCCATTGCACCGTAAGAAAAACAACGATATGAAATACAATATCCGGAATAACATGGCGGGCGGTATCCCCTCCCGTATATGCCGACAAGTCCGCTGCGTCTTGGCGATAGGGCTGTTGCTGCCGCTATGGTCGTTTACCGTGGTAATTGATGCCGGACACGGCGGACACGACGCGGGTGCGACCGGACAAAAACTCGGTATTCAGGAGAAAGACCTCAACTTGGAGGTGTCGAATGCGCTAGCAACGCGGATACAGGAGACCTATCCCGAAGTGAAAGTGGTGCTGACGCGCACCACCGATGTGTTCCTTCCTCTGCAAGCCCGCGCCGATATCGTCAACAAGAACCATGCCGACCTCTTTATCTGTATCCACACCAACTCGGCGGAAAACAGAAATGCCCGCGGTGCCGAAACCTTTATCTTGGGCACCGACCGGATGGACGACAATCTGGATGTGGCGATGCGGGAGAACGCCGTGCTGAAAATGGAGGAAGACCAGACCGTCTATCAGGGCTTCGACCCGAACTCGGTGGAGAGTTATATCCTCTTTGAACTCATGCAAAACCAATACATGGACAAGAGTCTTCTCTTTGCCGAATTGGTACAACAACAGTTTGTCGGCACCCTCCAACGCGCCGACCGGGGCGTGCGGCAGGCGGCTTTCTGGGTATTGCTCCAATCGGCTTGCCCCAGTGTGTTGGTCGAAATGGGCTTCATCAGCAATGCGGACGAAGAAAAATGGCTTGCCAGTGCGGCAGGCAAACAAGAAATCGTAAACGGCATTTTCAATGCCTTTGAAAAATATTACACAAAATGAAACATGCACGAGAACTAAAAGTAGGTATCCTCGCCCTCGTTTGTGCGGGTATCTTGTATTTCGGATTTAATTTCCTGAAAGGAATTAACATCTTTTCCCCCACACGCTGCTATATGGGGCAGTTTGAAAAGGTTGCGGGGCTGACCGAGCAGGCACCGGTGTACATACGCGGCTACAAAGTCGGCTTGGTGGAGAGTATTCAATACGATTTCACGCGCGACACCTCATTCTTGGTGGCGGTGTCTATCGACAAGGCAATCAACCTGCCCAAGGGTACGCAAATGGCATTGGTGTCGGACGGGCTGTTGGGCGGTATGGCGATTGAATTGTGCGTTCCCGGGCAAGCCGACATAGTTGCCGACGCATCCTATCACCGTGGCGATACGCTGCCCACTATCGTCATACCGGGGCTGTTGGACGGCTTGCAAACCGGTCTGTTGGCGCATTTGGACAGTGTATTGCAGGAGGCGAATACCTTGGTGGCGTCGCTCAACAACGAGATGGAGGCGGGCAGTCTGCATGCCACGCTGCAAAATATTGAGCGCATCACGGCAGACTTGACATACAGCAGTCGGGATATCCGTGCCTTCACGGGCGGGCAGTTGCCCTCGATTGTGGCGAAAGCCGACTCCGCCATCGGTGACTTGCAGGCGGTGGCAGCCGGTGTGCGGGCGGCGGATTTGGAGAACACGCTGCGCAAATTGGACACCACCATCGGGCAGGTGAACACCGTGTTGCAGTCGGATAGCGGCACCTTGGGGCTGCTACTCAACGACAAGACCCTCTACGACAACTTAAACACCGCTCTGCGGGATTTAGACGGTGCCGTGCTGAATGTCGATACGGTCGTGATGTCGGTGAAAGCCCACCCCTGTATCAAGAAACGCATCCCAAAGCAAACCCCCTAAGGAGAATTTATAGAAGCCCCCTTAATCTTCGAGTATCTAATTATCGCGAAGGCGAAAAATAATCCCTAACTTGTTTTATGCACAACAAGTTAGGGATTTTCATTTTCGCGCGGATATGTGGAACGCTGCGGCAAAAGGGTTGTGAGTATCAGCCGATTAGACACTTATAACCTCTACAATATACTGAAAATAAGACGATTGCGTGTAACGCGCTGAAATGTGTGCAAATAGAAGTTGTTCCACAAAAGGACATGGACGCGCCATTTGCAGGAGTGATTTTTTACTACTACCTTTGCACTCGCTTTCGCGCAAAAACAAACGCAAATCCTTTTCAATTCGTGGAAAAAAACGGGAATATATTGTGGGAGGAGTGTCGCCGTGTGTTGCGGGACAATCTGTCGCAGAGTGCTTACCAAACTTGGTTTGCACCATTGGTCCCGTTGCAGTGGGAAAACGATGTGTTGGTGCTGCAAGTGAAGAGCCAGTTCATTGTGGACTATATCGAGGACAACTATTTGGACTTGCTCTCGCGGGTATTGCGGCGTGTGTTCGGCGAGAAGGTGCAGTTGGAATACCGCATTTGCGTGGCAGGGAGTACCATCGATGTGCCGAGTGAGCCGCTCAAAGCCGCGCCGGTTTCCGTAGCGCGCGATGTACGCCTGACGGCAGACGGGCAATCCGACAAGTGGGACAGCCAACTCAATACCCAATACACTTTCGACAACTTTGTCAAGGGCGAGCCCAACAAGTTGGCGCGGGCGGCAGGAGTTGAGATTGCCAAGCAGCCCGGAAAGACGATATTCAATCCGCTGTTCCTGTTCGGCGGGAGCGGCGTGGGCAAGACGCATTTGGCAAGTGCCATGGGTAATGCGGTGTTGCGGGAGAACCCCGATGCACGGGTCTTGTATGTGACGGCAAACACCTTCAAGTTGCAGTTCCAAGACGCGGTCAGCCACAACCGGGTACCCGATTTCCTGTTGTTCTACCAGTCGGTGGATATGCTGATTGTGGATGATATCCAGTATTTCGCCGATCTCAAAGGCACGCAGGATACCTTCTTCCAGATATTCAACTACCTGCAGCAGAGCCACAAGCAGTTGGTTTTGACCTCCGACCGTTGCCCTTCGGAGTTGAAGGGTGTGCAGGAGCGCCTGCTTTCGCGCTTCAAATGGGGCTTGTCGGCGGAAATTGCGCGTCCGGATTATGCCTTGCGCCGCGATATTCTGCGCTATCGGATGCACAAGGACGGCATCGTATTGAGCGATGACATTGTGAACTACATTGTTGCCAATGTGACGGACAATATACGCGATTTGGAAGGGGTGTTGGCAAGTCTGTTGGCGTATTCCACGCTGACGGACAGACCGATTGACCTTACCCTTGCCGAGACCGTTGTGGGCAGGTTGGTGGCGTTGCAACCCAAGTCGTATGCCTCCCAAGATGTGATTTCGGCGGTTTGCAGGCACCTCAATATCCCCGAAAAGACGATTATGAACCGTACGCGTCAGCGCGAGGTGGTTCGGGCGCGGGGGATTATCATGTATCTGCTGAAAAAATATACGGGCAGTTCTTTGTCCGAGATAGGGGTTTGTGTGCACCGCGACCATGCCACTGTGGCGCATGCTTTGGGCTCCATAACCGACTCCTTGAGTTACGACACCGTGTTGCGTCAGGATATGGCTGCCATCGAGCGTCGTATTGCCCAATAATCGGGCTTGTTTACCGATGGTTTGTAGCGTGATTTTCCGCGCGTAAGTCCTTGCATGTCACGCAGTGGCTGCTCAAAAACGACCGTTTTTGAACAGCCACAAACAGCCCTGCGGCAACCCCTGTCAAAGGGCTTGTCGGGACACGGAAAAAGAGGCAACCGTTGGACGCCTACCGCATAAAAATAACAAGCAAAAGAGGACTTACCTAAAATTTTATTAAGGAAAAATGCATGGAAAATTTGCGTGATGTACAAAAAAGCAGTACCTTTGCAACCGGTTGCTAAAAAACGGTCGTTTTTCAGCAGCCACAAAGGGTGATGGATACGGATATAACGCAGTGGTAGTTAGATAGTTGCTGCCCTTGTAAGAATCCAATAACTATCATAATTAACTAAATCTAATAAATCATGAGAAACGAAAACTCAGAGAACGGTTTGCGGAAACTCATCGTGTGCTTGCTCGTGGCAGTAGGTACAGCGGTTTGTTTTCCCATGATGGCAGCCCCCGAACAGATTAACGGGCGCGTGGTGGACATCAATGGCGAGCCATTGATTGGTGCCAATGTTACGGAGCAGGGAACGACGAATGGTACTATCACAGATTTTGATGGTATCTTCATCATTTCCGTGGAAAAGAATGCTACACTTATTGTATCTTACATTGGCTACAAAGACCAAGAGGTACGCGCTCACAAAGACATGGTGGTGATGCTCAAAGAAGACACGCACATGTTGGACGAGGTGGTGGCGGTTGGTTACGGTACGCAAAAGAAAGCCAACCTGACAGGTGCGGTTACCACTGTGGATGTGGGCAAAGCCTTGGAGTCGAAGACCGAGACCGATGTGGCGAAAGCATTGCAAGGTGCGGTGCCGGGCTTGACCATCACCAACCAGAACGGTGATATCAGTGCCGACCCGACCATCGTGATTCGTGGTGTGGGTTCGTTGTCGAACAGTGCGGCCTCCAAGCCGTTGTACATCGTGGACGGTGTGCCTATGGACAACCTCGGCTACCTCAACCCCAACGACATTGAGTCGATTTCGGTATTGAAAGACGCGGCTTCCACCTCTATTTACGGTACGCGCGCTGCGTTTGGTGTGGTATTGGTTACCACCAAGACCGCCAAGACTGCCGAGAAGGTGAGCGTTACCTACAACAACAACTTTGCATGGAGCCGCGCTTCCGTTTTGCCGAACTATCCGACGGTAAAAGAGCAGATTACGGCTATGGCGGAAGCCAACGACCGTGCGGGTGACGCTTCCGAGTTGTTCGGTATGTACATAAATACTGACGAGTTTATTAGCAAGGTGGACGCATGGCAGGAAAAGCACGGTGGTAAATCGGGCTACCGCGCAATGGTCTATGGCGACGACTATGATGAAAACGGCTACTATGCCGACTGGGATGTAGCCGGTATTCTGTTCAACAATGCCGCCCCCTCGCAGTCGCACAACCTGTCGGTACAAGGCAACTCGGGCAAAACCAACTATTATATGTCGCTCGGCTACAACCACCAGCAAGGTATCATGAACTTCAACCCCGACAAGATGGACAAGTTCAATGCCACGGTGAATGTATCCACCAAAGTTAATAACTGGTTAGAAGTGGGTGCTCGCTTTAATATGCAACACCGCACTTACACCTATCCCTATGTGCGTGGTGCGGGTTCGTACCAGTACGCATGGCGCTGGGGTTCGTTCTTCGGTCCGTGGGGTTACTTTGAGGATGCCGATGGCAACCAATACGACGGCCGTAACATGATCGGCTTCCGCAAACAAGGCGGCGACTCCTACAAGCAGCGCATGAACCTGCGTGCTGGAGGCTTCTTGAAGTTGAACCTCGCCAAGGGTTTGACCTTCAACGGCGACTATACCTACACCTACCGCACCAACCGCTACAAGGGTATCGGTACACGCGAAGATCTCGTGAATACATGGAGTTTGCAGGGTGAGAATTTCAAGCACGGCACCATCAGTACAACGGACTTCATTGAGACCTCCAACGACCTCTACACCAACCATGTAGCCAATATGTATTTCAACTACAATGCCAGTGTGGCAAAGGCGCACAACTTCAATGTAATGGTGGGTGCAAATATCGACAAGGACGAATACGAGTACCTCTACTACGAGCGTCATGATATGCAAGACCAAAACAAACCGGAGTTGGCTCTCACCGCCAGCGACTATGCGTATTCGCACAGCCGCTCGCACAACGGTTCCGCCGGTATCTTCGGGCGTATCAACTACGACTACAAGGGCATCTACCTCTTCGAGTTCAATGCGCGCGGCGATGCTTCCAGCAAGTTCCCCGCCGGTCATCAGTGGGCATTCTTCCCTTCGGGGTCTGTGGGCTACCGTATCAGCGAGGAACCTTACTTTGAGCCTGCCAAGGCGGTGGTTAGCAACCTGAAACTCCGTGCATCCTACGGTACGATCGGTAATCAGGAAATTGGCGACTTGATGTTCATCGAGACCATGACCAAAAACCGCGACCCGTATGCCACTTCCGACACCAAGGCATATTGGCTGGGCGATGGCAGTGTGCGTCTCGACTATTTCGGACAACCGAAGATGGTGTCGCCCGCTCTGACTTGGGAGACGATTGCTACCGCCAATGTGGGTATCGACCTCGGCTTCTTCAACAACGACTTGAACATCGGCTTCGACTGGTATCAGCGTGACACGAAAGATATGTTGGCTCCGGGTAAGGCGTTGCCGCAGGTTATCGGTGCTACCGCCGCTTACGAGAATGTAGGTTCGCTCCGCACACGCGGTTGGGAACTCAGCATTGACTACCGCCACCTGTTCCATGACCTCAAAGACCTTGAGATTTATGCGAACTTCAACCTCTCGGACTACAAGGCAACGATCACCGAGTGGGAGAGCAACAACCTCATCAACACCAACTATTCCGGCAAGGAGTATGGCGAGATTTGGGGCTTTGAGACCGACCGCTACTTCACGGCTGAAGATTTCAACGGCACCGATGCTGCCGGACATCCCGTTTACGCAGACGGTGTGGCTGATCAAAGTCTGTTAGAAAAAGGTAAGTTTGTCTATGGTGTAGGCGACATCAAGTTCGTTGACCAGAACGGCGACGGCAAGATTGACTGGGGCGATGGTACGCCCGAGAACCACGGCGACCTCGTGAAGATCGGTAACACCACGCCACGCTACCAATACTCGTTCCGGTTGGGCGCAAGTTGGCAAGGTATCGACATCGACCTCTTCTTCCAAGGCGTGGGCAAACGCGATATGTGGACGCAATCCGCATTCGTAATGCCGATGATGCGTGGTGTGGACGCTATCTATGCGAACCAAACCAGTTATGTAACCCAAGCCATGGTGGACAACAATACCGTTGACCAAGGTGCTACATATCCGCGTCTGTTCGGTGGCAACGCCGGTCAGGGCAATGCGGGTTCGTCTATCCTCAACAATGGTTGCAACAACTTCTACCCGCAATCCAAGTACTTGGTAAACATGGCGTATCTGCGCCTCAAGAACCTCACCGTAGGTTACACCCTGCCGCAGAAATGGACGCGCAAGGCTACCATCGAGAAAGTGCGCATCTACGCTTCGTTCAACAACTTGGCTGACCTCATCAACCATACTGCACAGTATGGCTTAGACCCCGAGATTACAACCGGTACAGGTTCTCTGTCCAACGGTGTATTCGGGCGTACAGAACCGATCTATCGCTCGTATTCGTTTGGTTTCCAAATCACTTTGTAATGCGTGGCAAGGATAGTATTAACATCTTAAAAGGAATACAAATATGAAAAAGATAGTAATTAGTTTAATGGCAGGTATGGTGGTGCTGACAGGTTGCGACTTGCTCAACAACGACCCCGATACCGAGTTCACCAAAGACAACTATTTTACCAACGAGACCAATGTGGAGTTGTATTGCAACTATTTCTACAACGAGTTCTCGGGCTATGGTAACAATGGTACCTACGGTGTGTTCTACTTCCCGACGCTGAACGACAATCAGGCGGAGAAGGGCTTGACCAAATGGTCGAACATCAATGTTTCTGCTACCGACAAAACTTGGCAAAATGCCTACGAGGAGATACGCCGCGCAAATATCGTACTCGCGAAGTTGCCGGATATCGAGATGGCGGATGCGAATCGTAACCACTGGATGGGCGTGGCTCGTCTGTATCGTGGCTACCAGCACTACAAACTCGTGCGTGCCTTCGGCGACTGCTACTGGGTGGACAAAGAATTGACCACGAATGATGTAACGGTGCTTTACGGCAAGCGTACCGATCGCGACGAGGTTATGGACAAGGTGTTGGAAGACCTGAACTATGCAGTGGCAAACATCAGCCTCAATGCCTCCTCCAAGACAGCGTTCAATGTGTATGTGGCAAATGCCATCAAGTCGGAGGTTTGCTTGTACGAGGGTACTTTCTGCAAATACCGCACGCAAACCGAGAACGGCAAGGCGGCCGACAAAACCCGTGCCGACAAGTATTTGGCAGAGGCTAAAGCGGCTTGCGAGGTCATCATGAACAGTGGCGAATTTGTTCTTACCGATGGGGCGGACGGTTATCGTGCAAACTACAACTCGTTGGATTTGTCCGGTAACAAAGAGATGATTATGTACAAGAAGTATGTATTGGGGGTCCTCGCCCACGCCACGCAGGACTACTGCTGCGGCTCTACCCCCACCAAGGGTATGAGCAAGGCGGCGTTCAACGCATACCTCAAATTGGATGGTACGGTGGCAGATGCCAACGATGATCACGGCACACTGCGCGTGGATACTATTGTTGTTAACGACTCCACCATCATCGACTCGGTGTACACCATTGAGACTATTCTGGCGAACCGCGACCCGCGTTTGGCGCAGCAGGTGGACGAAGACCTCCGCTATGTCGGCAAGGGGCGTATCCGCTATCGCTATGAGGCGGGACAAGATGGAGCAGCCAAGAACACATCTTATTCGGGCTACGGTGTCCTCAAGTTCGATGAGCCGAAAACAATAGCGAAGAACCGTCAATCCACCAATGGCAACGAGACCGATGCGCCTATCTTCTGGTTGGCAGAGATTTACTTGAACTATGCCGAGGCGTGCGCCGAGATGGAAAGCATAACCCAAGATGACTTGGATAAGTCTGTCAATCTCCTCCGTAGCCGTGCGGGCATGCCTGCTATGGCGTTGGCTCCTGCCGCAGACCCCGCCAACAACATGAGCGTCAGCAACCTAATTTGGGAGATCCGCCGTGAGCGGCGTGTGGAGATGATGTACGACAAGGACGACCGCTACTGGTGCTTGATTCGTTGGCATCAACTCGACAAGTTGGATACCCAAAAGTATCCCGACCAGACCCTTGGCGCATGGTTGGACGATGCATGGGTACGCGATTCCAAGAATGTGACGGTAAATGCTGCCGGTTATATCGACTGCAAGGGAACAAGCCCCGACCGTATCTTCGACAAGAAGTACTACCTGAATCCTATCCCGAGCGGACAAATATCGCTCAATGCGGAAATCGGTCAGAACCTCGGCTGGGAGTAATTCCCGACTGGAAGGGATGTAATTCCTGAGTTGAATACATAGAATGGGCTGCTTGACAGATGTTGTTGGGCAGCCTTTTTTATGACCCATGGCGAACAAACGACCTGCGAGAGCCCCGCGCAAAAATTCCCAACTCCCAATTCCTAATTCCTAATTCCCCAATCCCCCCTCCGCAGTGGCTGCTCATAAAAACTGTTTTTCTGCTGCTATGAGAAAGGGTTAGTCTTCTTGCGATTGCATTTGTCGGATGTAGCGGGCGAGAGTGCCGCGGTCTACTTTGCAGAGTTTCGCTATCTTTCGTTGCGACACTTGCTCATTGAGCAGGCGTTGTATCAGTTTTCGCTTGCGGTAGAGCGGGTGGTTCTCCGCACTGTTCTTTCTCCCCTTCGGACGCCCTAACGCCTTACCCTCTTTGCGCTTGCGTGCCAATGCCTCTTTGGTGCGCTGCGAGATGAGATTGCGTTCTATCTCCGCCGACAAACCGAACGCAAACGCCAGCACTTTGCTCTGTATGTCATCGCCCAAACGGTAGTTGTCCTTTATCGTCCATACCTTGCATTCTTTGCTCATGCAGTGGTTCAGTATCTCCATAATCATAAAGAGGTTTCGCCCGAGCCGCGAGAGTTCGGAGCAGATGATAATGTCGTCCTTCTGCACTCGCCGGAGCAGCCGCCCCAATGCCCGCTTGTTGTAGTTCTTGGTGCCGCTGATAGTTTCTTCGATCCAACCATCGATGTGCAGGCTCTGTTGCTCGGCAAAGTGTTGAATTTCAAAGCGTTGGTTCTCGACAGTTTGTTTGTCGGTCGAGACTCGAATGTATCCATATACCATAATCGTTGTGTATTATTGGTTGTTTGTTATGTGTGTTATTGCCGTTTCTTTTGGGTGGCTTTTGTGGCAAGATACCGCACCGCTGCCGAATAAGCAAATCCCCTGCACTTTTGTCCGTCTTTTTCTGTGTTTTTCTCTCCGAGGTGGTTCGATGCTGGTTCGACGGTGGTTCGACAGTCCTTCGACAGAGAAGTGAGGCTGAAAGTTCGTTATCAATGCGTGGTAAATGGTTTGTATGCTCTAAACGAAGAAGATAATACTAAAAGTGGGCTATTTTGTGCTATTTCGCTCAAAATTAGTCGAATATATTTGCATGTTCAAAAGAAAAAGCGTACCTTTGCGGCGAAATATTGAGCGAATTGTAAGAAATAATTGAGTAAATTGTAATCAAATATTGAGTGATTTGTAGATGAAAATTGAGTAAATCGTAACGGTATATTGAGTAAAATGTAATAGAATATTGAGTAAATTGTAACGGAAAAATTGAGTGAATTGTACGGCTATGATTATACGAGACGAACTAAAAACCCTGCAGGAGCGAATGGCTGAACCGCGAAAGACGATACAAGTCTTAGCCGGTGCACGACAAGTAGGTAAAACCACACTGATTCAGCAATTTGTGGCACAATGCACTGTCCCCGTCACCTCTGTTACGGCAGACGCTGTGGACGAAAATAACACCGAATGGATAGCCAAGCAGTGGAACGATGTACGCCAACAGGTGCGGGTGCTGCGGCAAGAGGAACACATCCTCATCATTGACGAGGTGCAAAAACTGAACAACTGGAGCGAAATCGTGAAGCGTGAATGGGATGCAGATACATGGAACAATGTGAATATCAAAGTGATACTGCTCGGCAGCAGTCGTCTGTTGCTCAAAGACGGACTGACAGAAAGTCTTGCAGGACGCTTCGAACTGATACGCATTCCGCACTGGTCTTTCAAAGAGATGCAAGAAGGTTTTGGCTTCTCGTTGGAACAATATATCTATTTCGGAGGTTATCCCGGTGCAGCACAGTTTGTTAAACAAGAGGTGCGTTGGAAAAACTATATCCGACAGTCGATTATCGCCCCTGCCATTGAGAAAGATGTGCTGATGACCAAGCGTATTCACAAGCCCGCTTTGCTCAATCAACTCTTCAAGATTGGAGCGACTTACAGTGCCGAGTTGGTGTCGTACTCTAAACTTTTGGGACAATTGCAGGATGCAGGCAACACGACTACGCTAGCGGGGTATCTGACGGTATTGGGAGAAGCCGAATTGCTCTGTGGACTGCAAAAATATGCGAATGCATCGATACGGCGTATTCAGTCCGTACCGAAGTTTCAAGTGTTCAATAATGCACTCCTTTCTGCTTTTTCGGATTACCGATTCGAGGCTGCACAGTTGGATAGTATGCGTTGGGGGCGTTGGGTAGAAAGTGCTGTAGGGGCACACTTGGTGAACCATGCTGAAGAACAGAACTATTCGGTGTTCTATTGGCGTAACCGAGATGACGAGGTGGATTTTGTGCTACAACGGGGACTGGATGATGTGGTAGCGATTGAGGTTAAAAGTGGTTATCGTTCCGACAACAAAGGGCTGCACTTGTTTGCCGAGCAGTTCCATCCAAAGCACACGATGGTAGTGGGGACAGGTGGTTTCCCTCTTGAGTCTTTCTTGCGGGTTGCGCCCGAGCAGTTGTTCTAACTTGGTCTTAGCAGTTGCATGGATTTGGATATGTGTGAGAAAAGTCGTACCTTTGCAAGTGAATTTGAATACCCCGTTCATTGGCAGCGGAAAAATGGTCGTTTTTGTGCTGCTAATCACGAAGACAACACGGAGACAGGCAATTCATGGAGCAGACACACACGATACGGATATACGGCCGATACGAGGATATTACCCCACAGGCGTGGGACACACTTGTGCAGGAAAGCGATACCGCCACTTGGTTTCAGACACGAGAGGCGTATCGGTTCTATGCCTCGCTGCCACAAGAGATGACACCTTTTGTGTATGCCGTAGCGGAACAGAGCACCGATAAGGCAGAATCTTCACATACGACAAGCGTCCGCCTTACGGGCATCATCGTGGGCTATATCACGCACGAACAGAGCAAAGTCAAGCAGTACCTTACCCGTCGGGCAATTATCATCGGGGGAGCGATGCTTGATACGGCTATCTCGGACGAGGCACTCTCTGCATTGCTTACTACCCTGCGTAGCGGATTGGCAAAAAAGGCTATCTATATCGAACTGCGTAACTTCCACGACTACAGCCGCTGGCGAAAGGTATTCGCCGACAATGGTTTTGCCTATCAGCCGCACCTGAATTTTCATATCGACACTTTCTCATCTGCTGTGGTAGAACAGAACCTCGGCAAGAGTCGCAAACGGGACATACGCACTTCGATACGCGAGGGCGTTGCGCCTGTGCTGCACCCCACTTTGGAACAAGTGCGGGAGTACTATGCGCTGCTGCAAATGCTCTATCGCACAAAAGTAAAGACGCCTCTTTTCTCATGGGCGTTCTTTGAGCAACTCTACAAGACGGACGGCGGACACTTCTTGCTCTGTGCATATAAGGAGAAAATTATCGGTGGCACAGTCTGTGTTTGTCTGCAGGGAAAAGGCGTGTACGAGTGGTTCGTCTGTGGCGAGGACGGCAAATACGAACATGTCTTTCCCTCGTCGTATGCCACCTATCTCGGTATCTGCTATGCGGCGGAGGGCGACTATCCGCTGTTCGACATGATGGGGGCAGGCAAACCCGATGAAGCATACGGCGTACGGGATTTCAAGGCTCGCTTTGGCGGCAAAGAGGTAGAACATGGGCGGTATCTGTGTGTCTGCCACCCGCTGCTCTATCGCCTTGGTTCGCTCGGCGTTAAGATACTGAAAAAGAGATGACTATCAGACTTTGGGCAATACGAATTAAGAATGCGCTTCTCTACAAAGTAGGGGTGCATTTTCCCTATAATCCTGTGCGAATAGAAGCACTGCGGAGATTGGGATACACGGTGGGCGAGCAAGTCTATATCGCAGGCGATTTGACGATTACGCAAAACTTTACAGAGAATCGTGGCACGCTCACGATAGGCAACCGTGTGTCAATTGCCCCCTGTGTGATACTGACGCTCATTAGTCATGCGAACGCCTCTGCTATTCGCAAATACATCCCTGTTCGTAAGGGGGGGGGTACGAATAGAAGATGATTGTTGGATAGGGGCAGGCGCTATCATTCTCAACGGCGTAACGATAGGCAAAGGCAGCGTGGTGGGCGCAGGAGCCGTAGTAACCAAAGATGTCGCCCCGTACACCATAGTAGCCGGCAACCCCGCCCGAAAAATAAAAGACATACCGATAGCAAACAATGAACATACTAATTGACATAGCGCACCCAGCACATGTGCATCTGCTCCGTAACTTCTACACGGAGATGACAAAAAAAGGGCACA